>JANOMP010000115.1:0-26405 GCA_031420365.1 Cytophagaceae bacterium
GTAGAAAGTGATGATGTTTTTGTAGCATATTCACAAAAAGGACAAAGAAACCTCGAAAGGCCGGGCAAGAAAAGAGGTAAAGGGATGTTTGAACCCAAGTCAAGAGGAATAAGTGACCAAAAAGTAGCTATAATAATAAGCAATGACAGAAAAGGTAGCAATCATTTACAGGTAGCAACAAGAGGGAGAATTAGCGAAAATAATCTAACAGCGGTACTAAAAGACAAAATTGTCTCAGAAAGTATTCTGTGCTCCGACTCTCATCCGAGTTATATTGCCTTTGCCAAAAGCAATAAAATTGAACATAAAACAATAAGGGCAAAAGATAAAAAATATGTCAAAGAGGGAAAATACCATATTCAGCATGTAAATCAATCCGCCAAAGAACTAAAGGAATGGCTAGAAATATTCAATGGTGTCTCAACAAAGTACCTGCAGAATTATTTGAATTGGTTCTCCGTAAAAAAACGATTAGATAATGACAAAGTGCCTCTAAAAAAATTATCAATATTGTTGTGCAGCTCTTGGCAAGCTATTCAGTGCCTAAAAAACATACTAAACTTATCATATATTTAATAGAACAAAGTCTTTTAAATTTAGTCGGATGCCAGTAATTTTTTTCTAAAACTCCGGTAAACAGAGCTAATGACAAAAGAGTCTTGTTCTTTTTGTCACAATAGTTTTCCTGATGTTTTATCCCATCTGGGGTTGTGGTTACTAAAGTGAGATTTTTTAGCTCTTGACATGCGTATTCAACTGTATCCGCAGAAGGTATTTTGTCAAAAAATTGCTTGATAAACTTATCAATAAAATATTCAATATCAGAAACATAACTACCATTGCATAGGGAATTTCCAAGTAAAGAAAGAACAATGTCAGAATAAAAATATTTGCATAAATAATGCCTTTGACCAAATTCATTATCTAAAAAAACATCCATTTTTTTTGCTTAATGGCCTTATAAATTAAATTTAAACAGCCAAAGGGAGTAATATTTTAGAGGATTGATTAACTTTGTACATAGTAGTATTAAATTGTTTTTCCAACCTCAATTTTCACCTTTTTGGTGAAACTACCAAAGCTATATCGTGCTATTTATTAACACTTTATAGCTTTTTTCTAATGCTGTTTGCGACTTTTGGGTAATAACTAAATAATTGAAAATTAAAGATTAAATTTATTTGTAGAATATTTCATAACTTCTTTAAACCTTGACTACAATAAAACGTAACAATTTATCTTAATCTTTTTAAACTATTTAATATTTTAAATGCTTCATCTTCTGCATTATTATCGTCGTCAGCAAACGTTATTGCTACAAAGATATTTGTTTTGGTTCTAGGGTCTAATAATCCCGCAAACATCACTCTATCACCATCTAAAAAGCCTTCTACAAAGTAGCCTTCAAGCTGATTGATTTTAGTTTCATGTGCTTGGTCTATTTCAGTCATTTTAATGGATTTGGCACCAGCAATTGTAGCCTCTTCCAAATCATCAATCGATATACTTCCTTCAAAAATACTAATTGAAAGTTCCATGCCGTCACCTAACATTTCAAAGTTTTCATTAGTGTTTTTTGTTACTTTAAAATCATCTGGAACAGTAATTTGTATTTTATATTTTTCCCATACATATATATTGTCGAGACTAAAAGAACATAAAGTGACGAAAACTAAGAGTCCGAATAATTTGATTTTCATAGTTTAATAATAATTTAAAATTAGTTTTTAATTTGACTAAGACTTTTTATCTCATTAATAGTTCGTTCTTCAAAAAAAGCAGTGACTGTTTTCCCATTTTGTAATACCATGCCGTCAGTAATATAGAAACTAAATTTGAAAACATCTCCTTTCTTATTCGTAATTATAACTTTTCCAGGTAAGTCTCCAGAAGTAATTTCTTCAGCTCCTCCTAAAATACCTGTAACTTTATTCGTTTCATCATTTAAGGCTATTACATCGGTACCAAAAATAGAACTTCCTTTTACTTGAATGTCTAATAATGCGTTTGTAATTTCACTTGTATAGGAGAAATTAATATACTTACTTTTCAATTTGATTAATTTCCCTTGATTTAAACCCTTTACTTCTTCAATATTTAGATTAAAGCTTTCTTCTGATTTTCTTTCTGGAAATTCTATCACCAAGTTAAAAAAGGGATAACTGGAATCTTCAATTTCTTTTAAAAGGCCTTTTTCATTTATGATTTCACCAACAGGAAATGAATCATTTTGAGGGATAGAAGGATAATTTATAGAATCAGAACTTTCACTTTTTAAAAGAGTTGAAACAGTATTTTTTTTACTAGTATCAATATTTTGACATGAAGCAAAAGCAAAACCTATTATGTAAAGGGATTTAAGTAATTTCATAGGAATAGAATTGGAATCTTTATCACTTTTTTGTAATTTAACTTAAATATAATATAGGCATATTAGAAAAAAAAATTTTACCTTATTAAAACTGATAAAACATATTTTGACCCGATACTTTCTAAGGAGATATTTGTGAATTTTGAAAATTTGCCTTCTTTTAAAGAGAAATTTATTAATATTTTGTTGGATATTAAAAAATCCAAATAAAAGGTATATTTTGAAACATGTGCGAAAGAAATTTAACATAGTGGAAGGGAATGGGGTATCCTATCCTATTATAAGGCATTTTTTTTATTCTTTTTACTTTTTGATTTTTCTTTCGATCTATTTTAGACTATTATCTAAACACGCCATCTTTCTATAAAATACTAATTTAACCTTGGGTCTATTGGGTAATTTGATAAAACTTTAAAATCTCCGCCCATTCTTTTCAATACTTGTCTCCAAAATTGTTGCTCATTTTGTTCAAAAAGTTGTTCTTCATTGATATCTGAAACTATCCATGTGTTTTGTGCCAATTCTCCTTCAATTTGATCCGCACCCCAGCCAGAATACCCTAAAAAGAAACGAATGTCATTGCTTTTTATAGTTCCAATATTGATTAAACTTTTTATGGATTCAAAATCTCCCGCCCAATACAATCCATTTCCGAGATCCACTGAATCTTCAATTAGTTTTCCAAGTCTATGAATATAATGTAAAGTATTTTGCTCAACTGGTCCTCCAATGAAAAGGGGAAAATCGGAATAGAAATCTTCAATTACATCAGATAAAACACTTTTTGTAGCTTGGTTTAGCACCAAGCCAAATGACCCAAAATCGTTGTGTTCACACACCAAGACAACGCTTCTTTCAAAATTTGGATCTCCCAAAAATGGTTCTGCAATCAATATTTTGCCTGTCAGTTTTTGCATTTTAAGTTATTCCCTAATTTATTTTTTTTCAAGGTAAAAAAAGATTTTTAATTGAATATATTTTCTTTAATTTTTTTAATGGTAAAGATTGCAAATTTGCAAATTTTTAATCTTTTATCAATTTTAAAGCGAAATAAAGACTTTTTGAAGCTAGCTTATGTATTATTAAATATAAATATAATTAAAATTCATAATGATAATTGCAAAAGTAAAAGTAAAAGTTTTAGATTTGAATATGTAATCTTTTCTCCATTTAAATTTCAAAAAAATGAAACGAATTGAATTCTTAAAAAGCACAGGGATTTTAGCAGCCTCTTCCGTATTTTCTCCACATGTTTTACTTAAGGCTACACAAACCCAGAAAAGAAAGTTGGGTGTGGCTCTTGTGGGTTTAGGATATTACAGCACAGATTTGATTGCACCATCACTTCTTAAAACTGAGCACTGTGAACTTAAAGGTATAGTTACTGGGACTCCATCTAAAGTAGAAATATGGAAAAACAAATATGGTCTATCTGACAAAAATATTTATGATTATAAAAACTTTGACCAAATTGCAAATAATCCGGATATAGATATTATTTATGTAATTCTACCCCCATCTATGCATAGAGAGTTTGCCATTAGAGGTGCTGCTACCGGTAAGCAAATTTGGTGCGAAAAACCGATGGCCCCCACAGTTGCTGATTGCATAGCGATGATTGAGGCATGTAAAAAAAACAAAGTGGGTCTTTCTATAGGCTACCGTTGCCAACATGACCCCAACTTGCAGCAGGTGATAAAAGTAGCAAAAAAGCGTCCTTTTGGTAAACCAAAAATGATAAACTCTGCGGCTGGTTATGTTGATGACCGATCCACACATTGGAAACAAAGCAAGGCGATGGGTGGTGGAGTAATGGGCGACATGGGTGTGTATGCTCTGCAAGGTGCCCGCATGGCCGCAGGCGAAGAACCCATCAATGTAATTGCTCAAGCTTCTACAACACGGCCGGAGATTTATAAAGAGGTGGAAGAAACTATGATGTTTCAATTAGAATTTCCTTCTGGGGCTAGGGCTGCTTGCCAGTCGAGTTTTGGTATAAATATGAATCATCTACAAGTGAGCTATGAGAAAGGGTGGCTTAAAATGGAACCACAGAGTGGCTATGGAAATAATAAAGGTAGTATGTCAGACGGCACCTTGATAAATTTTCCGCTTGTTAGTCAACAACCCAAACAAATGGATGAAGATGCACAAGCTATTTTACAAAAAAAGCCGTTTATTGTTCCAGGAGAAGAAGGCCTAAGGGACATTACCATTGTGGAAGCAATTTACAAATCAGTGAAAACGGGCGGATTAGTGAAAATTTAAAGGGTTATTTTAAGTCATAAAATAAACAAAATGTGCTTTGTAAGAAATAAATCGAGTTTACGGATTAGCACTTACCCATATTTCACCATCTTCAAAGTGTTCTTTTTTCCAGATTGGAACTGTTTTTTTCAATGTATCAATTGCAAATTGACAAGCTTCAAAAGCTGCGTTTCTATGAGATGAAGATACTGAAATGATAATAGGAATTTCACCAATGCTCAAAGTGCCAATTCTATGGTGAATCGCTATTTTGTGAATTTCAAATTTTTCGAGGGCAATTCTTGCTATTTTGTGCATTTCAGATATAGCCATGGGTTCATAGGCTTCAAAATCCAAAAAAAGGACAGTTTTGCCTTTAGTATGATTACGTACTGTACCTACAAAATTCACTATTCCACCTACCGTTTCTGAGCTTACAAACTTTAGTGAATCTGAAAGATTTAGGGATACTTTATTGAGTTGTATATCTATATTATTATTTTCCATAAACTATAGGTAAATTTTGATTAATTTTTAATAGACTTTACAATATTGGACAATTTATTTAAAAATCAATAAGCTAATAAAAAACCAAAAGGAGTACATTTATCCTCCGCTTACAGGCGGAATCAAAACCACCTCGTCGTTTTCAAAAATTTCATTTTCGTCCTCTGCATATTCTTCATTAATAGCAATTCTAAGGGAATCTAGTTTTTCGAATATTTGGTTTTTTGCGAGCAAAAGCATTTTTAGTTCTTTTACTTTAGAGCCATTTGGCAGTTCGAAGAACTGTTCAAAACCGCCCAAAAGTTCTTTTGTAATTCCAAAACACAATACTTTTATTTTCATTATGAATTTCAAATATATTTTGATAAAACTGTGTAACTCACGTAAGCAATAAGTAGTGAAGTAGCTTTTCTAATAAGTGAGGAAGAAAGTTTTTGCGTTATTAAATAGCTTCCAAAAAATCCACCCAAAGCTACAGAAAACATCAAAAAATAAACCAATGACCAATTCATTTCGAAAAAATTGGAATTCATTTGACCTAAAAGACCCGACATTGAATTTAACAATATAAAAAAACTAGATGTAGCGGCTATTTTTTTTGGCTCATCCCATTTTAAAAGATATAATAGTGGGGAAAGGAAAATGCCACCTCCAATGCCAACAAGACCTGAAATGAATCCAATAGAACTACCTATTGCAAGATTTAGCCATAGGCTATCCGTTTTTTGAAATCTGGAAATTTTGGGAATACCGTCTTGAAACCAAACTGTAATTGCTGCAATGAATAAGGTTATACCCAATAATATGAAGAAGGTTTGTTCTTTAATTGGAATTTTACCTCCTAAAAATGCCATAGGTACAGAGGCAGTTACCAAAGGAAGCATTTTTTTAAAATTCAAATATCCTTTTTTGTAAAACTGAAAACTGCCATTGGTCACCACTACTATGTTGCAAAGCAAAGAGGCGGCTCTTAAAAATCCAAATTTTAAATCAAAGAGTGTTAAAATAGCTAAATAACTAGACCCACCTCCAAAGCCAACAGAAGAATATAAAAGAGCAATTATAAAAAAAAGAAAGATAATTTGCCAATACTGAGAAAGAACTTCAGTCATAATGTTAATATTTTATCGCAAAAATAAAAGTTTTTAGACTCTTTCATTAATAATAATTAAAAAATCTCTGCAACAAAATTGGAGAATTTTTTCGCTCAGTCAAAAAAAATATAGAAATTGGCAAGAAATTATGAAGGAATTACGGAATATTTTTCAAAAATATAAAGAAACTAAGCAAATAAGCCTAATTTCTGCAGCTTTGGTTACTGTGGTTCGGGTAGAAGGTTCATCTTATCGTCGAACCGGTGCAAGGATGTTTGTTTGTGACGATGGCACTTGGGTGGGTGGCATAAGCGGAGGCTGTTTAGAAGGAGATGCCTTAAAACGTGCAAAAATAGCGATTTTAAAAAATTCACCAAGTTTGATAACATACGATACTACAACTGACGATGACTATCAGATTGGCGTAGGATTGGGATGCAACGGAATTATAGACGTGTTATTTGTTCCAATAGACTTTAATGATGTATTTAACCCCGTGGAGCAATTGATAAGAATTAACTCCATAAAAAACAGTAAAAAAATAGCCATAACAGTCTGTAATTCTATTGCAAATTCTAATTTATGGGGTAGAATAATTTCTTTGAAGGATGATTTATACCTAGAACGATTAGATGGATTTGTAAATTTATCTTCTTTAAAGGAATCTTTAATTGACTTGGAAAAATCAAAAAATATTTTTTTTGAAAATGGTCTTCAGCTTTTTGTTGAGGTTATTCCAAAACCTATTCATGTTTTATTAATGGGGCATCAATATGATTTGTATCCATTAATTAGTTTGATAAAAGAGCTATCTTGGAACTTGAACATTGTGGCAGAGCCATCGAAAGTTAATTCTTTGGAACGAAACATTTGTATTTCTAATTCTGATTTTGATGTTAATAAATTGGAAGAAAATACAGCTATAATTCTTATGTCTCATTCCTTAGAAACGGATAAAAAGAATCTATTGAAAATTAAAGACTCGAATTTAAAATATATAGGAATGTTGGGACCTAAAGTAAGGGCAGAAAAAATAATTTATGAGCTTATTAATGAAGGGCATATATTTAAAAAAGAGTTCCTAAAAAATATTTATGCACCTGTTGGTTTAGATATTGGAGCACAAACTCCTGATGAAATTGCTTTGTCTATTGTTGCAGAAATTAAAGCCGTTTTTTCAAATAGAACTGGCGAATCGCTTCGAAAAAGGGCTATGCCCATAAATGACAGGGATCAACCTATGCTTTTTAGTTGAACTTATGAAATTAATATCTGTTGAAAATGCTTGTGAAATAATATTTAATCAAAATATTGATTTTGGAATAGAACAAGTTGGTGTTGAAAATTCTTTAGGAAGAATAATGGCAGAAGATTTGGTGGCAGATCGCGACTTCCCACCTTTTGACAGAGTCACTATGGACGGTATTGCCATTAATTTCGAAAACTACAGCGAGGGTATTAGGAGTTTTAAAATAGAAGGATTACACGCTGCTGGGGAAGTTCAGGTTCAACTAGGGGCAAACAATGTGTGCCTTGAAGTAATGACCGGTGCTTGTTTACCTCAGAATGCAGATACTGTGGTTCGGTATGAAGATCTAGATATTTTGAAAAATGAAGCAAAAATTTTAGTAGACTTACGAAAAGGTCAAAATGTGCATTTGAAAGGAAGTGATTGTAAAAGTGGAACTGTTATCGTAAAATCAGGCAAGAAAATAAATGCTGGAGACTTGGCAATTGCCGCTACAATTGGAAAATTAAATATTAAGGTAAAGAAATTACCAAAAGTAGTTGTAGTTTCGTCGGGAGACGAAATAGTTGCTATTCATGAAGTGCCCTTACCCCATCAAATTAGAGGGTCAAATGTTTATGCCATTCAAGGTTTATTATCCAATTTGGGCATAAGGGGGGACTATATGCACTGTGCCGATGATTTAAATAGTACAATAAAAAAAATTAAAGACGCAATAGAAGGCTACGATATCCTTATTTTGTCTGGAGGGGTTTCTATGGGAAAGAAAGATTACATTCCAGAAGCTTTAGCACTAAGCGGCGTTAAGAAACTTTTCCATAAAATAGCCCAAAAACCAGGGAAACCCATGTGGTTTGGAAGAAGCGAAAACACTTTAGTATTTGCTTTGCCCGGTAACCCAGTTTCTACGTTTATGTGTACTTTAAGATATGTATTGCCTTGGATTCAACACTGTTTAGGTTTAAAAATAGAGGCTTTTAAGGCTGTTTTGGCAGAAGAGGTTCATTTTAAACCGTCATTAACTTATTTTTTACAAATAAAACTTAAAAATGAAGACGGAATATGGATGGCTTATCCAGTTTCTCATCATGGTTCCGGTGATTTTATTAACCTTAGTGAAGCCAATGGTTTTTTAGAATTGCCCCAAAGAATTAATGAGACCTATGAAAAAGGAGAGGTTTTTACTATATATTCATTTTAGATTTTATAAAGATGACAAAATTTGAAGCCCGAATTCACTATAATAAGCAACGAGCTCAATTGTCTAAAATAGAATTAAACTTAAAAAGTTTAATAATACATGACTTGCTTTTTAGTCGATTAATGATGCCCCAGTATTCACCTATACATATATTTTTGCCTATAAAAATTAAAAATGAGCCTGATACTGAGCTTATTATTAGAACTTTAAGAAAAGATTATGCTTCTGATATATTCATTTGTAAAAGTTTAGAAAATGGAGAGCTAGCTCATGTGAAATATGATACATCAACTATTTTAAAAATCAATCAATGGGGAATAGAGGAACCAAAAGAATTAAGCCATTTTTTAAATTCTGAGTCATTTTTTGAAAAATTTAAAAATGATGACATTTTAGTTTTTGTTCCTTTATTAGCATTTGACAAAAAAGGGAATAGAGTTGGTTATGGCAAAGGATATTATGACAGATTTCTTCAGTATGCAACGAAAGACACCCTTATAGTAGGCCTTTCACTTTTTGAACCAGTAGATTTGCTTGAAGATGTAGAGACATTCGATGTGAAAATGAATTTCTGCATTACGCCTGATCGAGTTTGGTCTTGGTAGGACGTTTTATTTTATAAGCTCAAGCTCCTCCTATAAACTCAATTCCTTCGAACCACTCTTCATGCGAATACTGATGTGCTATTTCGGTATAAATATTTTGAGGTTTTATGAGTTCTCTTAATTTGTTGAGGCTTTAAAAATACCTACATTTTGGTGTATTTGTATTTATAATATTCTCATTTCTAATGTTTTCTGAAAAATACACAATTTAAATTCTTCTGTATTTTAATTTATCAAACGTTTATCTTTGGAAAAATCTATTATTTTTAATGTGGTTTTTCCAAAGATGACATATTGTTTGGAAAAATCTATTATTTTTGTTATGATTTTTCCAAAGATAATGTTAATTTTAAAAAAAATTATAGTTATGGTAATAGGTAGATATAAAGAAATGCAAATTTTCAAAACCCTTCTTGAATCAGAACAAGCAGAACTATTGGCAGTTTATGGTAGAAGAAGAGTAGGAAAAACGTACTTAATCAGAGAATATTTCAGAGAAAAAATGGTCTTTGAGTTTACTGGAGCATACGAAGCCGATATACAAATTCAACTGAATAATTTTTATAATGAATATCAAAATATTGTAACAGATCAAAACTCTAAACCAAAAGATTGGGCCACAGCATTTAAATACCTTAGCGACTATTTATATACCAAAGAAGACTCACCAACAAAGTCTGTAGTCTTTTTGGACGAATTTCCCTGGCTTGATACAGCGCGGTCAGGATTTTTAACTGCGTTCGAATATTTTTGGAATCAGCATGGCTCAAAAATAAAAAATCTACTTTTAATAGTATGTGGATCTTCGGCTTCTTGGATAATTAAAAAACTAATAAACGCAAAAGGTGGTTTATACAACCGAATCACACAAAGAATTGAGCTAAAGCCTTTCACAATGGCCGAAACCGAAGCGTATTTGATTGCAAGAAATTTAAAATTCACTCGGTATCAAATCATTCAAATCTATATGACAATGGGAGGTGTACCGTTTTATCTCAAACATATAAATCAAGGTCTTTCGGTTAACCAAGTAATAGACCAAATGTGTTTTATAAACGGTGGTATACTCTCCAACGAATTCAAACCCTTATTTCATTCGTTATTTAAAAATGCGGATACACACATTTCTATTATAAAAGCACTGGCCAAATCTCCGTATGGACTAAATAGAACCAAACTTCTAGAAACCACAAAAATACCAAATGGAGGTACATTTTTACGCACAGTAGAAAACCTTGTAGATTGTGGATTTATAATAGAACTAAAACCATTTGGCAAAAAAAATAAAGATACCGTTTTTAGATTAATTGATTTTTATAGTCATTTTTTTGTAAAATTTATAGACGGAAAAGTTAGCAACAGACCAAATGTTTGGGAAAGTTATTCAAATACAGCAGAATTTAAGACTTGGACGGGATATGCGTTTGAAAATGTATGCTTAATTCATTCGAAAGAAATCCATAAAAAGTTAGGAATTGAGGGTGTTTACACCGAAGTATCGTCATGGGCTTTTAAAGGAAATGACGAAGTAGAAGGGGCACAAATTGACTTAATTATAGATAGAAAAGACGGAATTATTCACTTGTGTGAGGCTAAATTTACTTCGTCAGAGTTTGTAATATCAAAAGAATATGCATCAAAACTGCGGCAAAAAAGAGCCATTTTTAGCCACATTACCAAAACTAAAAAATCGGTAGTAAGCACATTATTAAGTACATATTCAGCTACCAAAAATAAATATTATTCGGAAGAAATACATTCAGAAATAGGTTTTGAGGATTTATTCGTTTAACATTTTTACCAATCATTTTATCCAAAAGTAAAACGACTTTTCAAATCGTTTTGCGTAGGTTATTGCAATATGGAAAATAAAACTAATTATGAAAAAAAGCAAAGCTTCTTTAAATTTACAAGATCTTTTTGAATTTTGTATTAAAGTTATCTTGCCCCTTTTATTTGGAGCTTTAATTTACATAATTTATCGTCCTACAAATTTATTAATGTGATTGGTTAAAGTTTCTTGGAATATCGGATATCCGATATTCTATAAGATTATCAGTGAACCAATCACATTAATAAAATTTCAGAATGGGTAATATCTGCTCTACCCGATGGTTTATGGGTACTTTCATACACATTTCTAATGAATATTATTTGGACGAACGAACAGCGAAAATTAAAAATTCTGTTTGTATCCTTTGGGTTAGTTATTAGTTTAAGCTTAGAGTTTGGCCAATATTTCAATAGTATATTCGGAAGTTTCGATATTTTAGATCTAATTATGATACATTTGGGGTGTTTAATCCCTAATTCATATGAAAAACACAGAGCTAAAAAAATAAAAATTAGCATAATAACAATCTCCTTTTTTTTTATCCTCAGAAAATACTAGGGTAGATGAAAACGCACCTTATTCAAATACAGAAAACGGCAAAACCGATCAATCTACAATAGAATCTGGATTGAGTCCAAATGATATTAAAATTCAACGCGTTAGATTGGTCCCCTTCACAATGGCCAATGGAGGGGAGGCACAAATGGTAATGTTTAAATTGAAAAATGTTGGGGACAAAACTGTCAATACCACCTATGCTTCTATTCATGTTTATAGGAAGGGTCAACATCTTGAAATGAGTTCCTCACCTATTCTATGTATATATACAAGTTCTTTGGGATTTTGCCAAAAAAATCATTTTCATCAAAAACAGGGGAAGGTTTTGTTGTAATTCCATTTGACGGAGAAGCTGACCGAGTTGAAGTTTCTATTGTCAAAGTTTTAGACTATTAAATGTTTTTTCTTGGTCTATTTAATTCGTTTTGTAAAATAACCTTTCCCATCAATGATTTGTAAAATCGTTCTACTATTATGCCCAAGCTATTTTTATTAAAAAAAATTTCTTAATTTTGCAAGCCATTTACACCTATCAATACGTTTACAACAAATTCAACAAAAAGAGAATAGACCTCTCTCTTTATCAATAATTTAAATACACTGCCATGGGTCGGGGGGTAAAATTATTTATCATGAAAGTTGCAGTAATAGGTGCTACCGGTCTAGTAGGTAGCGAAATCTTGAAAGTATTGGCGGAAAGAAATTTCCCAGTTACAGAAATTATTCCAGTTGCTTCGGAGCGTAGTATTGGGAAAAAAATCAGTTTTAAAGGCAAAGAATTTACTGTTGTTGGTTACGACGAAGCAATCAAAAATAAGCCAAATGTGGCTATTTTCTCGGCGGGTGGTGGCACTTCGCTTGAAATGGCCCCGAAATTTGCCGAGGCAGGAATTACGGTAATCGACAATTCATCTGCTTGGCGTATGGATCCTACCAAGAAATTGGTGATACCTGAGGTAAACGCAGATGTTTTAACTTCAGAAGACAAAATCATTGCTAATCCAAACTGCTCTACTATTCAGATGGTAGTGGTGATGAAGCCATTACATGATAAATATAAAATCAAACGAGTGGTAGTTTCCACTTACCAGTCAGTTACAGGAACTGGAAAGGCTGCTGTAGATCAACTTTTTGCAGAAAGAGCGGGGGATGATAGCGTAGCGAAAGTATATCCTCACAAAATTGACTTGAATGTGTTGCCGCACATAGATGCATTTCTTGAAAATGGGTACACCAAAGAAGAAATGAAGATGATAAAAGAGACCAACAAAATAATGGATGACGATAGCATCAAAGTAACGGCCACGACGGTTCGTATTCCAACTATCGGGGGACATTCTGAGGCGGTAAATATAGAGTTTGAAAACGATTTTGATTTGACCACAGTTCGTGAGCTTTTAGCGGCTACCGAAGGAGTAATTGTACAAGATGATCCAGCAAATTTCCTTTACCCAATGCCCATCACCGCACATGGCAAAGACGAAGTTTTTGTAGGCCGTATTCGTAGAGATGAGTCTCAACCAAAAACCCTAAACCTTTGGTGTGTAGCTGACAACCTTCGTAAAGGTGCTGCCACCAATGCAGTGCAAATTGCCGAATATCTTTTGAAAAAAGGAATGATTTGAGTTTGTATTGAAATGAATAATTGAAAATCCTGCTCAGTTCTTGGTGGGATTTTTTGTTTTTAAAGACATTCACTAAAAAGGATGAAATACTTATGCAAAAAGTTATGAAACGAAATACCACCAAATTTTTGTAGTTTGAATAAATCAAAAGATTTATTTAATAGGTACTAAACTAAAGATTTAATTATGGAACTTTAGTAATTTAAACAGAGGGGCAAAAATTAAAAGCTTTGTTGTCGGTTTTACAAGATTTAGACATACCTTTTTAACGCGCATGATATTGCTATATAAATTTTTTTAAAAAGCATTAGAAGAAAAAACCAAAGGCCAATTAATTACCATAAATCCGGTTATTATATGGGAAAATATTTCATAAAAATTTCTTTTGAGTAAGATTTTTTACTCCAATAACTCACACAAATTGGCTTAGTTCTTTTTGAATTCTTTTTAGAAATTACACAAAACATTTAAAGTGTCCATTTAATAATAATGACATCCAAACAAAAAGGAATATTGTTCGTCGCATTAGGAGCAGTTTGGTCTTCTGCCAAGGCCATTTTAATAAAACTCGCGTATAAAAATTATGTTGTTGATGACATCACACTTTTGAGTCTTCGGTTTGGTATGGCTTTGCCAGTATATATCGGCATAGGTATTTGAAGGTCACAAAAGGGGCATTTTAAATAAATAGAAAACAAAGATTGGTGGTGGATAGCTTTACTTTTAATACTTGGCTATTTTACCTGGTCAGTTGGTTTTATTTTAAGGGTTTACAATATATTTCTGCAGGACTTGAGCGAGTAATTTTATTTATTTATCCCACTTTTGTAGTGCTTTTTTCTAGGATATTTCTAAAGAAAAAAATTAGCAAAATAACTGTTTTAGCCATCGGGGTGACCTACATTGGATTGGTAATTATAGCCTGAGCCAAAAATTTCGACGCAAAAGATGCAGCCCTTGGAGCTAGTTTCATCTTGATTAGTGCTCTTACTTGTTCCCTGTTTTTAGTCTTTGGAGGCGAAATGATCTAGAAATATGGTTCGGCAAATTTCAATACGATCTTCTTGGTGCTTTCTTCGGTATTTGTTTTAATTCATTTTTCTATCTTTTCAAACAAAACTGTTTGGAATTTACCCTTGGGTCTTTATGGTTATGGTTTGGCTTTGGCAATTATTAGCACGGTAATCCCCACATTCTTGGCTACGGAAGGCATTAAAATAGGAGTAAACAATCAGGTATAGTATCAAGTATTGGGCCAGTGTCTACTGTTTTAATGGCTTTTGTCTTTTTAGGTGAAGTATTGAGGATTCAAGAATTATATGGATCAATGTTGATTATGTTAGGTGTACTTTTAATTGGAAAGTAGTATTTTTGAAGGAAAAAAAATGTATGAAACTTTTTACTTTCGTCTTGTTTTCTTTACTGTTTCAAGCTGCTTTTTCTCAAAAAAATCCATTAAACCAAAGGTTTACTGATATTGTGGCCAACAAAAACGTCAAAGTTGGTGTATCAGTTTATGACTTTAAGACCAAAAAGTCTTTTGGAAATAACCCAAACGAGCATTTCCCTATGCAAAGTGTTTTTAAATTTCATATTGGGTTAGCCGTGTTAGATTTGGTAGATAAAGGCAAGCTAAGTCTTTCTCAGAAAATCTATATTTCCAAAGAAAAAATGCAGCTCGACTGGTATAGTCCAATTCGTGATAAATATCCAAACGGCGGTGTGCATTTAAGCTTGAAAGATATTTTGAAGCCTACAGTTTCAGAAAGCGATAATGTGGGCTGTGATCTTTTACTTGAGCTTATTGGTGGACCTAAAGTGGTAGACGATTATTTGAAGAACATAGGCATGAAAGATGTTCAGATTAAGTATAATGAATTTATCATGCAAGGTTCTTGGGAGCCACAGTTTTCTAATTATTCTTCAGCTCAATCAGCCATAGAACTGTTAATGGCTTTGCACAATAATAGAATTTTATCTGCTAAAAGTCGGGCTTTTATGAAAAAAATGCTTTTAGAAACCTCTACTGGGCCAAATAGAATTAAGGGATTACTTCCCACAGGCACGGTGGTTGGTCATAAAACGGGAACCTCGGGTACAAACAAAGAAACAGGAATAATGGCCGCTGTAAATGATATAGGTATAGTAACATTCCCTAATGGAAATCAGTTTGCCATTGCCGTTTTTGTGAGTAATTCAAAGGAAAAAATAGAAGCGAATGAGAAGATAATAGCAGAGATTACGAAGGCTGCGTATGATTATTTGAAATGAGAGATAAAATTTTACATTATAATACATTTGGAAACTTATTTATCCAAATCTACATCCATCAACCTCCAATAGTAGTCATACTTTCAGAAACTTTGGTTTTACGTAAAGATTCGGCCTCGAAGCCATCTTTTGCACGACGCCCTATAGCAAACTGAACCTGTTTCTGAACCTCTGAATTGCTCATTCCGGACCGCAGCATATCGCGGACGTTCATCACCCCATCGTCATAAAGGCATGTTTTAAAATCGCCAGTTGGCGTAATTCTAAGGCGGTTACAAGTACCACAGAATGTTCGACTAAACGCTGCAATTACCCCGATGGTTCCGTAAAAACCTTTGATTTTATAATTGTAAGATGTTGAATTGGGCTCATCTTGAATTTTTTCAATTTCAGGGTATTTAGAAGAAATTTTGGCCATTATTTCTTTGTAAGACATAAAATAAGCTAGTTTTTCGCCTTCCCCATTAAAGGGCATTTCTTCAATAAATCGAATTCCAATTGGATGCTCTCTGGCCAATTCTACTAGGCTAAAAATGTCTTCTTCATTTTTGCCAGCCATCATTACTGAGTTAATTTTTAGTGGAATGTCATTATCTAAAATAGCATCGAATGTTTTCAAAACATTTGGAAGCTCGTCTCTTCTCGTCATTTCAAAGAAACGCTTTCTGTCTAAAGAATCTAGACTCAGGTTTATGGAAGATATACCTAATTTTTTGAGTTCTGGAATATGTGGAGTAGTTAAAACCCCGTTTGTAGTTAAGTTTATTTTTTCAATGCCTTTTATTTCAGAAATTTTCCAAAGAAAGGCAATTAGGTCTTTTCTTACAAATGGCTCTCCACCTGTAATTCGTACTTTAGAAACACCCATTTCAGCCAAAAGAGAAACAAGGCGGTACATTTCTTCGAAACTCAACAAATTGTTTTTGGGAAGAAAATTTATTCCTTCATGCGGCATACAATAGAAACAACGAAGATTACAACGGTCGGTTACTGCCAATCGTAGATAATTTACAGGGCGGCCGTGGTTGTCTATTAGCATCTTAAAATTAATTTGTTTTACAAATTTAAAGTTTAATTCTGATAACTGTTTTTTTTAAGTAGTTCTTTCTCCAAAATAATATGTGTTTAAATTCTTATTTAATGAGAAAAAACCTGAATATTAATGGAAGGCTCTTGTTAAAAATAACGGTCTCTTTTTGAGTTTTAGTAGAGCATTAAAAATTTTGGCACGAATATTTCAAAGAATTTATAGTATAGCCCAATAATTTAATAAAATTTTCGTTAAAGCTATGCTTTTATTTAATCTTAAAGCTTTTGTGAAAAAAAATAATTTTATATTCCTGATTATTTTAACTGGTTTTAATGGGTTTTCTCAGCAAGTTTTGTTGAAATCTCAGACAAAATCAACGTCAGATATTGGTATAAAAAAGATTTATATAAATTCCACTCAAAATACTACTAAATTAAGTTTAATAGACCAAAAAGCTAATAGCTCTTTTGAAAATTCGAATTTTGAAAGCTCTGACAAGGTGGTAATAGTTAGCAAATTAGCACCGAAGGGAGTGGATTTGAATTTTTTACCATTATTTGGTGGTTTTGACAAATCAGAGTCTCATCAAATTGACGATCAAATGTTTTTATCAGATTGCGATAAGTCATTTAATTCAAGAAATGAAGCAAGTGATTTTTTTGCTAAAATGGCTTGGCAATATTTAGAAGAAGGCAATAAAAATAATGCAATTAACCGTTTTAATCTATCTTATCTTTTAAATAACAAAAACCTCGATGTTTTTTGGGGACTTGGCGTTATTGAATATCAATCTGGAAATTCATCAAATGCTGTAAAATTATTAAATGAAGGCTTAACACTATCCAAAGAGCCAAACCATGTTTTAATGGTGGATCTTGCCACTATATATTTAAAAATGGCTTCAGAAAATACCAATTCACTATTTGAAATAACAAAAGCAAGAGAACTATTAGAAAAGGCACTAAAAATTCAACCAAGTTATATGACTGCTTATATGCAATTAACTTTAGTTGAAATTTTAGAAAACAAGATTGACCATGCTTGGGAAACATTCTACAAAGGGTATGAACTAAATCCGAAAGAAATAAACCCTGAAATATTAAAAGAGCTTCTTAATAGAAAAGAGGATCCAAAAGGATTTTTTAAGAAATAAGGAAAATTAACCTTCTTAAATCCTTAAAGTGATATAAGTTTTTTTATGCTACCCCTCCATTTACTGATATACAATGCCCATTTATATAGGAGGCTTCTTCAGAAGCTAGAAACAAATAAGCGTTGGCAATATCAATAGGTAAGCCCATTCTTTTGGATGGAATTCCAGCAACAATTGCGTTTCTAATTTCTTCAGGCATAATGTCTGTCATATCAGTTTTTACAAAACCAGGTGCTACAGCATTGGCTGTTATGTTATATTTGCCAAATTCTTTTGCCCATGTTTTTACCATACCAATTATTGCAGCTTTTGTAGCAACATAATTGGTTTGCCCAAAATTGCCAGTAATTCCTACAATGGAAGAAGTACAAATAATTTTACCATATTTTTGCTCTACCATAAAAGGCACAATGGCTTTAGTACAATTGAAAACCCCGGTAAGGTTCACATCAATTACAGATTGCCATTCATCTTGTGTCATTTTTAGTAAAGTTTTATCTCTGATAATTCCAGCATTGTTTACAAGTATATCAACTCTTTGGTATTTTTCTAATACTAATGCTACGGCTTTTTGAATAGCCACAGGATCGGTTACGGCTACTGTCATAAATTCTGAAACTCCTCCATTTAATTGGATTTCATCTGCTGTTTCTTGGCCTATTTCTAATAAATCCCAAATAATAACTTTTGCTCCTTCTTTGGCAAAAAGTTCGGCTGCTGCCTTTCCAATGCCTCTTGCTCCTCCTGTAATTATTGCAATTTTGTCTTTTAGTCTCATTGTTTTTAAAGATTGGTAGTGGTAAATTGTTTTCTTTTTATTGAATTTTAAATTTAAACGCCTTTCTGTACAAAAGGAGGTTTTACTACTTGTGCTTTGATTAGTTTTTCTCTTATTTTTATATAAACTTCATTTCCGATTTTTGAGTTTTCTAAAGACACATAACCCATTGCAATGCCTTTTCCCAAAGTCGGAGATTGAGTTCCAGACGTTATTTCGCCAATTCTTAGCCCCTCCGAATTACATATTTCATAATGGCTTCGAGGAATACCCCTTTCTATCATTTCTATGGCTATTAATTTGTCTTTAAGGCCAGCAAGTTTTTCAGATTTAAGGTTTTTGCTGTTTACAAAGTTCTTATTAAATTTTGTGACCCAGCCCAAACCAGCTTCTAATGGAGAAGTGGTATCTGTTATGTCATTTCCATATAAACAATAGCCCATTTCTAATCTTAAAGTGTCTCGAGCTCCTAAACCTATTGGTTTAATATCATATTCAGCACCGGCATCAAATATTTTTTTCCAAATATCTTCTGCATTTTCGTTGGGCAAATAGAGCTCAAAGCCTCCAGCTCCTGTATATCCAGTCGCCGAAATTATAATATTTTTATATCCCGCAAATTCTCCTATTTGAAAAGAATAATATTCAATTTTAGATAGATCTACAGGTGTCAGTTTTTGAAGAGTTTCGACTGTTTTAGGGCCTTGGATTGCGAAAAGGCAAGTTTGACTTGAAAGGTTTTTCATTTCAACCTCGTCAATATTGTATTTTGATATCCAATTCCAATCTTTATCAATATTGGAAGCATTTACTACTAAAAAATACTCTTCAGCATTTATTCTATAAACTAAAAGATCATCTACTACTCCCCCTGTTTCATTGGGCAAATAACTGTATTGAATTTTTCCATCAATTAAGACACTAGCATCATTAGCAGAAACTTTTTGTACTAATTCAAGAGCTTTTGGGCCTTTAATGCAAAACTCACCCATATGTGAAACGTCAAAAACTCCAACATTTTCTCGTACGCAGTGATGCTCCTCGTTGTCAGAAGAGTAACGTACAGGCATAATAAACCCCCCAAAAGGAATCATTTTTCCACCTATTTTTTCATGTAAGCTATTTAATGGTATTAGTTTGTCTTCCATTTGTTGGTTTTATTTTTTGCAAATATACTGCCTTTTTTTACTGCTTTTTGACCGAAATTGTTTAAAAAAGATAGTTTTAGTTGATATTAAATTTTTAATTTTATAAAAGTGTATGGTTAAGGATATTTAAAGATTTTGCTTCGAAATTCCAGATATTCTCAAGACCTCCAAAACATACAGCTTCTTAAATCTTAAACTTTTTTTATTACTATTATTTCATTTAATAAACCTTCAATGCCATTGTTTCGGTCTTCCCATGTTTGGATATAGGGCTTTGTTTTTGTACTTTTTTCAATCATTTCCACAATATCATATCCATAATGCCAAAAAACCGGGGACCCGTCATCATCTACTGGATTTCCATGGTATTCTGGTGTAAATAAAAAGGATACTATTCCTTCGGCATTAAATTTAGCCCATCGAACTGTTGGTTCAAATCTATTTTCAATTGGTACTGTCATTATATGTGCTCCACCCTTTTTTAATGTCCTATGAATTTCTGAAAATGCTTTCGAAGGTTCATTTAAATGTTCGAATACATCTTGGGTAATTACCAAATCAAAGGTTTCATTTTCAAATTTTTGATTTTCCAAATCTTCGTTTCTAACGTTTTTCACCATCTCTCCAAAAGGCTGGTTTGGAAAGAATTGAGATGCAAGATAGTTTTTGCATCCATTGCTAATTTTTACACTAGCTCCTCTATTAATAGGAGAAGACTCATGAATGACAAGGTCCTTCCAGTTGGGATAAAAACGCTCAATTGCTTGCATCAACGCTCGTTCCCGAGGTAACGAATTGCAGTTTAAGCATACATAATTGCTTCGTAGATAATCATTAAAAGAGTAAAAAGTAGCTTTAGAGTCACAACAAGAACAGAATCCTTTCCTTGAATAAAAATAACTATTAGGCAAAATAGAACAGAAAAATGGAATGCCAAAATTTGTACTAATTTTGTTGGCTATTTTAGAATAAATACTCATAATTAAACAGTTTAAATAAAAAGGCATTTACCTGAATTGCAAATATTTGAAAAACCATAGGGATATTTCAAAAAAAAGCTGTTTTATTTTCGTGAAAATATTTCTATAAATAAAGAAGAATTCGCAATTTTAAAATTTAGCAAATGTAAATAAAAATGGCAAAATACAAGAATATGACTTTGCTATAAAAATAGCCTTTGCCATTATTAATCTAAAAATAGCTATTTTTGTAAAAGATTTGAATATGAATTTTGTAATGCATGGATAGTTTAAATCTGAAAAATTTGTTGGAGAGTCCTTATTTGAAAATAGGATTCAATTTTTAACATAAGAGATTAATTATTGAAAGACATCTAGGTTTGAATAAAATATGAAGAAAAAACACCCTCTAAAAAATCTTAGTCTATGGTTTTTTGTATGTATTCCGATAGTTTTACATTTTGTATTTTTAAGTAAATTTTCATTAAATTTTCCTTTTGAAGACGATCATAGGGTTTTTATGGATTTTTTCTATAACTATTTAAATGCGGATGATTTTAAAGACAGAATTTTAATTCTTTTAACTCCAGACAATGAATCCCGTCCATTTTTAATCAGGCTTTCATTACTAATACCTCTCAGTATTTTTAAAACCATTGACTTCAAAAGTATTTTATATTTTGTTAATATTTATACGTTCCTTTTATTGTGGATTTTTATAAGAAAGTATAGAGAATCTCCCATTTTTTTGGTCTTAATTAGTTTTCTTTTATTGAGTCATTGTAGTTGGGAAATGTTTTTTAGAAATGATGTGGCATCTTATCAATTAGCAACGGTTTCACTTTCAATTTTGTTATTTTATCTGATTTCATTACCTATAGGTTTGCATAATATTTTAATAGGAATACTTTTTTATTTTTGCCTATTGGTAGTTCCATTTGGGAGTGCATTGGGTTTTGTTACTGTTTTTTTAATAATGTTTTATGCATTTTTTAGGAAAATCTACTTCCACCGATTTGTTATTCTTTGTTTATTGGTCTTTCAGGTAGTTGTGTATATAATTTCCGATACTGGAGATGGTAATAATATAAGTCCTTTTGACAATCTGTTTAAATACAATTATCAGCTTATTTGGGCATATTTTATTGCTTTGGGTGGACAATTTAGATTTATTTATAACGATTTGGGATATACCATTTCTGGCTGTCTTGGAGTTCTTACTCTGATTTTTAGCACTTATTTTTTACTTAAAAATTGGGATTCTAAAGCATATGATTTTGAAAAGCTGATATATGTTTTTGGAGCAGGTTCTTTATCGCTTATTGTGATTAGTAGATTTAATTATTGGATAATTGGGTACGATAGTGTTTTAGGGGCAAGATATAAAATATATGGAATTTTGGTGTTTTTGGTTGGAATGTCCTTTGTTTTTAGAATGAAAATTGAACCAAGGGTAAAATGGGCAATTGTTGGAGTTTTCATTGTTTTTTATGTAGGCTGGCTTCTAAAATCTAGCGATTACTTAAACTTAAAAAATGAAACACAAATGATGGACGCCTACAATTTGGAAAATGGAATAGTAAGAAATGAGAAACAAAACACCACTTTTGAAGCAGATTTTAAATACCAATATTTAAAGCAAAATGGCTATTTTAATGCCAATGATTTATACCTTAAAGTGCTTTCAAAAATAAAAAATGGAATCGTAGTGTTGCCGGAAAAAGCAGTTTTATCTCAAGTTGATTTTGACCCTGCATTTGAATCGGATTGGGGAGGGAAAGAAGAAAAACTTTATAAAATCGTAGTTACCGGGCATTTCCCAATGAGTTCTAATTATTTTATTCGAATAATTGATATAAATAATAAAACTATGTTATTAAATGGCCAAAGAAAACCTTTGTCCATTATCAAAAAAGTAGTTGAAAATGATAAAGAAATAGATTTTCTTTCCAAAGAATTTGAGTTAGGCCATTATAAACTTGAAAAGCCTCTGAAGTGTGATGTTATTTGTTTTAATCCAAGGTATAAGTTAAAATAAATTTTTGTTGCATTTAAATTATAGTCAGGCTCTATTATTCCTTTAGATTATCTTTATAAAAAAGATTAACCTGTAGCTTTTGGGCTTTATTAAATTTCAATCTTGATTTAATTTTTATCTAGATTGCTAATATGATATTCCTGAATCAATGCGGGGTTTTCTGGAGAAAGGGTAAAACTAATTTTGATATTTGTGAATTCACATTCTAATAAAAATGATCCTCTTAGGTTATTTTCAGGAATTAGAGCTCCTATATTTTTTATTTTTCCTGCCTTTTTGTAAACGCTTTCGGCTTCTTTTTTAAGACTTTTTATGAAATAATCTAGGAAAAAATTTTCTGCAAAAATGCTAGAAGCTTCGGCTTTTTCCCAAGAAGGCAACAAATCCAATAGTTGTTTTTGAGACTGCTTAAGGACCTCTGATACCACTAAGAGCCGTGGTTTTAAATTTGCAAGGGCAATTAAGGTGTCTAATATTTGAGTGTTTAAGGCACTTGCTGGGGCATATGTACTATTAGCAAATGACACAATTCCTAATCCATATTGGGGCAAAATTTTCCAGTTGCTACCGAACCCTGGTAAGCCACCACTATGCCCTATATTAATATTTTGTTTACAATCTTTCCCCCAACGCAATCCATAACCATATGCAGAAACTACTGGGCAAGAATTGCCTTGAACATTTTTATTTTCTACATTTAAGTCACTAAAATTCCAAGGTTGTTGCATCTCTCTTAAGGAACTTCTTTTTAAAATCTTGGATTCTGGGAGATTTGAAGGAGTGGCGGCTAAATGGAAGCTAGTGTATTTTCCAAAATCTTCAATTGTAGTCAACATTCCACCCATTGCACCATATGCTCCATCGCCAAGCATTGGTTGTTCTATCCAATTGTCATTAAGCCAACGGTAGCCTAAAGCCAATTGATTTTTTGGTACCTTAGTATAATCCCAATAGGTGTCTTTCATTCCTAAAGGCAATAGGATGTGATTTATTGTATAATTTTGGTATGACTCACCGCTTACTTTTTTAATAATATATCCCAACATTGCAAAACCCATATTACTGTATTCATAGGTAGTGCCTGGAGAATTGGAAAATGATATTCCTTTTTTAAACATTTTCAGCATTGTTTCATCTGAAATCGCCAATTGCCTGTCTCCCCAAGGGTTATCTTCTGGAAATCCTGCCGCATGGGTTAATAAATGTCGGATAGTTATTTCAGGAGAATCGTATGAGAATTTTTGATTTTTAAGTTCGGGGATAAATTTATGCGCAGCGTCGTCTAATTGCAATTTTCCTTGGTCTCTAAGTTGCAAAATAGCCATAGCTGTTATACTTTTCGACATAGATGCTATTCTATAAACTGACTTCTTATTGGCTGGAGTCTTTTTTTCAGTATTTATTAGGCCCATTGCATTGAAATGAAAAATTTCTCCATCTACTAAAAGACCATAAGCAAGACTTGGCAGGTGGTTTTTTTCGAAGTTTTCTTTACATATTTGGTCTATTATAGGTATTGCAGCTCTAATTTTTGATAGTTGTTCTTTATTAGTTTGAGAAAATGTATTTTGAAGTAAACAAAAGAACACAAGACCGAAGAAGAGGTTTAGTTTATTCATATAGTTAAGAGAAAAGTATTAAAAAATTTAATATAACAAGAAAATTGCTAAGTAAGAATAATTTAAGATTTTTTGTTAATCCTCAATTTTCTTTTTATAATTGGCTTTAGTTCTTTTAGCATGATTTTGTTTGCTATGTTAATAGCATCATTTTCTGAAATTTTTGCAATGCCATTTATGAATACTATTACTATAAATAGAGCTAAATCGCATAATCGAGGACAATATTCTGCTTTTTATGCCATGACTTGGGCATTTTCACAAACATTGTCTCCTTTTATTTCCACTCAGATTAATAGTAACTATGGATATCAAGCATTACTTTTTACATTTGTGGGGGGGTATTAGTTGCGTTTCGTTTTTTGGATTCTTGATTTTGAAAAAAAATTTTTTGATTATTGAGAGGCCTACTTTTTTTCTGATTTCTGGGTATAGCGTTAGTTTTTTTTCTTAAATTGTAGTGGTTTTAAATTCAGTTAAATATGATACCCAATCGCCGTTCGTTTCTTAAGAATTCATCAGTAGTACTTTCTTCCCTTCCATTTTTAAAAATTCCATCTTTTTCATTTTTAGAATCTTTGGGAAACTATAAACCACTAGCAACTTCAGAATCAATAAAATTGGATGAAGACTATTGGGAGGTTATTAAACAAGCATATACAGTTTCTCCTCAGATTTTAAACTTCAATAATGGGGGTGTTAGCCCGGCTCCTAAAGTTGTTCAAGAAGCTTTAGAACATTATAACAAAATAGCAAACGACGCTCCTTCCTATTATATGTGGCGTATAATGGATCAAGGAAGAGAGCCATTACGCGAGAACCTTGCGAAGTTTGCTGGTGTTTCGGCAGAAGAAATAGCTATCAATAGAAATGCCACTGAAGCGATTGTTACTGTTATTTTAGGAATGGAGTTAAAGAAAGGGGACGAAGTGGTACTTTCGAAATATGATTATCCAAATATGTTGCATGCTTGGCGTCAAAGAGAAATGAGAGATGGAATAGTATTAAAGTACATAGACATTGATTTACCAATAGCTGATGACGATTTAATTTTACATAAGTATCTTGATAAGTTGAGTGAGAAAACCAAAGTCATGCATCTTACTCATATTGTAAATTGGAATGGACAAATATTCCCTGTTAAACGAATTGCCACAGAGGCAAAAAAGAGGGGAGTAGAAATATTGGTTGACGCTGCACATTCATTTGCACATTTAAAATATAATATACCAGATTTAAACTGTGATTATTATGGTACAAGTTTACACAAATGGCTTTCTGCTCCAATAGGATCTGGAATGTTGTGGATGAAGAAAGAAAAAATTAAGAATATTTATCCTTTTGTTCCTAATGGAGATCCGAAGTCTGATAACATTCGAAAATTCGAAAACTTGGGAACACGCCCTTTTTCAATTGAACAATCGATTGGTCATGCATTAAATTTTCATTTGGCAATAGGTGAGGAAAGAAAAGAAGCTAGACTTCGATTTTTAAAAGATTATTGGGCAAAAGAAGCAATAAAAATTCCCAAAGTTTTTTTAAATACCCCCTTAGATGCCAATCATTCGTGTGCCATTGCACATCTTGGAATTGAGGGTATGGAAGCTGGATTTATTGAATCAAAGCTTTTTGAGAAATTTAAAGTGCATACTTCACCCACAAAATGGGAAAAATTGAATGGTGTTAGAATTACGCCACATGTTTATACTTCTATTAGAGATTTAGATAGATTGTTGGAAGCTATAAATTATGTTGCGAAATTGTGAGTTAAATGAGAAGGCTATATTTAATTAAGTAGATGTATTTTTTTTGTGTTTGTATATGAATTTATCAGAAATACAAATCCGGATTGAAAAATTATCCTTAGATGAGCAGAAACTAATTTTCAAAGAATTGTTTCGGCATGTTAACAATATGGATATTGACATTGCAAAGATGCAGATTGACCAAAAAGCGACTGAAAGCAGACATTGCCCCCATTGTAATAGTAGTAAGATAATTAAAAATGGAAAAGAGCATTCTGTTCAACGGTTTTCTTGTAGAGATTGTAAGCGAAGCTATCGTGTAAAACAGGGACATTCAATGCCCGAATACGAAAAGGGAAGGGTGAATTATTGA
>JANOMP010000116.1:0-8833 GCA_031420365.1 Cytophagaceae bacterium
CCCCGGTCACAATAATTATTTTTTCCAAAAGAATGCTCCTGATTCGATTAATTTTTTATATATATTTGAACCCCCATTTTTTGGGTAAGGGATTTTTTATGCCTTTTTAAAAATTACCCTTATTAAACAATAATACCGTTAGTCACAAGCATAGGACACCCCTGTAATAATAAACAATGGCTACAATAATTGACAACATAGAATTAGATGAAACAAACGAAGAGTTCTTTTGGGCTTCTGAACTTGTGAAATATGGTCATCCACTTATTTACTTAACAGGAAAAGCGGGGACAGGTAAAACTACTTTTTTAAAATATCTAAGACAAACTACCGAAAAAAATACAATTATTTTAGCTTTCACAGGTGTTGCCGCAATAAACGCAGGTGGACAAACAATTAATTCATTTTTCAAAGTTCCGTTTGGACCATTTGTGCCAAAAGACAAAAGATTGCGGACAAGTCCAGAAGAAGGAGAAATAGATAGAAGCACTATTTATAATCACTTTCAATATAATAAGGAAAAATTAGAAATCATTAGAGGAATGGAACTTCTAATCATAGATGAAATATCTATGGTCAGGTGCGACTTACTCGATGTGATTGACAGACTTCTTCGAGTTTTCAGAAAAAGGGAAAATGAAGCATTTGGCGGAGTTCAAGTCATTCTAATTGGTGACACTTTTCAATTACCACCTATTGACAAAGAATGGCATATTCTTCAACCATTCTATGAAAGCACTTTCTTTTTTAGCTCAAAAGTAATTTTGAGCAACAAACCTGTTTATATTGAACTTAAAAAGATTTATCGCCAAAATGAACAAGAATTTATTGACCTTTTAAACAGGGTAAGGATTAATAAAGTAAATCAAAATGAACTTAACTTACTTAACTCAAAATTCAACCCAACTTTTTCAACAACTGAAAACGCAAATTACATAACTCTTGCAACACATAATAAAATAGTAGAAAGTACTAATCTATCCAAATTAGCAGAGTTACCAGGAGAAATACAACTTTTTGAAGCAACAATTACAAATGATTTCCCTGACAACATAATGCCAACCGACAGAGTACTTCAATTGAAAGAAGGTGCTCAAATAATGTTCATAAAAAATGATAAGCCTAAAAGAATTTACAATGGGAAAATTGCAAAAATCAGCAAGATTGAAGAACAAAAAATTACTGCTGAATACGAAGATAGAGGAGAAATCGTAGAGTTAGTTGTAGAAAAGCAGATTTGGAATAATATCAGATATAGTTGGAATGAGAAAGAGAAAAAAATTGAAGAAGAGGTTATTGGAACATTTACTCAATTCCCAATTAAACTTGCTTGGGCAATAACAGTTCATAAAAGCCAAGGTTTAACTTTTGAAAAAGTTATTGCAGATTTAGGAAGTGCTTTTGCGTCTGGGCAAGTGTATGTTGCATTAAGCCGTTGTACTTCATTCAGCGGTTTAGTTTTAAAAACCAAAATCGACCATACGGCTATTAAAACTGACCCACAAGTCATCAAATTTGCTGAAAATGAAACGCCAAGCACATTAATTCTACAAGAATTAAATTCAGGGAAAGCGGACTTCTATTACAAGAAAGTTCGTGAAGGAATTAAATTACTTGACTTTGTGGAAGCATATAACAATTTCATAAAAGCTATAAAATTTAGAAACGACATTGAAACCGAAAGTTTCAAAAAATATTTCACTGTAACTACTTCTAAATTTGGTTCGTTTAAACAAAAATTGTCTACCTCACTTGAGGTATTGAAAACAATAACACAAGAAAATACCAATTTTGAACACACGATTTCAGATTTAGAAACGGAGAAAAATAGTCTGCAAGTAAAAATCAACGAACAGAATAAAGCAATTAAACTCTTGCTTGACAAAACAAAAGAACTTGAAAAGCTAAACGAAAAACAAAAATCAGAAATTGCAATATTGACAATCGAAAAACAAAATGCTGAAAAATCAATACAACAATATCAAGAAACTGTTCAGCGACATAAACAAACTATCGTTGAATTAGAAGCATCGACAAAACAAAACGATCAAGAAATTGACCGGTTAAGAAACTTAAAATGGCATCAAAAACTAATTGGAAAGAAGTAATGCCAGCTTAAAACATTTAGCGAAGTAGCAGAAAGTCGAAATGTCGCATCACCCTGATTGCAAACAAAGTCTGGGTGGTCTGGCTTTTTGCTAGCGGAACGCCGCCCGGTCGAAAGCGACCCCGGTGGTGTTCGGCGAAACAAGTCGTCTTTACTTCCGCAAAGAAGAGCCACCTAGTATGGCTCAGCGGCTTTTTCTGTAGGTGCCTTGCCCCTTGCCCCCTTACAAATAATTCAAAATCAAAATCTTAAATTTGTAAGGGGGTGAAAACCGTACCAATCCTTCTTTTTCGTTGATTTCCAATAGTATATGAGGTGAAATGGCAGTCTTGGTTTGCCATTAAATTTTGAAAGATAAAACACCCTTTGAATTGCACCCACCAGTATTCTTTCAAAAACGGTTAAATTTCCTTTATAATCTTCTATATTTTGAAGTTTTATTAATTTAGCATGCCATTTTTTACCAAAAAATAAAGTATATTATGCTAAACATAAGTAGCACGATAATACTACCAATTTTAAAAGTAGGTGTAAGTTTAAACCACTCTTTTTTGACTTCGAAAGCATTTTCAACATCCTTGCCTTTTGTGATAATCAAACTAATGGCAATATGCACTAAACTACAAATCCAAAACACTACACCCATTCTGTTTAAAAAAGGGTATTCAGGAAATTGGTAATTAATAAATACCGATAATGCCAAACTTAATATCACGGCTGCCAAAGCACCATTTCCAGTTGCTTTTTTCCAGAAAAAACCTAAAAGAAAAATACTCAAAATGCCGGGAGAAATATAGCCGGTATATACTTGTATGTATTCGTAGGCTTGTCCAAAATTTGCCAGCATTGGACTTACAATCAATGCAATAATAAAAGCTACTATGATAGAAAGTCGGCCTGTCCAAACGGTTTGCTTTTCATTTAGATTTTTATTAAAATACTTTTTGTGAATATCCAACACATATATGGTAGAGATACTATTGGCTTTGCCGGCCAATGAGGCAACAATGGCTGCCGTCAGTGCAGCAAATGCAAGTCCTTTTAAACCAGTTGGCAATAAATTCAATAATACAGGGTAGGCATTATCAGGTTTAACAATGCCATTTTGTGTGATTCCATTTACTATAGAAGCATCAGCATTTTCTTGGAAAATTACATACGCGGCTAAGCCGGGTAAAACAACGATAAATGGCATGAGCATTTTCATAAAAGCTGCAAATAATACACCATTTCTAGCAGTATTAATGTCTGCACCCAAGGCCCTTTGGGTCATGTATTGATTACAACCAAAATAGTTTAAATTATTTACCCATTGGCCACCAATAATAAACATCATAATTCCCGGTAATTGACGGTAAGCATCTATAAAACCACCCTTTCCATCATGGACCATAAATTGATTGGGTTCAAAAATCATGTGTAAATGGCTATCGGCTTTTTCTTTTATCAGGCTTAATCCCTCGAAAATTCCTGCTCCAGAACCTACTTTGTTTGAAAGTAAATCTAATGCTAAATATGTGGTGGCCAGGCCTCCCAAAACTAAACAAACCACCTGGATGACATCCGTGTAGCCTATTACTTTCATGCCACCTAAAGTGATAAAAACTGCAAAAATGGTAAGTAAAATAGCACAAGTCATAAAGCTAAAGCCAGTCATTGTAGAAAGGCTTAGTCCTCCTAAATAAATAATGGAAGTAAGATTAACAAAAATGTAAAGAAACAACCAAAATATGGCCATTATTCCTGCCAAATGTTCGTTGTATCGTATTGCTAAAAACTGTGGCATAGTGTAGATTTTGTTGTTGAGATACATCGGCAAAAAATAAACAGCGACAATAATTAGGGAAACCCCTCCGAGCAATTCATATACCGAAATGGCTAATCCCAATTGAAAGGCTTGGCCGCTCATCCCAATAAACTGCTCAGCAGATATATTAGAAGCAATTATAGAAGCTCCAATGGCCCACCAAGTGAGCGAGCCCTCTGCCAAAAAGAAATCTTTTGAATCAGCATTTTGACGGCCTTTATTTTTAAATACCCAAAGTCCGTAACTTGTTACAATGACAAAATAAATTAAAAATACCATGTAGTCTAAAGATTCAAGTCCAAGTTTCATACTATTTTTGTTTATTTCATTTTTTAATTTCCTTGTCCATAATAAGCATTCTTTCCATGTTTTCTTTCAAAATGCTTCATTATAAGTGTGTCTTTTATTCGAAGCGTATTAGGGTTAATCTGTAAAGTAAGTGTTGCCATTTTAGCAATTTCTTCTAAAATTGCTGCATTATACACTGATTTTTCGGCAGATTTTCCCCAAGTAAATGGCCCATGGTTTTGTAGTAAAACCATCTCAACTTCTTTGTAGGAAAGATTTTTTTCTTTAAAGCAATTAAAAATCTGATTTCCGGTTTCATATTCATAATCTCCTTTAATCATTTCGTCGGTTAAAACCGCCGCACAGGGAATATCTTGATGGGTATGATCTGCATGTGTAGTGCCAAATAATGGTATGTTTATGCCAGCCTGTGCCCATGCTACTGCATAAGTGCTATGTGTATGCGTAATACCTCCAATACCTTCCCAGTTTTTATAGATTTGGGCATGTGTTTTAGTGTCGGAAGAAGGCCTCATTTTTCCATCTACCACTTTCGCATCATAATCCATTATTACAATGTCTTCGGGTTTCAATACTTCATAAGGAACTCCACTTGGTTTTATTCCAAAAACTGCTTTATCTTTATCTAAAGCACTTACATTTCCGAAGGTAAATAGTACTAAGCCCAGCTTATTCAGTTGCATATTGGCTTCATAACACTCCTCACGTAATAATTTATACTGACTCATTTATAGAAAATTTCGTTGATTTTAAGATCATTTTTTAATCCTCTAATAGTGGTATCTTTATCAATAACTACCAATTCGATGTTCATCATTTCCGCAAAATCCTCTATATGTTCAGTAATAAGATTCTGACTATACACCGTATGATGTGCTCCACCGGCTAATATCCATGCCTGTAGCCCTATTTCCATGCTTGGTTTCGGTTTCCATAATACCCTAGCAGTTGGAAGTTTTTGGAATTCTTCTTTAACTTCTACTGCCTCTACCTCATTCACAATAAGTCTAAACCTATTTCCCATATCCACCAAAGAAACATTTAAGGCGGATCCAGCTGCACCATTAAATACTAATCTTACAGGGTCTTCTTTGCTACCAATTCCAAGGGGATGAACTTCACATTTCACATTTCCGTCCGCTATAGAAGGACATACTTCGAGCATATGTGAACCCAAAACCATTGGATTTGCTGGATTGAAATGGTAGGTGTAGTCTTCCATAAATGAATTACCACCTTCAAGACCTATTGCCATGGTTTTCATTACCCTTACCATTGCCGATGTTTTCCAGTCGCCTTCGCCACCATAGCCATAGCCTGCGGCCATCATGCGTTGCGAACCAATACCAGGCAATTGTCTCATTCCGTGTAAATCTTCGAAAGTATTTGTAAATGCACCATAGCCGCCGTCTTCAAGGAAGGCTTTTAAACCTAATTCTATTCTTGCAGCTTCTATTAATGAGGAACGCATGGCACTATCATTTTTCAAAGAATCCATCATTTGATAAGTAGCTTCGTATTCTTGTATAAGATTGGCTATTTCAGCATCTGAAATCTGATTGATTACTTTTACTAAATCTCCAACGCCATGGGTATTTATTGCCATTCCGAATTTCATTTCAGCAGCTACTTTGTCGCCCTCAGTTACAGCCACTTGACGCATATTGTCGCCAAATCTGACCACTTTCAGGTGATTGATTTCATGCTTGCCTACAGCCACCCTACACCAAATGTTGATTTTGGTGATTACAGATTCTTGCTCCCAATGCCCAACAACTACTTTACGGTTTATCCGCATTCGTGACATTATAAATCCAAATTCTCTGTCGCCATGGGCCGATTGATTAAGGTTCATAAAATCCATATCGATGGCATTATAAGGAATATCTCTATTATATTGAGTATGCAAATGCATCAATGGTTTTTGCAATAAATTCAAGCCGCTAATCCACATCTTAGCAGGAGAAAAGGTATGCATCCATGCTATAATTCCAATACATTTTGGACTTGTATTGGCTTCTTTACAAATATTGGTAATTTCGTCGGGTGTTGTAACTGTAGGTTTAAAGATCACACTTACAGGAATCTTCGCATTCTTATCGAAAGATTCTGCAATTATTTTTGAATGTTCCGCAACTAGGCGGAGCGTTTCTTCTCCGTATAAATGTTGGCTTCCTGTAACAAACCAAACTTCATAATTTTTTAAATCAATCATTTTCTTCTATAAATTTTCCTAAAGTTTGATACTTTGAATATAGCTTTTTATAAATTTCTATGTATTCTAACCTTGGTTGATATTCGGCATCAAAGCCTGAACCCATGGCTTTTTGTGCATCTGCGATAGTAGCGTGGATACCTGCTGCAACGGAGGCATTCATAGCGGCACCTAAAGCACAAGCCTGTTCCGACTTGACAACTTTAATGTTCATATTAAGCACATCTGATAAGGTTTGCATTACATATGGGGACTTTTTTGCTACTCCTCCTATTGCAATTACTTTTTCTATCGGAACACCTTCGTCAAGGAATCTATCAACAATGGCTTTTGAGCCAAATGCTGTCGCCTCTACTATCATTTTAAACATTTTCACTGCATCTGTACCCAAATTTAAACCTTTAAATGCAGCTTTGAGGGCATGATTTGCATCTGGAGTGCGACGACCATTTATCCAGTCTGTAGCAACAGGGTCATTTTCAGAAATAGGCAATTTTGACGCTTCATAGGAAAGATAGGGAATCAATTTTTCGGATAGCTGATTGGCTATATCTTCACCCATTAATACTTTTACTGGCTCTGTGATAATTTTTTGAAACCATGCGTAATAATCACCGTAAGCAGATTGGCCCGCTTCCATGCCTAACATACCCGGAACAATAGAGCCATCTACCTGCCCACAGATACCTTTAATTAAAAGATGACCAATTTTTTCATTTGGAGCAATGAGCATATCACACGTTGAAGTACCCATTACTCTGACAAATTCATACGGTTTTATTTCTGCACCCACGGCTCCCATGTGACAGTCGAATGCACCTACCCCTATAGTTACATCATTTGATAATTCAAGTTTTTTAGCCCATTCTTCCGATATTTTGCCCATTTCTATATCCGAAGTATATGTTACTTCGAAAAGCCTATCCCGAAGACCAGACAATATTGGGTCAAGTTTTGTAAGAAATTCTTCTGAGGGTAATCCTTCGAATTCTTCATGCCACATGGCCTTATGACCTGCGGCACAACGAGAGCGTTTTAAAGTTAAAGGGTTAGTATTTCCAGTGAGTACAGCCGACATCCAATCGCAGTGTTCTACCCAAGAAAAAGCATTTGCTCGGACTTTTTCGTCAATTCTTAAGGTATGCAAAATTTTAGCCCAAAACCATTCAGAAGAGTATATACCTCCCTCATATTTTGTATAATCAATATTCCATTTGTGAGCTAAAGTATTGATTTCATCAGCTTCTGAATTGGCAGTATGGTCTTTCCATAAAATGAACATCGCATTTGGGTTCTCTTCGAATTCTGGCAGAAGAGAAAGGGGTGTGCCATTCTCATTTACTGCAACAATAGTTGAGCCTGTTGTATCTATAGATATTCCTTTTATTCCCTTTTTTATATCAGAAGATACAGAAGCTAAACACTCTTTTAGTGAATTTTCTAAAGCTTCAATATAATCAACTGGATGTTGTCTAAACTGACTAATGGTTGCATTGCAGAATAAACCGTTTTTCCATCTCTGATATTCGCTTACGCTTGTTGCGAGACAATCTCCTGTGCTAGCATCTACTAACATTGTCCTCACAGAGTCTGTTCCAAAATCTACTCCAATTACAAAACCATTCTCTTTCATTTCAAAAAAAAATTACAATAATTTCAAAAAAATAAAGTCCAAATATAAATAAATGATTGTTAAATTAACGCTAATCATTTTATCTAAAACTTATAATAAAATAGATAATTTTAAAACCAAAAAAAAATATTTAAACCAGAAATTAATATAGAAATTAACACTACTATCCGAAAGTTTTTATTTAAAAAAAGCCTGTAAAACCCGTAATTTTGAGAAACATTCAAAATTTCAAAAAATGCAGGAATTTTACACGCGAAGTAAAAATACTAAAAAACCTTTATCCGCCAAATACTTGACCTTATTCCACATCATCTTTTAAGGAATCAGATAAACAAGTTTAAGTCTGATAAAGGGTGTCATAAATATAAAACTTTCGATCAATTAGTTGCCTTAATGTTCGGACAGCTAGGCAAATATTATACACTTTCTGACATAAGTAGTGGATTATCAATATCAGAAAAACCTAAAATTGAAGCTGAGGCTCGAGTAAGATAATTGTTTTTTTTAGTATGATATTAAATCCGCAGGCAGTATATAAAAAGGAATCGAAAAAGCTTGAAAATCAATGACTTAAAATCTTTTTTCTTCCCCAAAAAATCACTATATTTAGTGAAATACCTTACGAGATGAAAATTACAACAAGTTTAGAAAATATCCACTCTTTTGGTGGATTAAATTTTGTATCAGAACAATTCGATCAACTAAAATTGCCAGAATTAATTGCAAATACATTAGGGAATCGCTCATTATTAGCTACTTATG
>JANOMP010000117.1:0-3027 GCA_031420365.1 Cytophagaceae bacterium
CGGCTTTCGTATCGTGGTTTACGGGCAAAGGATAAGAACGGTTCGATGACTCGATTTAATAGTGATTACAAAACAGATTTCCATGAAAACCTTCCCAAAATAGAAGTCATTCCGCAAGACATGGGGCGGGTTTTGTTGAACATGATCCACAACGCTTTTTGGGCGGTCAAGACCGTTGAAAAGCCGTTGGTAGTCGTAAAAACGGAGCAGACAAATAACCAAATCATCATCAAAGTAAGCGACAACGGCACGGGCATGACCGACGAAGTAAAAGCCAAAATCTTTCAACCCTTTTTTACTACCAAACCAACAGGGCAAGGCACGGGGCTTGGTTTAAGTTTAGCGTATGATATTGTAACCAAAGGGCATATTGGGACAATTGAAGCGGAGAGTGTGGAAGACAAAGTTACATCGTTTACTGTGAAATTACCAATTTCATAAACTCCATATTTACACAAAATTGCAATTATGGAATCTAACTCCATAATTTGCCTATATTTGTAAAAATGGAATTGATATGATAAATAGATTAGTACTTCCAGAAGCAAAACAAGCACTGACGCAATTTAGAACCCTGTGCATCACCGGTCCTCGACAAAGTGGCAAAACGACACTGAGTAAAGTCTTATTTGAGGACAAACCTTATGTGAATTTTGAAAATCCTACTGTGCAGTTTGAAGCGGAACAAAACCCTGAGGTCTTCTTAAAGCAATATCTGAACGGAGCCGTTTTTGATGAAGTACAACGAGTGCCACATATTTTTAGATATTTGCAGGAAATATTAGACAATAATCCCAAACGTGGGCAATTTATTCTGACTGGTTCCAATAATTTTTTATTGCAAGAGCAAGTGTCGCAATCTTTGGCTGGTAGGGCAGGGTATTTGTCGCTGCTGCCACTAAGTTATGCCGAATTGGTTGATGCAAAATTGGCGGACCACGACTTAAACAAACTCATACTTACAGGCGGCTACCCTGAAATATGGAACGAAAAACTAATGCCAAATACTTGGATGAATAGCTACGTGCAAACCTACGTACAGCGTGATGTGCGGCTATTACGCAACATTACCAACTTGGCGACTTTCACTCGTTTTATTTATTTATGTGCCAATTATGCAGGACAAATACTAAACCGTGACGAATTGGCAAAGAAAACAGGCGTGGACACCAAGACGATTTTGGCGTGGTTGGGATTGTTAGAAAACTCTTATATCATATTTCAATTGCAGCCGTGGTATAATAATTTGAACAAAAGGATTGTAAAAAGCCCCAAACTCTATTTTTATGATACAGGATTGTTATGCTTTTTGTTGGGTATCAAAACCGAAGAGATTTTACAAAAAAACACAGCCTACGGAGCAATTTTTGAAAATTGGATGATTTCTGAAATACGAAAAAACAACTTTAATAATGCCCAAAACGAAGGAATGTATTATTTTAGAGACAGTGCAGGAAATGAAATAGATTTGATTTTGGAAAGAGAAGGCGAGCCAATTGCCATTGAAATAAAATCAAGTAAAAAAGTAGAAGATAGTATGCTCAGAGGCTTGAAATATTGGCAAAAACTCAAACCTTACAGCCAAACGATATTGCTACACGCTGGCAAAAAAAACGAAATTTTGAATGAAAAAATGAGTGTATTGCCTTATACAGAAGTTATTAACCTTTGAAAACCCATGAAAAAACTAACACTTACCCTCTTTCTCGCTCTTATTTGTAGTATTGGTTTTGCTCAAAAATCAGAATCATTTAAAATTGATTCTTTACAAAAGCAACTTCGAAGTGCCACTAATGACACTTTAAAAGCAAATTTAATATTTGAAATAATTAATCATTTTAGCATAAATAATTTAAATGACTTAAATAATGGTCAATTTGCCAAAGTGTACGAAGCGTATAGAAATGCATTTGATGTTTATGAAAACCCTGAATACCAGGCCCTATTTAATAGACTTGGAAAGAATAACAAGTACTACGAAAGCTTTTGGTCGTTTTTAACCAACCATACTTTTAATTATGGTATACTGATGGGTGTAACAGCAAACAAAGAAGAGCAATTGCTATATTTTAAAAAAGCGTATCAACTTGCAAAAGAAAGAAACGATTCTTTTAATCTTGCTATCACACAAATTAATATTGCATTTACTTTCCAACAAAAAAACAAACTTGACTCGGCCCAATTTTATGTAGATAGAATTTTTGCAAATCCATTGCCACAATGGAATTTTTATTTTTATCTTTTTTACTTAGCCGGCGATATAAGATTAGAAGCAGGTAGTCATGAACTTGCAAAACGTTTATTCTTAAAAGGAATTGAGAATACGTTAAAAAATAATATTTATACAGAAACGGGTTTGGCTATTAATTATCTCGGATTATCCAAAGCTTATCAACACATAAATAAAAGAGATTCAAGCTATTATTATGGCATTAAATCAATAGATTTATTAAAAGTAATCAAAGAAGTACAAATTGTAAAAGTAGATTTAGCGTCTGCTTATGATAATATGTTCGAACACTTTCAGCGGTTTGCACAACCAGATAGTTCTTTTAAATACTTAAAACTTGCTTATACAGAAAGAGCCGTTTTCACTAAAAAAACAATTTCAAACCTTGCTGCATTTCAACAAGTTTTGCTAAAGAAACAACTAACGCTAAAAGATTTACAACGTGAAAAAATAGAAACGCAAGGTCGAATGCGAATGTATATTTTACTAACTGCATTACTGGTTTTTGTTGGGTTAGGAGCAGTGCTGTCATACAATTATCTTCAAAAGAAAAAAGCCAATGTAATTTTAGCATCGCAGAAGGAAGAAATCCAAAGCACTTTATCTCAACTCAAATCCACCCAAGCCCAACTCATCCAATCCGAAAAACTTGCCAGCCTCGGTGAACTCACCGCAGGCATCGCCCACGAGATTCAAAACCCTTTGAATTTTGTCAATAACTTCTCGGAAGTTTCATCCGAACTGGTAGATGAAATGAATCAGGAATTGGAAAAAGGAGATATCATTGAGGCAAAAGA
>JANOMP010000118.1:0-12083 GCA_031420365.1 Cytophagaceae bacterium
TTTGGCATTACAGGATTTAGAGTGGAGAAATATTCATTTGTGAAATCTTTTAGGAAACAAATAAACATTGTTCCATTAATCACAAAAACGTCCGTATGAAAATTTTTAAGCAAGTTAAATTGCTAATAGCTAGATAATTAATTTAAAAATTCATGGCGGACGGCCAGTCAGGATTTTTTTTTGTGAGTGTTTTTAGCTGAGCTGGCATTCCAGTTGGCCCGACATTCGGATTTTTTCAATTGGACAGGCATACCTGCGGTGCGTCGAAACGCAAAAGTAAGGCTAACATTAAATTCAGTAAACAGCAATCATTAATTAATTTTATAAAATTCAGGGTTTCACTCTAAATCCTGTAAATCCATTTTTATAACAAAATTTTCAATTTTTTCGATTAAGAAAAAAGGATTTAAAAGTACCTATTAAACCCTTTTTTCTTAATCAATATAATTCAATTATCTAGCAGATAAAACCTCAATGTCGAAAATTAGGGGAGTATTTCCTTTAATATCTCCGCCAGCTCCTTGAGATCCATATCCTAGTGAAGAAGGAAAAATAAGCGTTCCTTTTTCGCCAACTTTCAATTTTGCAATGCCTTCGTCGAAACCAGCTACTACTTGACCAACACCTAGGCTAAAAGGAAAAGTACCAGAATCAAACAATTTGTCTGACAGTAGTCTTCCAGCATACTTAACAGTTACATTTTGACCCGTTTTTAAAACTAAACCATTGGCATTTGCCAATGTTCTAATAAAACGCAATCCAGAAGATGTCTTTTCGGTAATTACCAAATTATTTTTGCTAATGTAAGATTCTATATCTGCTTCTTCTTTAGCAGAAAGATTACTATCCGATTCACATGAAATCATAAATAAAGAAATAAGTAAAATGAAAAATTTGAACATATAAAATAAAAATTTTACAAATATAAGCCCAATAATTAGTTCTCCATTGGGTGCTCAATCAATAATTTAGATGAATTATAAAAATCTTTTTTGCCAACAACTGAAGCCCTCACTTGTTTCACTTTTTCAGGTTGAACCACGGAAGCTTTATTACCAAATGAATTCCTAACATAAGTTAGTACTGCTGCCACTTCTTTGTCGTTTAATAAACCTCCATAGGGTGTCATGGGGACTTGTCCTACATATTTTGTTCCATTAATTTCTAAAGCACCCATCATACCTTTTAGAACTACTTTTATTAACCGATCTTCATTGCCAGTAACCCATTTTGTGCCAGCCAAGGGCGGAAAACCCGAGGCGGGCAATCCTTTTCCATCTGGTTGATGGCATGTTATACAATATCCATCTCTTGAGAATATTTCTCTTCCCTTTGTAAAAAGTTCTAAGTCTTTACCTTTTATAGAGGTTGTACTGTATTCTTCTTTTATTTTGTTTACTCCTTTACCATTTAAATGTGCTAAAGAAATGTCAAATGGTTTCTGCATCCATTTATCTAAAGGCATTTTTTTCGCTTCTGTCAAAATAGGTATCCCTTTTTCTTTTCCTATCCAAGAAGCAGCCACTATAGCTTCTAATCTAACTCGCCCATTTTCGTCCTTTACCGCTTCGTTTAGCAGATTTGCTTGGTCTAACACTTGGTGTCCTGTATATCTTAATACACGAACAGCAGCAGCTCTAACATGAAAATCTTTCGCTTTTAAAAGCTGTTTTAGCAATTTTTGATCTACTTTATTGAGTCCCCAACTTACCCAAAGTGCCTCTAAAACATGGTGTTCATAACCTACCTCATTTTTATCAAGACTTGCTACCCAATTTGTTATTTTGGGTAATACTTCTAATGCATTTCTACCTCTCAATTCCCTTCTGACTCTATATCTTGTTCTGTATTCTGGAAGCTTAAGGTTTTCCAAAAGTTCGTCAACACTGGCTCCATATACTTTAGCAGGAACCACCAATGGCTTAGAAGGGTATGTGATTCTATATACTCTTCCATGCTCATGGTCCCTTAAAGGATCGCGAGCATTGTGTTGCATATGACCTATCAAAATATTGTGCCAATCTATAAAGTATAATGAACCATCAGGGGCAAATTCCATATCCACTGGTCTAAAGTTCCTATCTTCTCCCACAACTAAATCCATACGATGTTTACTTTTATAACCCGTGCCATCGTCTTCAATTTTGTGTTGTTTCATTCCTAAAAACCCTATCGTGTTGTTTATGAGCATGTCGCCTTGCACTTCATCAGGGAAATGTCTACTAGAAACAAATTCTAAACCAGAAGTAGGCCGCACACGATGAGCATTTTCTATTAAATTATCTGATTTGTGATTCGATTCGCCATAACGATTCAATACGGTCCCAGGCATCATCCATCGCACATCGGGACCCGAAGTCTCAGCAAAGAAATTTTGTCCCCATTGGTCAAAGGCTATTCCCCAAGGATTTGGAATGGCTAATTGAGCGGTACGTTCTAAATGTCTTCTTTGATAATTGTATCTATAAAAACCTCCGTTTGTTGCTCTCACGGTTCCATAAGGGGTTTCTACATTTGTATGTAAAAACACACCCTCTCCCATATAAATAGCGCCAGATTCGTCAGCAACAAAAGCCGAAATTTCGTGGTGTGTATCATGGTCATCAAACCCACTTAAAAGTATTTCTGAATAATCTGCATGATCATCGTTATCAGTATCTTTATATAACATCAAGTTAGTACCTTGTGAAATAATTACACCATCATGTGTAATTTCCATACCCACAGGCACATGCAATCCATCTAAAAACACTGTTTGTTTATCCGCCTTGCCGTCATTATTAGTATCTTCAAGTATCACAATTTTGTCATTTGGTTTTGGATCTCCTGGTTTGTAATGAGGATAACTAGGCATAGCGACAACCCAAAGACGTCCTTTGTTGTCAAAAGTCATTTGCACCGGTTTTGCTATATCAGGGAATTCTTCCTCAGAAGCAAATAATTGCAATTTATAACCAGGAGCAACTTTTATGGCGTTCAAAGCTTCTTCACCATACAAATATTTTAGACTTCCATTTTGATCTGGATTAAAATTGGATACAATTTTGGACAATTCTCTTGTTTTTTTGTCTGATTCTGCAATGTCCATTTTTACGCCTTTTGAGGCCGCCAACCAAATGGCTTGATCCCTAATGTCTGTCATTTGACGAATCTTCTCTATTTCAATAGGGTAATTTTCAAGCCCAAAGGGGTTAAACCTCCTACCATACACATGTACGCCATTTGGAATCTTAAAATCGTTGTGCCACATCCAATTTCGTTCTTTAACCATTTCTTCCAATAATGGCCTATGATTTTCATTTTGGGTAGATACTTTTCCAAAAAGTTCATTTGCCAATAACAATGAAAGTTTTTTATACCCCTCATTGTTTAGCTGTAATCCATCTATTGTCAAAGGCTCTTTGGTTTCATTGTACCATTTAATTGAAGGAGTATATGCATCTAAAAATAAAATATTATTCTTTTTAGCTACTTCTTTCATTGCCAAAGTATATAGTAAAATATTGGCGTTTTCTTTCTTGCCATTGGGTAAATCTCTATTTGCTGATAAATCTTCTAAAGCAATAGGTGAAACCAAAGCGAATTGTGGAGCATTTACTCCATTGTATTTTTGACTTTGAGTATGTTTAATAAATGCTTCTAATTCCTCTTTATAATTTGCCAAGTCAGCTATACCTTCAAAAGATTCGCTATATCCAAAAAATGCCACCACTATGTCGGTCTTTAAACGAGTAAGCCATTGGTCTGGAGTATCAAAATGACCTTCACTTCCTGATTTAGTAGCATACTCAGTTTGGAACTTTTCTGCTCCAGGAAATGCCCAAGGAGAAAATTTAGCCGAATGTGGTCTAAAGCCAGGGGTATCTCCTCCATCACACATATTCCTAATAAACAAGGTGCTATCCGCATATCTTAGCTGCATTTCGGTTTCAAAATGATCAAAATTTAGCATTCTAGAACCCAAATTTCCTCCAATCAATGAGATATGTGCGTCTTTTTTTAGTTTTAAAAATTTGGATACAATAGGTTGGAAGGAACTAATTGCAAATAAAGAAAATATAATTAATATCGTTAATGCTTTTTTGTTAACTAACATTTTTTAGGCTTTTGAATAAATGAAAAATTTGATTATTGTATTTTAAAGTTTAATTTACTATCCCTCTGTAAGGCACTTTTATTCCTATTTTTCCTTTCCATTTTTTTGGCACTTTTTTCCCAAGCTCCCAATGAATAGCGTTGATTACCAATCTCTGCATAGCTTCTAATTCAAAATCTTCGGGATGCCCTAAAGTAGTAAAAAAGACTTTCCCTCCAAATGAATTTATACCAGTCCAAGCTACAGGATTGTCTATTGCTTCTCTTTCGGGATTTACAGATTTCCCCATAAGCAACGACTCCGATCCGTTGGATGGAAAGTTTGGTTGAACTTTATAAAGCCAAGAACGGGTATGAAAAGAAGAAGCAACCCCTGTTAAGATGGGATGCTTTTCAGAAGCTGATAGTATTGTTATATCTGTAGAACTTGTATGTCCATAATGCGTGTGACCTGCTTTCCCCCCCCAACCAGGCGGAGAGTTGAATGCAAATTCTCCAAAAGCATTCCATTTTTCGGATTCATGTCCTTTTGGAAAATTAAAGGAGTGAGTGGTGGTTCTAAAACCCATTACAGGCTTTCCAGATTTTAAATATTCTTCGATATATGCGAGTTGGTCACTTGGCAATTGTCTCCAACGCAAGAAAAAAACCGCTAGATCAGCATTCTTCAAAATTTCAAGTCCCGGAATATTTTTTTCGGAATTTTGATTTGGATAGGCCGTTAAAACTTTTGTAGCAAAACCATAATTCTTCTCCAGCTCTGCTGCTATTAAAGGTAAGGATAGTTCTCCACCATATTCGTGATCCCCACAAACAAAAACAATAAGAGGCTTTTTCTGCCCATAGCAGGGATTTACAAGCAGCTGAAAAAGGCAAAAACCTAAAGAAAATACTAATTTAAACATATTTTTATAGAATTAAGGTTGAACTTGAATTTCACGAATTTAGTTTTATGAAAATTCGCATTAAATTTACTAAAAATGCATGAAAAACAAAACTTTGGAATGAAAAATGAATATTTAGACCGTGTGAAAAAGCAAATGTCGTATTATAAAATATGGCATTACAGGATTTAGAGTGGAGAAATATTATTAAATAAAACCTTTTAGAGAACAAATCACTGATTGTTCCATTAATCTCATTCCGAATATATTCGGACCGTCCGTATGGAAATTTTTAAGCAAGTTAAATTGCTAATAGCTAGATAATTAATTTAAAAATTCATGGCGGACGGCTTTTAGGTTTTTTTTGTGAGTGTTTTTGGTTTGCCCCGACATTCGGCTTTTTTCAATTGGACAGGCATACCTGCGGTCAGCCGATGCTGAAAGTAAGGCAAACAATAAATTCAGTAAACTGCAATCATTATTTAAAGTTTATAAAATTTAGGGTTTAACTCTAAATCCTGTAAATCCATAAAATTATACCCAAAGAAGAACTATTTGAAACTTGGAATAAGTGCTGAAAATGCTTCTTTGAGGGACTAGAAATGAAAAATGAAAAAAAATTTATATTCAACTATTTATATTAGAAATCAAGGTCATAAGTATAATTGATGCTTTAAATAGGCAATTGGCACATTATCCATATCATATTGGGCAAATAGTTTTTATTGGCAAAATGATTTTAGATAAAAAATGGAAATCCTTATCTATAACCAAAGGAAAATCTAATTTAAATAATGCAGTAAAGTTTGCAAATCCCAAAGTAAAACAACATTTTACCGATAAATATTTGGGCAAGAAATAGATTTTGTATTTACTACAAAACTATAATCCTTAAATTTGAATATTAATTTTAACAAAATGAAAGCTATTTTAGTATATTGTGGCGCAAATTCTGGAAATAATCCTATTTATAAAGAAACTGCCAAAAACTTAGGTCTACTATTTGTAAAAAAAGGAATCCGTCTTATTTATGGAGGTGGAAGCTTGGGCTTAATGGGTGAAATTTCAACTACCGTAATGGACAATGGAGGTGAAGCAACAGGAATAATTCCTCATTTTCTTGATAAATTAGAAGTTGGTAATCCAAATCTAACTGAAGTAATAAAGGTAGAAACCATGCACCAGCGTAAAGCATTGATGGAAGAGCTATGCGATGCAATCATAACCATTCCAGGAGGATATGGAAGTATGGACGAACTTTTCGAAATTATGTCTTGGTCACAGCTAGGTTTACATAATAAACCTATTGGATTATTAAATATAAATCACTTTTATGACCATCTCATTCAACAACTAGATGTAATGGTAGAGGAAGGTTTTTTAAGAACAGAAAATAGGAAGTTACTAATCGTTGATGAAACGATTTATGGGTTGTTATCGAAAATGGAGGCTTTCGTTCCAATTCAAAACACCCCAAAATGGTTGGATAAATCTGGAATCTAAAAAATGTTGGAAATATTTTACAATAACCATAAATTAAAAAAGTGTTTTACATTTTATAAAGAAAATTGGGAAAAAATTGAAAAATTAAGATACTCAAAAAATGAAAATAAAATACACTAATTAAAAATATGGCTGTTAAAGTTAAAAAATCAATGATTCTTTCCAAAAACCCAAAGAAACGGGTTTTTAAAAATATAATTAACTTAAATTAAATGTCTTATGATTTGGAATTCTTAAAATTAGTATTTAACTTCGATTATGTTAAACCCTAAATAATTACATATGAACAATTCAAAATTGATTTTTGGCACTCTATTAGGTTTTGTCGGCTACTTTATCGGAGGATTTGTGATGTACACTATTGTTTTTAAAGACTTACTTGAAAGCACAAATCCAGGCATGGTTGGTATTCAGGCTGAACCCAACATGATTGTTTTAGTTATTGGAAATCTTGCAGCAAGTTTTTTACTTACCTACATTTTTGAGAAATGGGCAGGAATTAGAACTTGGATGTCGGGCGGTATTTCAGGTTTTATTATTGGAGCTTTAATTGCATTTAGCATTGATTGCATGATTTTAGGTACCACCACCCTTATGACTTGGAGCGGTGTTTTTGTAGATACTTTTATTTATGGCCTTATTTCAGCTATTGCTGGAGCACTCTCTGGCTGGATGCTTGGTTTCAAAAGAGCATAAAAGTTTCTATTGAATAAAATTTAGCCTAAATGGTTGGGTATTTATACCTACCATTTAGGCTATTTGCTTTTCATTTTTTGATTAAAAAGGTGAAATAATTATTTTTTCTAAAATAACATACTTTTAAAATAGGATTTAAATTTCAAATCATTACCATTTTAAAAGCATGTTAATTCTATATAAGGAATTAGCAAAATCTACTCCCTACCCTAAGAAAAATAAAATTCTAAAATTTCAAATCTCAATCTCAAAATAAAATTTTTAGTCATTTCATCTACAAATATTTTAAATTCTAGATATTTTGTTTTATTTTTGATAAAATTTTAGATAATAGCAACATTTTAATTAGTATTTATAGATAAAATACCTTTTTATGAAAACAGAAAAAACATACGTTCCTTATAAAGTAAAGGATATATCTTTGGCGGAGTGGGGTCGTAAAGAAATTCAATTGGCTGAAGCCGAAATGCCCGGCTTAATGGAAATCCGTAAAGAATATGGGCCTTCGAAGCCATTAGCAGGTGCAAGAGTAGCGGGTTGCCTTCACATGACTATACAAACTGCAGTTTTGATTGAAACATTAGTGGAACTCGGAGCAGAAGTAACTTGGTCGTCTTGTAATATTTTCTCTACCCAAGATCATGCGGCAGCAGCTATTGCAGCAGCAGGAATTCAAGTTTATGCTTGGAAAGGTCAAACATCGGAAGAATTTGACTGGTGTATTGAGCAAACTTTATTTTTTGGAGAAGAGCAATATCAATTAAATATGATTTTAGATGATGGTGGTGATTTAACCAACATGGTTTTTGATTTGTATCCAGAATTAGTTGATGGTATTAAAGGACTTTCTGAAGAAACAACAACAGGAGTTCATCGTTTATATGAAAGAATGAAAAATGGTACATTATTATTACCTGCTATTAATGTAAATGACTCTGTTACAAAATCAAAATTTGATAATAAATACGGATGCAAAGAATCTCTAGTAGATGCTATACGCAGAGCAACTGATTTGATGCTAGCTGGAAAAGTAGCTGTAGTTGCAGGTTATGGAGATGTAGGAAAAGGTTCTGCCGAATCTTTGAAGGGTGCTGGTTGTAGAGTTTTAGTAACGGAAATAGACCCAATATGTGCACTTCAAGCAGCAATGGACGGTTTCGAAGTTATTACAATGATCGAAGCATGTGAAAGAGCTCAAATTTTTGTAACTGCTACTGGAAATTATAAGATAATAAGAAGCGAGCATTTCTTAAAAATGCGTGATAAAGCAATTGTTTGTAACATTGGACACTTTGATAATGAAATAGATATGGCTTGGCTAAATCAAAACTACGGCCATACCAAAAATATAATTAAACCTCAGGTTGATATGTACACAATTGAAGGTAAAGACATAATTATTTTGGCAGAAGGAAGATTAGTAAATCTAGGTTGTGCTATGGGACACCCTTCTTTCGTGATGTCGTGTTCTTTCTCAAATCAAACTTTGGCTCAATTAGAGTTATGGAACAACACGTCCGCCTACGAGAAAAAAGTATATGTATTGCCAAAATCTTTAGACGAAAAAGTAGCTTCTTTTCACTTAGCTCATGTTGGTGCAAAACTGGAGACATTAAGTACTGAGCAGGCAAATTATATAGGTGTACCTGTCTCTGGTCCATTTAAATCAGATATGTATAGATATTAATTCAAGTGTTTGTTTTGTTATTAAGACAGCCATTCTTACTTTCGGGCAAGAATGGTATTTTTTTTGATTAAATTTGAAAGAGCGGTGGACGACCAATAGATTGCTCAAATACTAAAATTACAAAAACAAAACTTAAAAGAAAATCTTACACTAAAAGAAAGAAATTCCCAAGGTTTTGTTACCGCCAAACATACTTTTGAACAATTAAATAAAATTAATATAAAAGAAAATGCAGTTATCGCCACTTCAGATGGAAGAGTAATAGCTTACGCAATTGCAATGAGAAGATAAACTGGAGAAAGCATGCAGGTTTTTGATCGATTATTTGAGGAGGTAGACAAAATTAAAATTGGTGAAATGCAGTTTACACAGTTCCCTTATTATTGTTGGACAATTGTGCATCGCGAAAAAATTTAGAGGTCAAGGTTTAGTTGAAAAATTATATGCTTTTTTTAGTACTGAAATGCAAATTAAGTACGATTTTATCGTAACAGACATTAACCAAGAAAATCCAAGATCATTAAAAGCACATGAGAAAAGTGGATATAAAAAAGTACTACGTTTTTTCGATTCCTATAATAATTCAAATTGGGACATCGTCATAAAAGACCTAAGAAATCATTAATTAATATTTTCAAACTTACTAAATTGTATTTATTCAAATTACTCAAAGAGTTGATTTTAAGCAAATTTTAAACTAAATTCTAGATAAATCGCCTAGAATTTTGCAATTTGCGTCCCCAAAAAAATAGGAGAAAATAGAACTATACTTTTCAGCACTTTTAAATGAAAAAAAACATTGCCATTCTAGGCTCCACAGGTTCAATAGGAACGCAGGCATTAAAAGTGATTGATGCTTTTCCGGATTTATTTTCAGTGGAAGTATTAACTGCCCAACGCAATGCTGATTTGTTAATACAACAGGCAATAAAATATAAACCCAATGTAGTAGTTATTAATGAAGAAACCCTTTATGACAAAGTTCAATTAGCCTTAGATCCTTTAGATATAAAAGTATATTGTGGACAAAAATCGTTAAATGCAGTTGTCGAAAATGAAAATATCAATTTGGTCTTAACTGCCTTAGTAGGTTATGCTGGCTTAATTCCTACTATTCATGCCATAAAAGCCGGAAAACATATTGCATTAGCCAACAAAGAAACCTTAGTGGTGGCGGGTGAATTAGTTACCAAATTGGCCATTGAAAACAAGGTCGATATTTTACCTGTTGATTCCGAGCATTCGGCAATTTTTCAATGTTTAGTGGGTGAGTATATGAATCCAATTGAAAAAATAATTCTTACCGCGTCAGGAGGGCCATTTAGGGGAAAGAATATTGATTTCTTAAAAACAGTAAAAAAAGAACAAGCATTAAAACATCCTAATTGGGAAATGGGTGCTAAGGTTACAATAGATTCCGCATCATTAATGAATAAAGGACTAGAGGTGATTGAAGCAAAGTGGCTATTTAATTTAAAATATGAACAAATTGAAGTTGTAGTACATCCCCAAAGTATTATTCATTCATTAGTGCAATTTGAAGATGGAAGTTTAAAGGCTCAATTAGGCTTACCAGATATGAAATTACCCATCCAATATGCATTTGGTTTTCCCAAAAGATTAAAATCTAATTTTAAACGCTTTGATTTTATGAAATATCCAAACTTAAATTTTGAACAGCCTGATTTAAAAACATTTAGAAATTTAAGTTTTGCATATGAAGCTTTAAAAAAAGGTGGAAATATGGCTTGCATTGTAAACGCTGCAAATGAAATAGCAGTTGATGCTTTTTTGAAAGACAAAATTAGCTTTTTGGGCATGTCGGATTTGATAGAAAAATGCATGCTTAACGTATCTTTCATAAAAATTCCAAATTTAGAAGATTATATAGAAACGGATAAAAACACGAGGGCTTTCGCCTTAGAATTAATTTAAAATATCATGAAACAAATTAAAAAAAAGCCTTTTCATGTAATTTATGAAGACAATCATTTAATAGTTGTCAATAAAGCTGCAGGAATTTTGGTACATGAAGACATTACCAAAGACAAAACTTTGGAAGATTATGTAAAAGAATATATTAAGATAAATTCAAATAAGCCTGGTGATGTTTTCTTAGGCACCATCCATAGATTAGACCGTCCAGTTAGTGGAATAGTAGTTTTCGCTAAAACATCTAAAGCCTTAACAAGAATGAATGAAATGTTTAGAAAAAGAACAGTTCAGAAAATTTATTGGGCAATTACAAGTAAAAAGCCTGAAAAAAAAGCAGGACGTTTAAGTCATTGGTTGGTAAAAGACTCCGTTTCTAATACGGTAACTGCTCACGATATCGAAGTAAAAGACTCGTTAAAAGCGGAATTGAATTATAGATATTTGGGACATATTAATAAATATCATTTAATAGAGGTAAATCCCATAACTGGCAGACCACACCAAATAAGAGTTCAACTGGCTTCTATGGGCTGCCCAATAAAAGGTGATGTAAAATATGGCTATCCAAGAGCTAATACAGACGCTTCAATAAACTTACATGCAAGAAGGCTATTTTTTATACATCCTGTAAAAAAGGAGCCAATAATTTGTAAAGCCCCCGTTCCTGAGAGTTCGTTTTGGGAAGAATTCTTGAGTTTAGAGCCAGAAGAAATAAAAGAAGAAAACTTAGGTTTCTTTTACTAAACTGCTGATTTTCTTTTTTCAAAAATATCTGAAGACGCCTGCTCGAAGGTTTTTTTAATCCCTTCAAAAACGCCAGCAATAATACCTAATGGCAAAATCAATGGCATAAAAATAATCCATTGAATTGTCATGAAAAAATTTATTTTTTTCATAATGGTAAGAATAGATTGTTAAAATAAAAGGTTTTGCTACTAATTCTTGCTGCAAAAACCATACCATAACGCCACAAAAATAAAAAATATATTTATATAATACAATAAATAACGAAAATATTCTTAAAATTGTTTTGTATCTGTTATTTATATTTTAAAATATTATTTAACCCCTTTTTTTTATGGCATTTCTATAAAGTAATTTATGAAATAAATAAATTCTCTTATGGATAAAAATACTATCAATGTTACTACTCAGGTTCTACCTTGAATTAGTTAAATTGGATAAAAAGTATTAATCTTGTTCCCACTTGATAGATAAAGAAATCATATTGAAATTTGAAGCTACTATAGTTTCTCAAGCTCAATAAATTAAATTGTTGGAGC
>JANOMP010000119.1:0-1087 GCA_031420365.1 Cytophagaceae bacterium
AGGAGTAAATGTTAAATGTTATGGAGGAACTGACGGAAGTGCAACAGTAACAGCAGCAGGCGGAACACCAGCGTATACTTACAACTGGTTACCAAGCGGCGGAACATTAGCAACAGCAACAGGCTTAGCAGCCGGAACCTATACCGTAACTGTAACAGACGCAAATGGATGTAGGGCAACAGCGACAGTAGCGATCACCCAGCCACCAGTATTAACGGCAACTGCAACAGGAGTAAATGTTAAATGTTTTGGAGGAACTGACGGAAGTGCAACAGTAACAGCAGCAGGCGGAACACCAGCGTATACATACAACTGGTTACCAAGCGGCGGAACATTAGCAACAGCAACAGGCTTGGCAGCAGGAGTGTATACCGTAACTGTAACAGACGCAAATGGATGTAGGGCAACAGCTACAGTTGTAATATTACCAGGTACACCTTTGCCTACTCCACCAATAATCACAACAGACAAGACAATATGTTGTGATGGAGAAAAAGCAACATTAACTGCGACTGGTTGTATTGGGGGTACAATTACTTGGAGTACAGGTGCCACCGGAACTACAATTCAAGTAAGTGAGTCTGGTAATTACAGTGCAACCTGTACCACAATTTGTGGAACAAGTATTAGTTCAAGTCCAATCGTAATTCAAAAATTACAAAAACCTACTCCTCCTACTATAACTGGTGGGCCATTAGTAATTTGTGGAATTGAAAAAGCTACTTTGACTGCTTCAGCATGTACAATTGGTACATTAAAGTGGAGCACAGGTGCAACAACTTTAAGCATTAGTGTTGGAGAAGGTACTTATAGTGCATATTGTGAAAACATATGTGGTAAATCTGAGAATTCAAATACCATCATAATAACTAAAGGAGTTCCTCCAGCACCCCCAGTTATAACAGTTAACAACACTATAATTTGTGGAACCGAAAAAGCAACATTGACAGCAACAGGCTGTGAAACAGGAACTATCAATTGGTTAGGTGGCGGAACTGGTACTACCAAAGAAGTAGGAGCAGGAACATATACTGCAACATGTACCACCACTTGTGGAACATCAGGAGCTTCCAATTCAATTATTGTA
>JANOMP010000120.1:0-2761 GCA_031420365.1 Cytophagaceae bacterium
GTCAATATAGTGAGTGTGCAAGCTCTGATGGGGCATGCTAAAATAGAAACCACCTTGGTGTATTTGCAACTATTAGCTCTTGACACTCATACTGTAAAAAGCCCACTTGACACCCTCTATTCGATATGAAGGCGGCCTTTAGTTTGGCTCAGGTCATTACCAATTTTGGAGAAGATTTTAACAAAACCAAAAATGCCACTCCCTACATTCAGAAAACCTTCAGGGCTATAAATAGGTGCCGTACGGCCAGTATGGGCGGCCATGTAGACCAATGCTCCCAAAGCTCTTGCCAACACATTCGTATCAGCTATAACAGCTGCCGAAACCGTCACTGTCCCAGCTGCCAAAGCACCCAAAAAGAACAATGGGTAAGTAGAATGGAGTATAGAACGCTGCCTGTAAGTTACTTTCATGGCGTGTTCACTGTACCACATGAGTTTAATGGATTATGCCTAAGATACCTAGCCTTGATGTATGAACTACTATTTAAAGTAGTATGGGCTACCATAAATGAATGCTCAAAACACCCACAATATGGTGTACGAAAAACGGGCATGACTGCTATATTGCACACATGGGGTCAGAATCTAACTTTACATCCGCATTTGCATTGTATCATCCCCGCGGGCGGCCTAAGTCAAAACACTAGCCTAGGCCATAAATGGAAAAAGCTGAAAGGAAATAATACTAAGGTGGCTAAAGGAAAAAAAACTAAATATTTTTTATATCCCATAGACCAGCTAAAGAGTAAATACAAAGCTAAATTCATGGCCGCTTTACGGAAGCTCATAAAGCAAGGGCTAATCGAAAAACAAGAGGATAAGTTTTTAAATACGGTGTTTAATAAAGAATGGCTGTCTGTCGTCACGGTGGTGTACGCCAAAACCCCTTTTGCTGGACCCAAACAAGTGATAGAATATCTGGGCCGCTATACCCATAAAGTAGCCATCAGTAACCACAGAATACTGAATATAAATGCCCAAGAGGTAAAGTTTACATACAAAGACTACGATGACAAATCTAAAACCAAAGCGATGATTTTGAATGGGGTCGAATTTTTGAGAAGAATAAGCCTGCACGTATTACCCAAAGGATTTACCAAGATACGTCCGGGCGGCGTTCCGCATTTTGGATTACATGCTGGTGCAAACCAACACATAATGGATGCACTCTATCAGGATTTTCACCACAAGCCACGGCCTGCCCTGGTGAAAGAAAATTGGAAACTAATAGCATTCAAAAAAACAGGATTTATTGAGAACCAATGTCCCAAATGCAAACAAAATAGCCTACAAACTAGGGCAGTTTGGTTAGTAAACAGACCACCACCTCAAAAATACAATAACCTTATTTTTAATACTTTATGAATGCAAATGTCGCTAGCATGGGCATTGCCATGTGGTAAACACAAAAAAAAATCTAATAAATAAAAAAAATAGGTCATAAGTAAAAAAGACAGATAAAAACCAAAAAAAGAAACAACAATCCTTATATAAAAGAGCTAAAATAAAGCTTTAAAATCCTCCAAAAATAGGTAGAATCCCCATAAGAAAAATCACTAAACGCATTGCCACCCACCTAGCATCGCACAACGTTAGTAGTCGAACGCGACCCCGGCTCCATTTTGAGTCTTTAAAATTTTTTCCTATTTTTACAAGGTCAAAGGCCCAAAGGGCTGGGTCGACATTTCGATAAATACTTAGAGATTAGCGGCAAGTCAGTGAGAATCCATTAGACAGAATATAATACATAAAATGCATTAAAAATTATCAAATGACTAATAAGACCAAAATTTCAACTATTGTATTCTCTGTCTATATTCTGCTTGGTTTCTATGTTTTTGGTGGAGGTATAGTAAATTCGTTAGTTGCATACCGGACTTGGCGTGCGGTAGGCCCAAATGAATTTCCTGAATTTCATCATATTGATAGTACGTTAATCATTCCGCTATTTGTTATTTTCTTTTTCTTATCCTTCATTCCTCAGATTTTATTGTTTTGGTTTCGACCTATGGTTATACCTAAGTGGTTAGTTTGGTTGGCATTACTTTTTAATTTTATTACCCTTGTTTCAACTATAACTATTCAAATCCCAATTCAAGTTGAGCTCGATAAAAAGTTTTCTTTAGAATTGATTGAACGGCTTATATCAACCGATTTCATTTATAGAAGGATCCCAATGATATTAATGGCACTAGTAAATTTTATAATGCTATATAAAGTAGTGAAACATTCTAGTAATAAGCCAAACCTTTCGACATAATGACTATGCCGCTAAACATTTAGCAATGTAGAAGAAAGTCGGGATGCCGCATCACCCTAACCGCAATCTACTTTTGGGTGGTCCGACATTTCGGCTTTTTGCTAGCGGAAGGCCGCCCCCGATGTGTTCGGCGAAACTGGTGCGGAGTCAAAGTCGATAAAGTAGCCACTTAGTAGATTTTAGGTGGCTTTTCTGTAGGTGTTAAAGTAGGCCTTTTTTTGGTTTATTTTTGCTTTTTCTACCCCAAGGCATTGTTTCTTTTTTTTAAAAGCCCAAAATACCCCTTACCCCAATTCTTTGGAGCTTGCTTATTTTTTGGTACTTTTTATATACTGTTGTGTGTCCCGAAGGCTTTCGAGATTAAAATTCCGTTGGGGATGCCTTGTTTCTAAAGCCCACGGAAGGCTTTTCTCTTAACAACATTGGTAAACTTCTATAATGCGTGGCCACTAATTCCATACGGAACGCCGCCCGATAATGTTCATTGCATTTTGGGCAA
>JANOMP010000121.1:0-39047 GCA_031420365.1 Cytophagaceae bacterium
TCAAAATGCTAGAAAGCAATAGGTTACAAAAGTTTAAATTTTTGTCAAAGAATTTTGAGCGCCGGGTTGCCGTACCATTTCAAACAGTGCTGGCTGATATAAGGAACATATTTCTTTTATTTTTTCTCGGATGCCAGTAAATTTATTCTAAAAAATATATACTGTCATCCGACTAATTTTCAAATTGTACAAAAAACCTAGTCAAATGACTTTTCAATCGGGTCGCCGAATCGGGACCATTTTTTGGATTTTTAAAATAGACCCCCTAATTTTTATACTTTGTGTGTCCTGCGGACGGCCTTACTTTTGCGTTTCGACGCACCGTTCGAAAAAAAGCCGAACGGTCGGACCCAAGCCAAAAAACATTCACAAATCGGTACGCCGAATCGAATAAACCTAAAGGGCGTTCCCCTTTAAAATTTGATAATTAGCTATTTAAAATATGATAAAAATTCTCCATTTCAAATTTTTAAAATGGTTACGATTCGGCGTTCCGATTTTGTGATCAAAGGAATTCATTTTGTTTTTAATTTTTCTCGGATGCCAGTAAAAAATATATAAACTAAGTTCATTAAAAAAATGAAAAAGTAATTGTAAAATACAAAAAAACAAAGTAAAATTGAAATTCAATTCATATCAATATTGCGTACATTTGCAAAAAAAATAGAAATAAATGCAACCTATCAGGCTCGATTCTATAGAAGAAGCTTTAGAAGATATTAAAAATGGAAAGGTAATTATTGTTGTCGATGATGAAGACAGAGAAAATGAAGGCGATTTTATTTGTGCCGCTGAAATGATTACTCCAGAATTGGTGAACTTTATGGTAAAAGAAGGTCGAGGTTTAATGTGTGTACCTTTAACTAAAGCCCGTTGCGAAGAACTCGAACTCAACATGATGGTAGGTAAAAATACTGCTGAATTTGAAACCGCATTCACAATATCTGTGGATTTACTTGGGCAAGGCTGCACAACTGGAATTTCTGCATCTGATAGATCAAAAACAATTCAAGCATTAGTAAACCCAAATACCAAACCTGAAGACCTAGGAAGACCGGGGCATATTTTTCCTTTAATGGCTGTAGATGGTGGGGTTTTAAGAAGAACTGGGCATACTGAAGCATCTATTGACTTAGCTAAACTAGCTGGCTTAAGCTCTGCGGGTGTATTGATTGAAATTTTAAACGAAGATGGAACAATGGCTCGATTACCTGAATGCCGAGTCCTTGCAAATAAATTTGATTTAAAATTGATTTCTATAAAGGATTTAATAGCTTATCGTTTAGAAAAAGAAAGCTTAATTAAAAGAGAAATTGGAGTAAATATGCCCACTGAATGGGGAAATTTTGAAATGATAGCTTTCAGACAAATTAATAATAACCAACTTCATCTAGCATTAGTAAAAGGTACATGGGAAATCAACGAAGCCATTATGGTGAGAGTCCATTCTTCTTGCGTTACGGGCGATATTTTTGGATCATGCAGATGCGATTGCGGTCCACAATTACATACTGCAATGGAAATGGTAGAAAATGAGGGGAAAGGTGTAATAGTTTATATGAACCAAGAAGGAAGAGGCATAGGGCTATTAAATAAATTAAAAGCCTATAAACTTCAAGAACAAGGAAGAGATACCGTGGAAGCAAATCTTGAATTAGGGTTTGGCATGGATGATCGCGATTATGGAGTAGGAGCACAAATACTAAGAAACTTAGGTGTTTCTAAAATAAAATTAATTTCAAATAATCCAAAAAAGAGAGCCGGATTAATGGGCTATGGCCTTGAAATTATTAATAGTATTCCGATTGAAATAAAAGCTAATGAACACAATGAAAACTATTTAATAACAAAAAGAGACAAAATGGGACATACCATTTTAAAAGGATAATTAAAGTTGAAAATTTCAAAATTGATTGATACTTTTACTAATTATCGTTTCTAATTCAACCAAAATAAAATTTAATTTTTTATGAAAAAAGCTATTTTTTTCTCTTTATTTAGTTTTGGAGTTATTGCTCAAAACTCCATTTCGATAATTCCAAAGCCCCAAAGTGTTATAGTAGGAAAAGCAAAATTTTTAGTCGATCAAAACACCAAAATTGTTGTGGCTAAAGATGCAGAGGATGCAATGGATGTTGCTGAACAATTAGTGCTTAGAATTAAAATCCTAAAATCTAAAGCTCCGGAAATAGTAAGAGAAGCAAATACAAATAGTATAAAGTTTTTAAAAAATACAAATTTACCCACAGAAGCGTATGAACTAATAGTCAAACCAACAGGGGTTATCATTTCTGCCTCTTCTTCTATTGGCTATTTTTACGGTTTCCAATCACTTTTACAATTGTTGCCAACAGAAATTTTCAGTGCTTCATTTAACTCAAATCTGAAATTGATTATTCCTGAGTGTACTATAAAAGATCATCCAAGATTTGAATATCGGGGGGTTATGCTAGACGTGGGTCGTTATTTTTTCCCTATTACTTACATTAAAAAATTAGTGGATGTTTTAGCTATACACAAAATGAATACCCTTCACCTTCACTTAACGGAAGACCAAGGATGGAGAATTGAGATTAAGAAATACCCGAAACTTACTGAAATCGGCTCAATTAGAAAAGAATCAATGTTAGGACATTATAGAGATCAAAAATATGATGGAAAACCTCATAGCGGTTTTTATACGCAAGATCAAATTAGAGATTTAGTTGCATATGCCCAGAAAAAATTTGTAACCATTGTTCCAGAAATTGAAATGCCCGGACACGCATTAGCCGCATTAGCTTCTTATCCAGAATTAGGTTGCACAGGCGAAAGCTACGAGGTGGGAACAAAGTGGGGTATAGAACAGAGAGTATTTTGCCCTACAGAAAAAACTTTTAGCTTTCTGGAAGATGTACTTACTGAGGTAATTGATTTGTTTCCAAGTAAATACATTCATATTGGAGGCGACGAATGCCCAAAAAATACTTGGAAAGCATCTACTTTTTGTCAAGAATTAATAAAAAAAGAAGGTCTAAAAGATGAGCACGAGTTGCAGAGCTATTTCATCAGAAGAATAGACAAGTTTGTTACTTCAAAAGGTAGAAAAATAATTGGCTGGGATGAAATTTTGGAAGGAGGGCTATCGCCAAATGCTACAGTTATGTCGTGGAGAGGTACAAGCGGTGGAATTGAAGCAGCCAAACAAAAACATGACGTAATTATGACTCCAAACAGTTATGTTTATTTAGATTATTACCAATCAGATCCAGCCTCAGAACCAATAGCTATAGGTGGTTTTTTACCATTAGAAAAAACATATTCCTATGAGCCAATCCCAACAGAAATAACATTAGAAGAATCAAAATATATTAAAGGAGTACAAGCAAATCTTTGGACTGAATATGTTTCTACTCCAGAACATGCTGATTATATGTTGTTTCCGAGGGCTTTGGCTGTGGCAGAAATAGGCTGGTCAGATAAAACAAAATCTTATGAAGACTTCACAAAGAGATTGATGGTACATTTTGAAAGATTAAGATTTATGGCTATTAATTATTCTAAAGCTTTTATTGATGTGAACTATAAATATTTTAAAAATGAAAAAAACTTGCCTACACTTTCACTTTCAACAGCAGCTGCAAATAGTATTATTAGGTACACTTTAGATGGTACTCAACCCAATGAAAAATCTTTAATATTTGATCCATTAAAAAAAATAAATATAAGTCAAGATAGAAATATATCATCAGCAGTTTTTAATAAATCTGGAGAAAGAATTAGCAACATTACTACTAAATCATTTGTAATTTCTAAAAGTACGGGTAAAAGTTATGTACTAGAAAATGAACCTAAAAAATATACAGGAGGAGAAAAATTTGCATTAACAAATGGAATTAGAGGAGATGCAAATAATAACGAGCCTTGGGTAGGATTTGAAGGTAAAAACTTAAATATGACTTTGGATCTTGGTGAATTAATGACTTTCTCCAGCGTTTCGCTGGCATTTATGTCTGCATATAGTTCTTGGATTATGTCTCCTTTGAGTGTAGAAATTTTAATTTCAAATGACAATAAAACTTTTTCATCTAGTAAAAAAATAGAACTTAATAAATCAGTAAAAATGGAAAGTTCCGTTCAGCAAATAAATATTTCTTTAGACACCCAAAATGCTAGATTCATTAAAATTAAAGCTGAAAATTTCGGTTCCCTTCCTGTGGGGCATCCTGGAGTAGGAAAACCTTCTTGGCTATTTGTAGATGAAATTTCGGTGAGGTAATTATAAAAATTCCCATTTTTCTTAAGGTTAGGCTTAAAAGCCTAACCTTTTTTTAAAACAAACATTCTCCATTTGGGTTATAAATTGGATTAATAACAACAAATATGAAAATTCTAGTTACTGGTGGCACTGGGCTAATTGGACGGGCTTTGACAAAAAAGCTCATTGACCAAGGCCATAAAATAAATATTTTAAGCCGTGGTAAATCAAAAACTAGTGGAGTTTCAGTATATAAATGGAATTACGAATCCGGATATTTGGAAGAAGGTGCTTTAAAAGGAGTTGAAGCTATTTTCCATTTGGCAGGTGCTGGCATAGCTGAAAAATGCTGGACAGAGAAAAGAAAAAAAGAGATAATAGAGAGTCGCGTAAAAACGCTCCAGCTATTAGAAAAACATATTGATAAAACAACTTTAAAGATATTAATTGGAGGTTCGGCTATTGGTTATTATGGAGGGAATACTGGCGAAAATGAGAATACTGAAAACACAGTCGCGGGAAAAGACTTTTTAGCTGAATGCACTAAAATATGGGAAAAATCAGAATTAGAATTTGTGAAAAAAAATAATTTAAAATTAGTAATTGTTCGAATTGGCGTTGTTTTAAGTTTAAAAGGTGGTGCATTGCCAAAAATATTAATACCTATTAATTTAAATTTTGGATCGGGTATTGGTACTGGTTTACAATGGATTTCTTGGATACACATGGAAGATTTAATCGATATACTTATAAAAAGTTTAGATTCGAACCATCCATTAGAAATAATAAATGGAGTAGCTCCAAAACCAGAAAGAAATAATGATTTTAATAAGATAGCGGCTTATATTTTGAATAAAACTTACTTTTTACCCAATGTTCCAAGTTTTGTTTTAAGGCTAACTTTGGGCGAAATGTCTTCTGTAATTTTAGGAAGTAGCAAAGTAAAATATTCAGGAAAGCATGATTTTAAATTCCCAACGCTAGAGCTTGCTTTACGAGATTTATTAAAAAAATAGGGCAAATACTTTTCAAATAATAAATTATAAAGAAAAATTATTGAAAAATAGTTTCAGAGTGGTGTTTGTATTTTATACCTCTAAAAACTAGAAAGATACTTATGTACATAATTAAATGTGCTATGTCGTTATGATTTAACCAAACAAAAACAGACAGTCTTTTATGGTTCACATAAACTGTCAAAAAAGAAATTAAAAATCCAAAACTTATTTGTGAGCGAAGTAAAACCTCATTCTTACTTATGGGAAAATAAATAATAATTAATTGAATCAATGTAATTAATGAATTAACTGCAACAACTTTAAAATTAAAAAAATAAAAAACGCAGGGTATAAAAATTAACAACTGAACCCAAGAAAGAAATATTAATATTTTTCTAACCTTAAGGTTACTAATTTGGTAACGGAATGCCGCAGATTGAGCAAAGAAAACTGATAATCCCGAAAGTAATTGCATTAAAATCCATAAAGTATTATACGAATTATTATTTCTAAACGGTGTGGCGTGCAATATAGAACCAAGTAATGTAGAAATACCCAAAAATAAAAAAAATCTACTCCAATTATTAACATGACCGTTTATATTCTTAAATTTCCTTATAGCAAAAAAGAAATAAAAGCACGAAATTGACAAAATTAAATCTGTCAATGAAGTAATAGGTTCAAATAAATTATTAGAAATTTCCTTCAAAAATACTAAAAGGTAATTCATAATGTTAATAAAGAGTAAATCTCTACAATTAATTTCTTTCGAAAATCATTGTATTTATTTTAATTATAGGGTTTCAATTATTAGTAAATAGAATTAAATAATTCCAAAAAAACTAGAATCCTGAGAAAAATAATTAAAAAAAGAAATAAGCTAAATAAAAAAACGGTACTGTTGAAATGTGACTAAAATATTATTTCTTACATATTGCAAATAGTAAGAAAAGAAGTTTTAATTTTGCGACACTTTTAAAAATCTATAAATAAGCTTATTATTAAATGTCACTCTTGAATTCTTCACCCAAAAGGGATGCTCAAATTTTTGATTTAATTCAAAAAGAACATGATAGACAATTACATGGAATTGAATTAATTGCTTCTGAAAATTTTGTTTCACCGCAAGTAATGGAGGCCGCAGGAAGTGTGCTTACTAATAAATACGCGGAAGGGCTGCCCGGAAAACGATATTATGGAGGCTGCGAGGTGGTAGATGAAATCGAACAAATTGCAATAAACCGTCTCAAAGAGTTGTTTAATCTTACTTGGGCAAATGTGCAGCCACACTCTGGCGCTCAAGCTAATATGGCAGTCTTTTTAGCTTGCTTAAAGCCTGGTGATAAAATTCTTGGATTTGAATTATCTCATGGGGGGCACCTTTCCCATGGATCTCCAGTAAATATCTCTGGAAAATATTTTCAACCCTTTTTTTATGGAGTTGAAAAGGAAACTGGATTAATTGATTGGGATAAAGTAGAAGAAACAGCAGTAGAAGAAAGACCTAAATTAATCATTTGTGGTGCCTCTGCTTATTCTAGAGATTGGGATTATGCAAGGCTTAGACATATTGCTGACAAAATTGGAGCATTACTATTAGCTGATATCTCCCATCCTGCTGGTTTAATAGCCAAAGGATTGCTTGCCGATCCTTTTGACCACTGTCATATTGTAACTACAACCACTCATAAAACTTTGAGAGGAACTCGTGGTGGGGTAATTATGATGAGAAACGATTTTGAAAATCCTTTTGGAACTACTACAGCAAAAGGTAAAATACGAAGTATGTCTTCCCTATTGGATTCTGGAGTTTTCCCCGGAACTCAAGGCGGACCTTTGGAGCACATAATCGCTGCCAAAGCTATTGCTTTTGGAGAAGCCTTAACCGATTCTTTCGGAGTTTATGCTCTACAATTGCAAAAAAATGCAAAAGTAATGGCTAATGAATTTATAAATAAAGGATATAAAGTAATTTCTGGCGGCACCGATAACCATTTGGCATTAATTGACCTTAGACCAAAAGGTTTAAATGGAAAACTTGCAGAAAACGCTTTAATTAAAGCTGATATAACAGTAAATAAAAATATGGTGCCTTTCGATGACGCTTCAGCAATGACTACCTCAGGTATCAGAGTAGGCACAGCTGCCATGACAACGCGAGGTTTAGTAGAAAACGACTTTATAAGAGTTGTTGAATTAGTTGATAAAGTTTTAATGAATCATGGAAATGAAGATATAATCTTGTCTGTGAGAAATGAGGTTAATGAATGGATGAAGTGGTTTCCACTTTTTAAATAATTTTTTTTAATATATTTAATACCTTATAGAAGTGAACTATGAGGTATTTTTTTTTAGTACCTACCATTTTGTGATTATATTTGTGAAACGTTGAAAAAAAGAAAAGAATGCCATTAGACCAAGCTCCCTATTACGACTACGACGACCAACCAGAAGTCACCGAAGAAAAAGAAATGACATTTATAGAACATCTTGAAGAGTTAAGATGGCATATTATTCGATCGGTGTCTGCTATATTAGTTTTTATGATAGCAGCATGGGTATTTAGAACTGAGATATATCATAACGTAATTTTAGGACCTGCTCGAACAGATTTTTGGACCTATAGAAAGCTTTGTGAATTAGCAACATACACTGGAATTAGCAGTATTTGTGTAGATAAACTTAATTTCTCATTAATGAGTAGGGAAGTTGCTGGCCAGTTTATGATGGCTCTAACTTCTTCTGCTATAATAGGCCTTTTAGTGGCTTTCCCTTATGTGTTTTGGGAAGTTTGGAGATTTATCAAACCAGGACTGAAAATAAAAGAGAAAAAAGCAGCAACTGGTTCAGTATTTTTTGTAACTGCTTTATTTTTTATGGGAACTTTTTTTGGATATTATGTTGTTGCTCCATTCGCCATTAATTTTTTAGTAAATTTTCAAATAGATCCAAGTATCGAAAACCAATTTGATATTCAGTCCTATATTTCAGTTTTAGCAACACTGACTTTAGCATGTGGAGTTACTTTCCAGCTACCTATGGCTATTTTAGTATTAACCAAAATTGGAATTGTTACTCCGGCTTTTTTGAAAGACTACAGGAAACATTCTATAGTGGCTATATTAATTGTTGCAGCTATCATAACACCATCTCCCGATATGATAAGTCAAGTATTGGTAGCAATTCCTCTTTATGTTTTATATGAAATAAGTATAATTGTATCAAACAGAATATATAAGAAAAAACAAGCTGAAAAAGAATGAAAAGACTGCAAAAAGATATAACATCTAATCAAAATTTGGCTTATTCATTAATCATTTTGGTTATTTTAGTGTATGTTCTATCAGTTTTAAAAGACATCCTAATTCCTTTTATTTTTGCTGGACTTATTTCTTTTTTACTTTTCCCTATTTGCAAAAGATTAGAAAGTATTGGTTTACCAAGAATTATCGCTATTGTAATTTCATTGATTATTGCTATCGGACTTTTTATTCTATTATTCTATTTTTCTTATACCCAAATCATTCAATTAGAAAGTTTGTTTCCGACATTAATTGAAAAAGGTGCATTTGCAACTGAATCTTTAGAAAAAATATTTAAAAACAATTTTCATTTAAGCCAAACGCAAGTCTTAGAAGAAGGTCAAAAATATTTAACCGAAATTCTAAAAAAACTTCCGACGGTATTATCTAATACCTTAAGTTCTACTTCTAATTTTTTGATAAATTTTTCTCTTTTCCCACTTTATGTATTTCTTTTCTTATTTTACAGAGACTTCTTAAAATCTTTTTTATTTACACTTTTTTATTCTTCCTCCAGATACAAGATAGATAATGCAATTCTGAAAATTAATGAGGTTGTAAAAAATTATATAATTGGTTTATTATCTGTGATAATGATTGTGGGTATTTTAAACACCGGCTGTTTAATGATTTTAGGAATTGAACAAGCTATATTTTTTGGATTTTTTGCTTCTTTTTTAGTTATCATACCTTACATTGGAATAGTAATAGGCTCGGCATTACCAATTTTTGTTGCTTTAATCACTAAAGATTCGTACTGGTACCCAGTGGGTGTAGCAATTTCTTTTTTTATAATTCAGTTTTTAGAAGGAAACTTCATCACACCTTACATAGTAGGTTCTAAAGTGAGTATAAATTCTTTGGCTGCTATTTTCTCTCTTTTACTTTTTAGTGCCTTATGGGGCTTTTCTGGCTTAGTATTGGCTTTACCACTTACAGCCATTCTAAAAGTAATATTTGATTCTACAGAAAGCTTAAAAGCTTGGGGCTTTTTGTTGGGGGATTCTGATCATCTGACAGTTAAGGAACTAAAAAAGTAAAAGACGTTTAAAAAGTAAATTTACTCAAAAAACTATCGTAGAGATTTCATCAACTGGTTTACTAGCACCTGCATATCGTTTGGATAAGGCGCTGCAATTTCTAATATTTCTCCGTTTAAATCCTTAAATTTAATGGTATGAGCATGTAAAGCCACTCTTTTTATTAATGGCAATTCTTCTGTATCAGTTTTTAAATTAAATTTTCTTTTTATTTGGGATAGAAAAATCAAATCGCCGCCATAAGTAGTATCACAAACTATTGGAGCTTTCAGACACTGCAGGTGGACTCTAATCTGATGCATTCTTCCAGTTATAGGGATACATCTCAGCAAGGTGTGTCGAGAAAATTTTTGAATTGTAAAAAATATAGTCTCCGCAATTTTACCTTTAAGTTTGTCTATTCGAACAGCCGTACCATCTTTAAGGGGAGCAATTGGCAAAAAAACAGAAATGCTGTCGAAATCATGAACCCCATTTGCCACAGCATGATATTCTTTTTGTACTTCTCTATGCTCAAACTGCATAGCTAAGTTTCTATATGCTTCAGGATTTTTGGCTAAAACCAAAGCACCCGAAGTTTCTTTGTCTAAGCGATGACAAAGCTGTATATCCCCGAATCTTTCTCTAGCTAACCTTAAGATGCTTAAGGATTTATCAGCAGTACGTTCATCCAATGAAGGAACAAAGGCAGGCTTGTTAATGACCACATAATTTTGGTTTTCAAAAATAATTAGACCATTAAAGTCAATCGTCTTTGGGGCTTTTTTATACGTACTTAGATCCATTATTTCTTAAAATGCCATTTTTAAACACAAAGTTAATCAATTTCCTTTTGTGCCTTGGCTAAATGAAAAGTAAATCTTGTTCCTTTATCAAGTTTAGAGCTAACCGAAATACTAGAATTGTGTGCATTTAAAATATGCTTAACTATTGCAAGACCTAATCCTGTGCCACCAGTTTCTCTCGAACGACTTTTATCTACTCTATAAAATCGTTCAAAAATTCTAGGAAGTTGATTTTGAGGAATACCAGGCCCATCATCTTCTACAACTACAAAAATAGTTTTATTTTCCTCTATTAATTCGACCACTACTTTACCATCTTCTTTACCGTATTTTATTGCATTCTCCACTAAATTTATAAAAACTTGGCTAATTCTTTGAGGATCTGCCCAGACATAGCAATGGGAAATATTTTTTGGTTTTAAAACTACTTTCGTTTTTCTCTTTTGGGCTTTTTCTTCCAACTGTTCAAAAATATCTTTAATCATTTCAACCAGGTCAATTACTGAAGGCTGCATTTTTAAATCACCACTCTCCACTTGGGTCAAAACCACTAAATCTCTTACTAAAACATCTAATCCATCTAAACTTTTAGCTGCTTTTTTTAAAAATCTGATAGAAACTGTTGGGTCTTCGATAGCTCCATCCAATAGTGTATGTACAAAACCTTGAGCCGCAAAAATGGGAGTCTTTAATTCATGAGAAACATCTGCAAGAAACTCTCTTCGAAAAGTCTCCATTCTTTTTAATTCGTCAATTTCCTCTTGTTTTTTACTTACGTAGTTAGATATTTCTCTATTTAATTTTTTTATTGGATTTACACTCTTTAAAAGGGTTTTTCTAGAAATATCAAAATCATTGATTTTTAGTTTCCTTATTGAAGCATAAATTTGATTTACTTGTCGGAAAACTAAAATATCAACAATGTAATAGGTAAAAAAAAATGTAGAAAAAAAACTGCTACTTCCTCCAACAAAAAGTACGGTAATGTCCGAATTTGGCAAAAAACTCAAGAAAGCCACTGTTAAGGCAGTTACTAAAAGAGAACAAAAAAAAGCAATCCAACCTGGGGATAAAAACATTAATTGTTAAGAAAATTTATTTCTTAGATTTACTTTCGTAAAAATAAAATTTTAAAATTAAATTTTATCAAAATTATTGCAAATATAAATCAAATTAGCAAGATTTAAACATCAGTTTTAAACATATAACCTACTCCTTTTAAAGTACCTATATATTTTTCACCTATTTTTTCTCTAACTTTTCTAATGTGAACATCAATGGTGCGTTCTACTACGAAAATATCATGTCCCCAAATTTTTTGAAGTAAACTATCTCTTGATTGCACTTTATTTGGGTTCGAAGCTAAATAAAAAAGAATTTCAAACTCCTTTTTAGGCAAAATTACTGAAGTGCCATCTTCTTTTAAAACCGAATAATTTTCCTTGTTAATAACTAATCCCGCTATTTCCAAAATATCATCAGAAATATTTTTCTGGACTTCCTTTCTAAAATAGGCATTAATTCGGCTTAATAAAGCTCGAGGTTTAATTGGTTTTGTGAGATAATCATCAGCACCTAATTCAAATGCGGCAATTTCAGAATACTCTTCTGACCTGGCGGTAAGGTAAACTACATGAATATGTTTCAATTTCTCGGTAGTTTTTATGATTTTACCAGCTTCTATACCGTCCATAATGGGCATCATAATGTCCATAAGTATCAAATCAGGCAAAAAGGTTTTGGCTTTTTCAACTCCTTCCAATCCATTTGAAGCGGATTCTACCTCATAATTCTCTTTTTTGAGGTTATAAATTAGCAATTCCAAAATATCTTCATCATCATCAATGACCAGAATTTTATTTGCCATGTTTAATATTTTGTTATTAAATTATTAATATTCCTAACACAAAATTAGAATGTTGAAACCGCTTGTATGTTAAGCCACTGTTAAATTTCTATAGAGTAGATTTTCCGCTGTTCGTTAGTAAATACTATTTTATTGTTATTCTCAAATACAATCGCCTCTGTTTGATTCTTGCCAATTTTAATACATTTAATTGGTTTTTTAAAATTAATTTCTTGATTTTCAATGCCATAGATAAATATTTTTCCATAGGTTATTAAAGCAAATTTTGAACCATCTGGGCTTACATCTGCTCCGGTAACAGGTGTTTTAAGTATTGTTTGGTCGATAGGAGGTACAGAATAATCACCAACCACATCTGGAATTTTATAAATTTTCGTGAGCTTTTTCCCTTTTTCCCAACTTTTAGTAAAAAGATAAAGTGAATTATTAAGCCAAAAGAAAGCTTCACAATCAAAAACTCTAGCCTCGTCTTTCTCAAAAGTCTGATCTAAATACTTAAAATTTATTTTTTCAACAGTCATAGAACTACGCTTATAGATACTTAAATTCTCTCTTTTATTACTATTATTTCCAAAATCACCGATATACAGTGACCCTTTTGAATCTTTCGCTAAATCTTCCCAGTCTACGTTTATAGCATTTTTAACTTCTAAGGTATCGAATAGCTGTCCTTTAGCATTTAACATATACAATTCAGGATTACCACCTCCATCATTATGAGTCCAATAATATCCATCTTGCCAAGCTTTTACAAGCCCCGAATTTTCATTAATACAAATGGGCAATTTGCCCTCTTTTACTATTGAATATTTCTCTTTTTCAAAAAAATAAGTTCTATTCTCATAATTACAAGAACAAGTTGCTGTTTTTAAAGCAAACAAGAATAGGTAAAGTTTATAAACAACCATAATAATATTCCTTATCCTTTTTAATAATTTCTACCTAACGATTCAATTTTTCAATTTCAGAAATCACATCTGTTATTCCTTTCAGGGGTATTTTTACCCAATTTGGCCTATTATTAATTTCGTAACCCAATTCATAAACAGCTTTTTCCAGTAAATGAAATTGAAGTAAATAGTTTACTTCATTACTATTTTTCAATAATGGATGTAAAGGTCCGAAATAATTTAGATATTCTTCCAAATAGGTATCTCTTATTAATTTATACCATCTTTCTGTGGCTCTTAATAATACTTTTTCATTTAAAGATTTAGTTTCTGGTGCATTAAAAAGTTTGGCAGAAACTGCATAATGATACGATCTAATCATACCCGCTACATCTTTTAAAGGAGAATGCTTTATTTTTCTATTTGAAATTTTACATTCAGGCTCACCTTCGAAATCAATAATGACTAAATCTTCATTGCAAACCAATACTTGGCCAAGATGATAATCTCCATGAACTCTGATTCTAAAGGATTCTATAGATCGTGTAAGAATTTGATCTACAAAATCAAATATTAAATCTTTGGATTCCATAAATTTCCAAGCTAATACTTGAGCCTGCTCGTCTAATTGTAAATAATTATCTGTCAAAAGAATATACATCTGCTCAATAAGATCTTCAACTTTTTGATGTATAAATCTTCTATATGGCCTATCGAAATTTTCCGCTCTAAACCCTTCCTCACCTTGTATTGCAAATAATGCGTCGTGCATTTCTGCAGTTCTAACACCTAATAGTCCAACTTTCTCAAATACATTCTCTTTTATTTGAAAATCCCCAACTACAAATGAATACATGAAATCATTTAGATAATCTCCCGTTTTTGACCAATTGTCTTTTTCATTATTTATAACTTCCACTAACAATCCAAAAGTAACATCAGATTCTTCTTTTCGTTCCCAAGTTACGCTTCCACAAAACCTTGGCACATTCTTAAAATCTGAATTTTGAGATATAAACTGTACCATTTCTACCTCAGGATTGGTTTCTGAGAATATTTTTCTATACAATTTAAAAAAATATTTATCATCAAAAATAAATGCCGTGTTACTTGAATCAATTTCAGGTAAAAAACTTAGACTTACATTTTCATCACTCAGTCCATTTCCTTTTTTGAAACATAAAGAATCGGCATTCTTTTGAAGAATAATTTTATTTTGAAATATTGAATAATATAAAGCTAATCTGAATTTTTCATCATATACCCCATCAACTAAAAATCCTTCTGCATCGCCTAAACTTGCAATTGAAATAATAGCATTTTTTTCAAGCTTTTGTGAACCATTTTCTACAAAAGATAGGGGTAGTAAATACGTCTCAACATCACCTTCAGCATATTTTACTTCTAACAAAACGTAAAAAAATTGAGACTCTAAATAGCTCATTCTTACTACATTAACCACTTTCAACCTCCAGTTGTTTCGTAGTTTACCTGCAAACCATCTGCATTGAATCAAATAATTAGGAAGGAGGTTATCTTCTAATACAGTATGAACATACTTATCTTTTTCAAATCCTTCCCAATCTAGCTGCAAAACAAATTGTGACATGTTTTTATTCTTTTGGTTTCTTTGATTCCAAAATTACTGTTTTCATCGTAATTTTTCCTCAAACAATTTCAATATTCTTTTGTACTCGTCTGTCCAAGAGCTGGGTTCCACAAACCCATGATCTTCTACTGGATACGATGCTAATTCCCAATTATCTTTTTTTAATTCAATTAGCCTTTGGCTTAATCGTACTACATCTTGATAATGCACATTCACATCTACCACTCCATGACATATCAACAAGTTGTTTTTTAATCCATTCGCAAAGTAAATAGGCGAACTTTTTTTATATGAAAGACTATCCATCTGCGGCTCGTTTAAAATATTAGAAGTGTAGCCATGATTGTAAGCCGCCCAGTCGGTAACTGGCCTCAATGCAGCACCTGCCTTAAAGACATCTGGAGTGGTAAATAATGCCATCAGGGTTATAAAACCTCCATAAGACCCTCCATAAATTCCTATCTTTTTGGTATCGACTCCATAGTTTTTTACTAAAAAACTTGCTGCATCCACATGATCCGTCAGGTCTTTTCCACCCATGTGTCTGTAAATACCCGTTCTTACATTTCGACCATACCCGGCAGAAGCTCTGTAATCAATATCAAATACGGTATATCCAAGATCAGCGAGCAAATTATGAAACATGTATTCCCTAAAATAGCTACTCCACCACTTGTGAGCATTTTGCAAATACCCAGCTCCATGAACAAATAATACCGCAGGCTTAGAACTATTCTTTTTATTTTTAAATGTAGGTTCATAAATTCTACCAAAAATTTCCTGACCATCCGAAGCCTTAAATGAAATCAATTTTGGGTCTTTCCACGAATATGCTTTAAATTCTTCGGTTAAGGAATTAGTGATTTGCTCAATTTCAGTATCTTTTTCATTTTTTTGAATAAATAATTCCCATGGTTTATTCGAATAGGAATACCGAATTGCTAATAATTTTTCATCGGGCGAAATTGTAACCTCATTGGCACCTATAAACTTTGTTATTTTTTCAGCCGCACCCCCACTCACAGGAAGATGATAAAAGTGTTGTTCGCCTGGGTGCACTTCGTTGCTGGTAATATAAAACTTAGATTTATCATTAGAAAGCTCTGCTTTAAGCACTTCAAAGTTTCCTTTGGTAAGGGCTTGCTTTTGTTTTTCATTTACATTCATTTTATACAAATGCGAATACCCAGTTGCCTCAGATTGAAAATAAATTTCGTTCTCATTTAACCAACCTAATGTTGCTCCACCAAATGAACCCCCTATTCCTGGGCCTGCAACCCATGCCTCATCTCTTTGTCTATCAAGTGTTTGTATTTCTGCCGTTTCGGGATTTATTTTTACAATCCACCTATCCTTGTTATCTTGAGCCCTAATAATTCCAACTAAATTTTTACCTTTTGGAGACCATAACAATTCTGAAATCACTACATCCCTATTCTTCTTTTTGATTGTTGAATCTTTCTTTTCTTTTAAAAAATCTGGTAAATCTGTAATTCCTGGTAAATTTTTAATGGAAATTTTCAAGACCGTATCTGCTTTAATATTATAAATAAAAGATTCAAAAACTCCCAATGGAGCACCTACTTTTGTTCTTGCAGCAATGTCTTCCGTGAATCCAGATTCTGTTACATAATTAGGGACTATTGTATTTTTAGAATTTTTAGGTGCCTCACCAGTTGAAAAAGTAACAAAATTTAAATTTGGATCTACTTGAAGGCTAAGCAATCTTTTATCTTCAAGATAAATTTTCTTAGGCACTAATTGCTTAATTTTCGCTTTTTTAGATGCTAATTCCTTTTCTTTTCTAAATTTTAGAACCTCAAACAGTTCCAATTGGTCTTTTGCTATCCAAATCTCTTGATCTGACTTTATCTTTTCCAAAACTTTACTCCCTTTATCAAAATCTGTTAACTGTTTTGTGGTTCCATTTGAAATATGGTAGGTATAAAGGTCTAAGCCTTTTCTATAAATTATGGATTGATTGTTGGCTGCAAATTTAGGATCTAACTCCAAATCAATAGTTTGTGTAATTTGTTTTAGTGAGAACGATGCTAAATTTTGCAAATATAAATCTCCATTTTTTGAAAATACTTTTAAAGAATAATCACTAGAATAATTTCCATTTTGTATAAATAAATTTTCAGTTTGGCCAATAGTAAGTTTCGTTATTTTTTTATTTTCAACTTGATATTTATACGTAGAATCTCCTACGTTCTTTTCAGGATTCCAATTAAAAAAGATTTCAGAGCTATTTTCAGACCATGTGATACCAGAAGGTTGGGAACCTATCCATTTGGGGTCTTGCATGATTTTATCTATGCTAAGTTTAGATATGTTTTGCGAAAACGCGAAATAAAAACAAAAATTTAGAAAAAACAAAAACTTGATTTTCATAAGAATACCTGATTTTAATTAAATTTATTTTTTAAATTATTTTCTAGAATTACCACTGTTTTAATATTGAACTTTATTCGTAAATCTCTATTAAATGCCCCAAGAATTATATCTTTATCTCCATCTTTATCAAAATCACCTGTATCTAAAGTTAGCCATTTGTATATATAAAATCAATATCTCCATCTTTGTCTAAATCCTTCGGTTCAAAATAACTGGAACCAAAATAAGAAGGAAAAATCAATAATGTCTTTCTATCAAATGTCCCATTCCCATTATTCTTAAAAAATAAAATACCCTCTCTCCCTTGTGGCATTAATACTAAAAAGTCTTTTTTCCCATCTTTATCAAAATCAATTTGATATACCACCCTTACACCAAGTTCATTTAAGAGTATAGTTTCTTTGGCATTACAGGATTTAGAGTGAAGAAATATTCATTTGTGAAATCTTTTAGAAAACAAATAAACATTGTTCCATTAATCACAAAAACGTCCGTATGAAAATTTTAAGCAAGTTAAATTGCTAATAAAAGATAATTAATTTAAAAATTCATGGCGGACGGCTTTTAGGATTTTTTTTTGTGAGTGTTTTTTGCGAAACGCAGCGGTTAATTTTTCAATTGGACAGGCATACCTGCGGTCAGCCGATGCTGAAAGTAAGGCTAACAACAAATTCAGTAAACAGCAATCATTAATTAAAGTTTATAAAATTCAGGGTTTCACTCTAAATGCTGTAAATCCAAAAAAGGAAAGGATTTTTCTTATAAAAATTCCTAATTCAAAGTTTATGTTGGGAGCGAGCTTAAGAATTGGTAAAGTAATGGATATGTTATTTAAAAAAAATACTTTGAAGGCTTGTTTTAAATAATTTATTTAATTCTTGAACCTTGGTTTAATATAGGAAGCGGTATTAATTATTTCTGGCACTATCAATCTAGGCTGAATTATATAAAACTAAACGCTCCTTTTATGTGTATCCAATTTTTGTTTTTGTGATTTTAATAAAAAAGAGTTGTAAATGGTAAAATTTTGGCAAACCTTATTAATTTTGAGGACTTCATAAAGACTCTTCAAAATTAATTGAAAAATGAAAACCCCCTTGAAAACTATTTTGATTTGTGTATTTTTTACTTTCAATCTATTAGCCCAAAGCCAAAAACCCAATATTATTATTATTTATGCGGATGATTTAGGATATGGCGATGTAAGTGCATATAAAAAAGGTCAATTGCAAACACCAAATATCGACCGATTAGCAAATGGAGGCGTGAGATTTACGAATGGATATGCAAGTTCTGCTACTTGTACCCCGAGCCGCTACGCAATGTTAACAGGCATTTATCCTTGGAAAAACTCAAAAGCTAAGATTTTAACTGGCGATGCTCCTTTAATTATTGATACAAATTTGGAAACTTTACCAAAAATGCTAAAAAAAGCCAACTATTATACCGCGGTTATTGGAAAATGGCATCTAGGCTTAGGAAATGGTAAATTAGATTGGAATCAAACAATTACTAACAATACTAACGATGTAGGTTTCGATTATTCATATATAATGGCTGCAACCACAGACCGTGTCCCTACCGTTTATATCGAGAATAGAAAAGTGTTGGGATTACAAACGAATGACCCACTTTTAGTAAGCTATGAAAAGAATTTCGAAAATGAGCCAACTGCTATTTCGAATCCTGAACTTATGACAAAGCAAAAATGGCATCACGGCCACAACCAAAGTGTTTATAATGGTATTCCACGCATTGGCTTTATGAAAGGAGGAAAGTCAGCACTTTGGGTTGATGAAGACATGGCAGATGTTTTTTCAAATAAGGCGGTTTCGTTTATAGAAAAAAATAACGCTAGCAAAACCGGCAATCCCTTTTTCCTTTATTATGCTTTACACCAGCCACATGTACCAAGAGTTCCCCATCCAAGATTTGTAGGAAAATCGGGTATGGGTGCACGTGGAGACGCCATTCTTGAGGCAGATTGGTGTGTGGGTGAAATAATAAAGAAACTGGAATCAGAAAAAATCCTGGACAATACGCTTATTCTTTTTTCAAGTGATAATGGTGCCGTTTTAAACGATGGATATTACGATAATGCGGTGGAAAAATTGGGAAATCATACACCTTCTGGTGGTTTGAGAGGAGGAAAATATAGTCTTTTTGAAGGTGGAGCTAAAGTGCCTTTTATTGCCTATTGGCAGGGTAAAATAAAGCCAAGTGTTTCAAATGCACTTATTTGTCAAATTGATTTTATGGCTACTTTAGCTAAGTTGGTTGGAACTGCTACACCTGCAAATGATAGCCAAGAATTTTTAAATGTACTTTTAGGCAAATCAAATAAAGGTAGAACAGATTTGATTTTGGAAGCATCAGGCAAATTGGCCTATCGCCAAGGAAATTATGCTTTTATTCCACCTTATAAAGGTAAACCCGTACACGTTGATGTGAATATTGAATTAGGTATTTCACCCAATTTTCAAGTGTATAATTTATACCTTGACCCTGCTCAAATTAAAGATTTATCAAAATTGGAACCTAAAAAATTAGAAGAGTTAAAAAAAGGCATGCTAAAAATAGCAGGAAATGCTTTTCAAATTAACCAGACCGAACTTGAACTCAAGTAAAAAGAATAATGTAGTTTAGTCCAGAAAATAAAATTGATTTTTTTGGGTACTTATAGAGTTATTCCATTAATTACGTAAAAAAATTATTTTTTGAATGCTTCTCAATCTATTTCAGCAGGAGAGATTGGTTCAAAATTTTACAAAGAAAAAGACTTCACTTTCTAGACATTTTAAAATACTAAACTAGTTTGAAATGCTCGCAGAAATACAGAATCTCAGTAAGATTTACCATCAAGTTAATGCCAATAAAATGAAAGAAGTTACAGGTTTTATTATAGCTTTACGTTAGTTAGTTGTGGGATGATAAAAACAATAATTCTTAATCTTAAAAAATTAAAAAGATGAATCCTAAAGTTGACTTTTATTTTAAAAAAGCTCAAAAGTGGCAAAGAGAAATAGAGCTATTAAGAGAAATAGTTTTAGAAACAGGTTTGACTGAAGAATTGAAATGGGGAGTTCCTACTTATTTGTACCAAAAAAATAATATTGTTTTAATTCATGTTTTTAAGGAGTACGTTGCCCTTTTGTTTTTTAAAGGCGTCTTGTTAAATAATGATGCTGGTTTTTTAATTCAACAAACTAAAAATGTTCAGTCGGCACGACAGATGCGATTTAGTAGTGTACAAAATATAGCAGAGATGAAAACCCCGATAAGAAATTATATTTATGAAGCTATTGAAGTCGAAAATGCGGGATTGAAAGTGCAATTGAAAGAGCCCTCTGAATTCAAAATTGCGGAGGAATTTCAAAATGAGTTAGATAGAAGCTTAATTTTGAAAACAGCTTTTGAAAAATTAACACAAGGTAGGCAAAAGCCTATTTATTGCATTTTTGTGCACCTAAGCAATCAAAGACTCGCGAGGATAGAGTTAGAAACTGTGTTCCTAATATTCTAAATGGTAAAGGTTTGGAAGATAAATAATAAAGGAAGATAAATGAATAAAATGGTCAGATTTTAATAATTTAATTGTAGCATTTAATTCTTGAACCTAGGTTTAAAAAAAATTATGAAAATATTTTTTTTGAATCTTTTTTTTGTTCTGTTTGGAGCAATGTCGGTGTAAGTCCGATTGGCATGTGTAGAAACGAAAAATCTTTTGAACGACTTAATTCTTTATTAATTCCACAACAAAAAAAGAGGAACTTTATAAAAACTCCTCTTTTCGTTTAAATTATCATTACCATTTTCTGGTAGCAAGACCGTCTGGGCTACCGTCTGGATCATTAGAAACGGTGCCTCTAGAACCGAGGTTTCCTAAAAGTAAGATTCCACAAACATGTGGTGCAGCCATAGATGTTCCGCTAATGTTGTTGTAAGTATCATCTTTCCATGTAGATTTAATGCTCACACCAGGCGCACAAATATCAACAGGGGGATTACCATAGTTTGAAAAAGAAGCAAAAACATCATTGATATTGTGAGCAGATACTGTCACAATATTTGGGCCGTTAACCCTTGCAGGTGAATAATTATTTGTATTACTGGATGCATTTCCAGCTGCAAGTACGAATTTTACACCTCTGAGATTAGAGGCGTTCAGCACGGCTTGGTCTAACGCAGCTGATACTCCACCGCCTAAACTCATATTGGCAGCATCTCCTAGTTGGCCGTTTGCTGCAACCCAATCTACGCCAGCTATAACCCCAGCATTTGATCCACTACCACTAGAACTTAAAACTTTTACTGGTACTACCTTTGCTCCAGCTGCGACACCCACTACACCAATGGTATTATTTAAAGCAGCAACTGTTCCCGCTACGTGTGTACCATGGCCGTTGCCATCGTCAAAACCAGCATCTCTACCCGAGGTAAATGCTGAAAATCCACGACTTGCATCAACAGTGAGATCGGGATGTGATAAGTCGATGCCAGTATCGATAATCCAAGCAGTTTTACCAATTCCATTACCTGCACCGCCAATTGAAGTTATACCCCATGGGATTTCTTGAGCTGGCTGTGTTGTGCCTCCACTTGGTTTTCCTTTTTGAAAAATGGTAATTTCAAAATCTTGCTCAATATAATCTACTGCCCCAGAAGCTTGAAGCTTTTGAACTAGACCGGGTGATAAAAATGCTGAAAATCCCGTTAACGCTTTACTGTAAACATGTTCAATTGCAGCTGCATTTGCTCCATTCGCTGTAAGTAAAGCAACGACTTTGTCTCTAACGGCCTTAGGCATACCTTTAGTTTCAGGAGTACTTTTCAAAACCACAATGTATTTTCCTGGGATAAAGTTTGTTCCAACAGTAGCATTTTCTACTGTCATCAAATTGGCTTGATTGTTGATTAGTTCGGTTTGGTTACATGAAATCATGATAGAAGCCAAGGCAGAAGCAAATAAGATTTTTTTCATTTTAAAAAATTTTAAGTTACTAAATAGTTTTATTGTTGATTTAAGGCCATTATTGTCTCCTTGCTAATTATATTAAATTTGCAAGGAGACTAAATATGAGCTTTAGACTATTAGCAATAATACAAAAATTATTCCAAAAATTGGTAGTTTACATTAATTATAAAATTCTTTTGGACTAAAAATATTTGTTAATTGATATTGATAAACACGTAGAGTCCATTTTTTGTAATTAGGTTTATTATAAAATCTTAAATTAGTGAAGCTACCGAAGTCGAAAATGCGGGATTGAAAGTGCAATTGAAAGAGCCGTCTGAATTCAAAATTGCGGAGAAATTTTAAAATGAATTAGATAGAAGCTTAATTTTGAAAACAGCTTTTGAAAAATTAACACTAGGGTAGGCAAAGAGGATATGTTTTGCATTTTTCCCAGGTAAAGCAATCTAAAACTAGAGAGTCAAGAATTAAAAATTGCATTCAGATCATTCTTTCAGGTAAAGGCTTAAATGAATGAATCTTATTATAGATATCCCCCGTGCGGATTAATGTTAAATTCTTTGGCGTCTAATCATCTAGCTATTTCAATTTTCATCTTTTTCCCTTTCATTTTTTCGTCTTTAATGTTGGTGAGAAATTTTGATACTAATTTACTATGTATTGCCACATAAGTAGCAAAATCTTGAACCTCAATCTTCCCTAATGCCTCTTTGTCTATTTTTCCTTTTTGTAGAAAGAAGCCTACAATATCAATTTTATTTATTTTGTCTTTCTTACCGCCACTTACATACAAAGTGGTCCATATCTCCATAGTAGGCAATTTTGAGATCTCACTTAAAGTAAATTCAGTTGGTGCTTCTTTAATGTAATAAGGAAATCTGTCGTTTTTGTCTTGAACAATAAATGCTTTTCCAGAAGCATGCATACGAGCTGTACGACCATTTCGATGTGTAAATTCTTGTTCGTGATCTGGTAATTGAAAATGAATAACGTTTTCAATTTCAGGTATATCTAAGCCTCTTGCAGCCAAATCAGTTGTAACTAAATAACGGATACTTCCATTTCTGAAACGTATCAATGCTTTTTCTCGGTCAATTTGCTCCACTTTGCCATGGAAAATCGCACAATTAATTCCCTTATTTTTCAAATTATAGGCTATATCCTCCACTTCGTCTCGTTGATTGCAAAAAATCAGAGTGGGAGCCTGGGAAATTTCACCCAAAAGTGAAATTAAAGTGTTAATCTTGTCTCTGGCTCCAGCCTTTATGAAACTTAGATGTAAATTTTCATTAATTGAATCTGCATCAATAAAATTTAGGGTGTTCAAAGGCTCTACATTTAAGAAACTGGGAATGTTTAGTCCTTTTGTTGCCGAAACCAAAACTTGTTTTTCGATATGGGGTAAATTTTCAATTATGAATTTCATTTGTTCTTGAAATCCCATTTGAAGTGATTTATCGAATTCATCTAAAATTAAGGTTTTAATAGTTTTACCATCAATGGTGTTTCTTGTAAAATGATCCGCGATTCTACCTGGAGTTCCTACCAAAATACTTGGAGCTTCTTTTAAACTATTCATTTCTACCTCCATGGTGTGTCCTCCATAGAATGAATTAATTTTAAACCCTGTTCCCAAACTTCTCCAAACAGATTCTATCTGCAGCGTCAATTCACGAGTGGGAACTAGTATTAAAACTTGAATTTGTTTTTGTTCATTTTCTAAAATTTTTAATAGAGGCAATAGAAAGCCTAATGTTTTTCCTGAGCCAGTTGGGGATAATAAGAGTGTATTCTTATAGTCTTCTATGCTTTTTATTGCGATTGACTGCATTTCATTAAGTGCTGTAATGCCAATTTTAGTAAGTATTTTTTCCATATACAAAGGTAAGTAGTTTTATCTTCTTCCTTTCAAAATGGGGTCATTTGATTGTTTATTTTTTAATTTTAAAAAAAAATAAATGAAAAATTCTTAATGAGCGTAGCAGTATTAATTGTAACTTCCAGTTCAATAGTTGCTCAAAATTCCAACTATTTAAAAGCTATGGAAAGCATAGTTTCTGAAATTCAGAATACCCAATTTGGTATTCCTCTACAATCCCATGCAAACAAAATGGAACGAGTTGCTTCTGCAGAAAAAACAGAATGGTTACCAAACTACTGGGTAGCTTACTGCTATTTAATGGATTCTTATGCTGAAACTGATGGAGGAAAGAAAGACTTATTGTTAGACAAAGCCGATCAGTTTCTTTCGATAGTAGATAAAATCAACGAAAAAGAGGAAGAATTAGAGATTTTGAGAGCAAATTTAGCCTCAGCTAGAATGTCAGTTAGCCCTCAAGATAGGTGGCAAAAATATGGGCAACTTTCAGCTAAAGCTTTAGGCCAAGCCAAAAGTATGAATGCGGAAAATCCGCGAATTGCCTTATTGGAAGCCCAAGGAATATTTTAAATGCCTGAAGCATTTGGTGGTGGAAAAGAAAAAGCAAAAGGTGTATTTGATAAAGCGATATCTCAATTTAGTACTTTTAAAGCCAAGTCAAACTTGTATCCAAATTGGGGAGAAAACAACACTAAGTATATGCTTTCACAATATTGATTACTTTAGAAGAGGTGTTTTATTTTATTTTTTGTACACTAAAAAGCCAATAAAATTTGTTTATTAAGCAACAAAATAAGAATAAAAATCGTATTTCTCTGAAAACCAATATGAACTTATGAAACTCCCTATTTTTATTGCTTTAATTCTTTTTTCATTAGCCTGCGAAAATAAATCGAATGACGAGATTGACCCAAAAAATTCTAATCCCGATTGGGCAATAGATTCGCATAGCAATGACGGACAGCCCGATTATTCTATAATTTTTCCACAAGAAAAGGTGAATGTTGTGGAAATCACAATAGGTAAAACTAATTGGGAAGCTATTAAAGTTGATATGGTAGCTAAAAACAAAGGTACTTTCGGAGTAGGGGGTGGAACTCCAGGTGGGGGTGGTGTTCCACCAGCAGGAGGCGGAGTACCTCCCGCTGGTGGAGGCGGAGGTGTTACAAATTTTGGTTTAGAGCCTGCTTATGTTACATCATCAGTAAAATTTAATGGTAAGAAATGGGAAAATGTAGGTTTTAGATTAAAAGGGAATTCAACCTTAAGTTCTACTTGGAAATCAGGTATTTATAAATTGCCATTTCGATTAAAAATGGATGAATTTGAAGATAAATATCTGGAAATTAAAAACCAAAGAATGTATGGTTTCAAAGACCTTTCTTTTTCGCCAGGTGCCAAGGATAATTCACTAATTAGAGAAAAAGTTACATCCGATATTTTCAGAATGGCTGGTATTCCAAGTGCTCAAACGGCATTTTATAAAATATTTATTGATTTTGGAGAAGGGCTGAAATACTGTGGTGTTTATACTACTGTTGAAGTGATAGATGATACAATGGTAAAAAATCAATTTGGAGAAGATAAAGGAAATATTTATAAACCAGAGTCAAATTTTACTACATTTAATTTTGCTCAATTTGAAAAGAAAAATAATGAAACTGAAGCAAATTTTTCTGATGTTCAAGGAGCAGTTACAGCTTTGAATGCATCAAATAGGACTTCTGACCCTGCCACTTGGCGTTCAAATTTAGAAAAATTTATAAATATGGATCATTTCGTGAAATGGTTGGCTATTAACTCTACTTTAGTGAGTTGGGACACCTATGGAGGAATTGCACATAATTATTATTTATACAATCACCCTACAAAAAAGCTGATGTGGATCCCTTGGGATAACAATGAAGCCCTTACCACACAAGAACGAGTAAAAATAACATTAGTTGGAATAGCAGCGGCTTGGCCACTTATAAAATTTACAAATGAAGATCCAGTTTATTATGCTAAATATAAAGTAGAAGTTAAAGAGTTTACAAACAATGTATTTACCCCTGAAAAAATGAATACAATGTTTGATAAAGCCACAAATTTGATTACTCCTTTTGTAAATGGTACCGAAAAGGAAGTAGCCCCTTATACTCATTTGACTAATTCTACTAACTTTACTTCCGCACTAAGTATTATGAAACAGCATGTAGCAAATAGAAACACAGTAGCAAAAGCATTTGCAAATTAGGGGAACTAATGTTTCCTTTCAATCACTATGAATACTCTTAAAGTATAAATAATAAGAATGTTAATATTGTTTAAATTTTCTAGAATATTATTTCATAAATTTTCGAACAAAAAAATCTGCAGTAGATTGATAGACTTTAACAGCATTTACCCAATTCAACCAGTGGTGGGTGTCATCTACTATCAGTATTGATTCATAAGGAATTCCATATTGATCTAGTCTTTTTATTAAGTCTGTACTTTGATTTACACGCACGTTTCTGTCGTCGTCGGCATGAATCACTAACACGGGAGATTTCCAAGTAGCCATAGACGAAACAGGAGAAGAGGACCAAGCAGTTTGAATAGCTTTTTCGTAATCTGGAGCTTTTTGTGTTTTGTTTTGAAAAGCAGTCATAATTGATGCATTTGCGCCCCAATCATGTACCCCATGGATGTCAACACCTGCCGCAAATGTTTTTGAATCTTTTGCAAGAGCCATAGCAGTTAAATATCCACCATAAGAACCGCCGTAAATTCCTATTTTATTAACATTCACAAATGATTGTTTTTTAAGCCATTCGCCTGCTGCTTTAATATCTTGATATTCAGAAGCACCTCTAATTCCTCCTCCTTTTGGTTGGTGAAAGTCATACCCATAGCCAATTCCTAATCGATAATTAACAGAAAGTACCACAAACCCTAAACTTGCCAAATACTGGTTTGAAGCATACGCATTAGAATAATAATCAGAGTAATGCCAGCCCAAGAGCATTTGACGAGGAGGCCCCCCATGAACATATACTATTGCAGCCTTTTTAGAAGAACCCCCTACTGGCATAAATAAATCAGCATGTATTTTTATTCCATCTGCGGCAGTAAATATTACTTGTTTTGGGGTAATTAATTTTGATTCTGGAAAATCAGCAGGAATAATTTCTAATCCAATAATTTTTATTTTGCTGTCATTCCCTAAACTCTTTATAGTCGGCAAAGGAGGCCTTTGAGCAGTAGCACTAATATAGGTTAAATAATTGCCATCACCAGACATAATAGGTGTCCATTCAAGTCCTGAGCCTGGTGTTAATATTTCTAAATCCATTTTATCCACACTTACTTTTGCAACATGTCTCCGTTCCAGATCTAAATTTTCTGGACCTGTATTGGCGCTAAAAGTTAAATATTTTTTATTGCTACTTAATGAAATATGCTCACACATATAGTTACCTGGCGTTAACAAAAGCTCTTTCCCACCGGTGGAAGCTATGGAATATATATGGGGCCAGCCATCTTTATAGGACAAAAAGACAATACGATTGCCTGCTGCCCAATGTAAATTAAAACCGCCATGCGTGGTTGGCACTGAACCTTTTAAAGTAGTAGGTGATTTCCAAATTTGAGTAGCTGTATTTTCAGCTATATCAGAAACCCAAATAGCCCAAGGTTCATGTTTTTTTGTTAACATTGGTTCAGGAGAACCTCCAGCTCCAGGCATTCTAACAAAAACCACCTTTTTGCCATCTAAAGACCATTCTGGAGCCTCATCGTAAGTAAAAGATGGTGACAGCCATTTTATAGGTGTATTCGCATTTTTAAATATGCCAATTATAGAATGATCGCCCCTATCTGCGACAAAAAGTAGAGAAGAGCCATCAGGACTCCAAGCTAATGAACCTACTTTACCCCTTGTTTTAAATAAATTTTTAGAAGAATTTAAACTATCCAAAGAAGCTATCCAAACTTGTGATTCCTTTATAAATGCAATGGTTTTATTATCGGGAGCTATCACAAAATTATCACCTTCAGCAACATATTTTGATTCACCTCCTAAGAAAGGAACTACCCCTATTTTAACCGTGAAAGGTTTTGATTCACCTCCGGGATTTACGGGCAACTCTGTTTCCCAATTACTTCCATGTTCTCCCCCTCTTACAAAAACAACAGAATTTCCATCACTAGAAAATGCTAAACTCGTTAATTCTTGTCCATCATCTTTAGTAAATTCAGTAAGTTTTCTAGGTTTAAAATCGGGACTTTCAGCTGCGTATACGTTTCGTTTCCCCTGTTCATCAAATGCCCAAGCTATTTTGTTACCATTAGGTGAAGCACACAATTCTGTGGGGAAAGGGTATTTTTTAAACGATGAAAAAGGTATATTTTGAGCAATGATTTTTAATGGCACTAACAAAATTAGAAGAAATAGTTTCATAAGATTTGAAATTATAGGCTTTTTTGTAAAGAAAATAGAAACAAATATATATTATTATGAACTGTTTTAAGACTCAATTTAAAAATAATTAATTTTGTTAGTTTTAGATTTTCAAAATACTGATTTGCATAAAATTTCGTACTTTTAGGCATCAATAAAACTGTATCAACCTTTCAATTCAAAATGAAACTACTTTTTTTTATTAGCCTCTCATTATCTGCTTTTTCTCAAATTGACCCAAATAAAATAAACATTGCAAGAGATACTTGGGGAGTGCCTCATATTTTTGCTAAAACAGATGCAGAAGTAGCCTATGGCTTGGCATATGCAAATGCAGAAGACGATTTTAAAACAATGCAACTAACAATGCTTATTGGTAAAGGAATGCTGGGTAAACTCAAAGGAAAAGAGGGTGCCGCCGCTGATTATGCTATTGCTTTGCTACGCTGTAGAGAAATAGTAGAGGAAAAATACGATTCTGACCTCTCTTCTGACTTTAAAAAATTGATAGAAGGGTATGTGGCTGGTATCAATGCCTATGCAAAAAATCATAAAAATGAAATATTGGTAAAAAAATCATTTCCAATCACCACTAAAGATTACATGACATCGGTGACTTTTTCTCTGTGCGTTATTTCTGGGGCAGATAATGAGCTCTCAAACATGTTTAAAGGGAAAACTAAAACTTTGGATAATTTTAAAGCCGCAGGCTCAAATGCTATTGCAATTTCATCCTCAAAAACTACAGACGGAAAAACCTATTTGGACATTAATCCACATCAACCTTTGGAAGGTCCTGTGGCCTGGTATGAAGCCCATTTGATAAGTGAAGAAGGACTAAATGTTTTAGGTGGAATGTTTCCTGGTTCGCCAGTTATTAGTTTGGGAGTAAACGAGAATTTGGGTTGGGCACACACAGTAAATTATCCTGACAGGATTGATGTGTATCAATTGGAGATAAATCCAAATAATAAAAAGCAATACAAATATGATGAGGAATGGCTAACACTAGAAGAAAAAACAGTGAAGCTTAAAGCCAAAATTAAAGGCTTTACAATTCCTGTAAAAAAGAAAGCCTTGTGGAGTAAATATGGAGCCACTATAAGAAACGAAAAAGGTACTTTCTCTTTGAGGATGGGTGCAAATCAAGACATTAGAGGAATGGAACAATGGTATAGAATGAACAAAGCTACTAACTTTTCTGAGTTTTATAAAGCCATGCAAATGGTTGCCATTCCTATGTTTAATACGGTTTATGCCGATAGAAATGATACTATTTTTTATGTCAGCAATGCAAAAATACCTATTAGAGCAAAAGGGTTTAATTGGCAAAGCACTATCCCTGGTAATACCTCTAAAACTTTAACTACCAGTTTTCACCCATTAACTGCTTTGCCTCAATATTTAAATCCCAAAAGTGGATACCTATTCAATACAAATCATTCTCCATTTAATGCAACAGAAGGAAAATATAATTTAAAAAACAAAGATTTCGATCCTACAATGGGATACGAAACTTTAGAAAACAACCGTAGTGTAAGGTTTATGGAGCTAATTGCTGAAAAAGAGAAATTGACTTATGACGATTTTAAAAGGATAAAATACGATAATCAGTTACCAGAAAAATTAGCTTTTCCCACAGATATTAGCGAGCTGTATAAAATTAAAGCGAGTGATCATCCTGATATTGAATTTTTAATTGATAGGGTTCAAAAATGGGATAGAAAAACCGACGCAGATAGCAAGGGAGCAGCAGTTTTTCTAATTATGTTTAACGAATTGAGGAACAAACTTAAAAATTATTCTAAAAATGAAAAACAAATCTTTACTCAAAAAGACTTTTTAGAAATATTAACCTATACTAAAAAATATATGCTTACTCATTTTGGAAATACAGAAATCGTATTGGGGGATTATCAAAAACTGGTAAGAGGAAACATAGAAAAACCCATGTGGGGAATGCCAGACGTCCTAACAGCCTCACATGCAAGACCCTATAAAGATGGAAAAATAAAAGTGGCACAAGGAGAATCTTACATTGCCCTAGCAAGATTTTCAAAAACGGGCTTACCAGAAATTGAAACCATGCTAAGTTATGGAAACTCTACCCACGAAGATAGCCCTCATTTTTCCGACCAAATAGAAAGTTATATTGCAAAGAAACCTAAAAGAATGTCATTAGATAAAGAGGAAGTTTTAAAAAATGCAGTTAAGGTCTATCATCCAAAATAATTTTTTTTAATTTGGCAAAAATTAGCTTTAAAATTATAATTTTAATAAGATATACAAACAAAAGGTAAAGTTTTGTGGATGGATTTTACCGTTGAAAATGCGGAACAGGCAAAAGAATTTTATGAAGCCGTGGTGGGACTTTTACTGAGCAGCCAGTGGTAGATTATGTTGATTTTATTGTCTATAATCCTGAAGAAAATAATGAGATTATTAGTGGAATTTGCCATAAGAAGGGTTCAAATCCTAAAATTCCTTCTCAATGGCTTAATTATGTAATTGTTGAAAATTTAAACGCAAGTTTTGCCCATTGTGAAAAGTTAAATGGCAAAATACTAGATGGCCCAAGAAAATTAGGAAAAGACTTATTTGCTGTAATTCAAGATCCTGCCGGGGCTTGTTTGGCATTAATGCAAGAATTATAAATTGTTTCTTCATAATTTGGTTTTCTTAGTTTTGGGAAATTCATTGGTTTTGAGTCAATTTGTTTCAAAATTTGTTTGCTTGAAGTTTTATGTGGTTTTATAATGCAACTTTCTTTTATTAAAATTCAAAGTATTTGATATTATAAATTAATGTCTTGCCTCAAAAAATAGCCAAACATATTAACTCCTTTGATTTTTTCAAAGCTACAGTCGTCAGCATTCTGTTAGTCTCACCTATTTATTGGGGTTTTTCTACTAATAATTATCCATTGGGAATGTCTTTTGTTGTAGGTGTACTTTTTGCATATTTCTCTAATATTGAAGGCACTAATCGTAACAGAATAATTGGAATGATTTTAAGTTTTTTGCTTGGATTCTCCATTTTGTCAATTGGTCTTTTGATTAATGATTTATCCCAAACCTTTAATATCCTTATTTTTGTTTTTTTAATTTTTGGGGTATCTATGATTTCTGTTTATGGCTTTAGGGGCTCATTGATAGCATTTTCAGGATTATTTGCAATTGTAATGAGCTTTATGTTTCAAAAATATAAAATTCCTTCTTTCGATGTTCTTCGTTTTGTAGCTTTTGGAGGCCTGGTTTATATATTTGTTTCAGCATTAAGTCAGTTTCTTTTTCAAAAAAGACATATCAAGATTCTTCTTTCAGAATGTATGGAGCTTACTGCAACTTATTTGAAAATTAATGATGATATCAAATGGAAGAAAGAGGATAATTCTCCTGACTTACAATATAAATTATTGAAAATCCAAAGTGCCATCAACGGCAATCATGAGCTATTGCGAAGTATGTTGATGAGCGAAAAATCAAAATTGATTTCTTCTACAGAAAATCGCAAGTTCTACCTTTTGCTCAAAGAAATGATAAACTTGTATGAAATGGCTATTGCCTGGAATCCTGATTTAGAAGTATTTGAAGAAGAACTCGGAGAGCATGTAAATTTGTTAAACCCGTTTCAAAAAGCTTCAGAATTGGTATCAGAATATTTACTAATTCTTAGTGCGGCTCTTAGAACCAATTCAGATTTTTTGTTGGATAGAAAAATAGAGGAAACACTGAAAGCTGCTGAAAGTAACATTAATTTTTATGTAGAAAAGGTAAAATTGCCAAAAGCCCGCGAAGGTGCTTTAATGTTGAGAAATCTTTTAGATCAACAAAAAAATGAGCTTGAAAAATTGAGCTTGATTGATAATATTTATAATAATTTACTGCAAAACTCCCAATTTATTCCTCGAGGAAACAGCCAGTTTATAACTACTCAAAACTACTCCTGGAACACACTTAAGAGTAGTCTTACCTCAGAATCAGTAATATTTAGACATTCCATTAGACTTACTATAGCTTTTTTATTAAGTTATTTTATTGGAAATGCCATAAATCCAGATTATACAAATTGGACAATAGTAACCATTTTGGTAATTCTAAGGCCTAATTATGGACTAACTAAAAACAGAGCCATGGGTCGAATGACAGGGACAATCTTGGGTATGATTTTTACTTTGATTTTGGTTTATTTTTTCTCAAATTACCTTATATATGGAATTACGGCAGCTATATCTTTATGGTTAGGTTTTTCTCTCATTAATAAGAACTTCAGAATAGGATCGGCAGGAATTACAGTAAGTATATTGCTTTTATATGTAATGAATGAAAACGATTCAATAGAAACAATTTTAAATAGAGGGCTATTTACATTTATTGGCGTATTGATTTCATTATTTGCTATGTATTTTATTTGGCCAGTTTGGGAAAAAGAAAACATAAAAGAGTCAATTAAGAAAGCCATGGTTGCTAATCTTAGCTATTTAAGTGCTGTAAATTTTCTTTACAAAACCAAACAACCATCTGCTATTGCTTACAGGCTGTCAAGAAAGGATGCATTCCTGACTAATGCAAATTTAAACGGTGTTTTTCAAAGATTACAAGACGAACCCAAATCAAAAAGAAATCAGTTGAGTTCGATATATGCAGTAGTTCTGCTAAATCACAATTTTTTGTCTGCAGTAGCAGCTTATTCCGCCTTTATTCAAAATCATATAACCACAGAGGTGTCGGAAAGTTTCTTGATTATTATGGATTCCATTTCTTTTTATTTGCAAAATGCTGTGTATGTGCTGGAAGGAACTTCTGCAAGTCCACGTGAAGATAAAAGTATTGAAGCTTTTGAAATTCTAGATCAAAAATATGCTGATCTCAATCAAAAACGGAATCAGGAAATACAGTCTGGAGTTCTAACGATGTCTTTAGAAATGAGAAACAAACTGCAGGAGGTTAAAAGCATCATTGGGCAATTGAAAGAGCTTAAGAATCTTTCCGAGCATATTTTGGGAGCTGTAGAGATTTTGGGATAATTTGAAGGCGGCGGAATTTAGTAAGTTTAATTGATCTTATATAGGAACATACCATTTAATAAGTTTCTTGAAAAAAAATTAATAGAAGTTAGGAATTAAAAATATAAAATTGCAAGATTTGACGATATAACTTTTAAAAACTTAAAATAATGAAAAAAAAATCAGCCCCCCCCCCACTTTTTTGTACTGTAAATACCGAAAAATCCTTTTCTTTTTTTAAACGAATTCCCTTTTTTCTTCTATTTTTTATTATTATTAGTTGTTCCACCAAAGAATTTGAAGATGTTTCAAAATTAAAATCCCAAATACCTGCCGAAAATAATTTATTGAAAAAAGTTAAATTGGCTTCTGGAGGTGAAATACTTGAATTTGAAAATTTTTCTATTTTTGAGAAGACGGTAGAAGAATTCGGCAAAATTTCTACGGAAGAAAAACAAAAATTTAAAAAAAATGATTTCGGAATTAATTTTAGATCTTTGTCTAGTTAATATTCCAAAATGAATCAAGAATATTTTGAAAATGAAATCAAGAAACTTGAAAATAAAGAAGGAGACTTGGATCCGAATCTGATCTTGGTAAATATAGATGGTGATAATCACTTGAGAAATAAGGTAATTGATTCAAACTTAGCTAATTTTTTAAATGCAGAAAGAAAAGTACTTATTGAAAATAAAATTTATACATAATAATTACGATAATTTAGAAATTCTGGATTTGAAATCCAAATCTTCGACTTTTTATAAATTTGAGCGTAAATTTATGTCAAAAAATAAAAATTCAAGAAAAATAGCTGCAGTTGATTATTATACCTACAATGGAAGAGATTATAAAATATTATTATTAAATGAGTTTGGTGGCTATTGCCCTGGAGAGGCATCACAGGGATGCTTATCTGCTATTCATGCAAAGAAATTTTGGGGTACCTATTACACCAATCAAACAAATTACGTTAATATTGATGGTTCTTTAAATAAAGGGTTGGCCCTTGAATATACAACAAATGGATGTTTTACTTGTGGAAGAGATTATAATTACCTAACAGAATATAGTAGTTGTACAGGCTGTTCATCTCGCGAACTACATTTCGGAGGAAACGCTGCATGTTACAATGGTTTTTCGGCGTTTGCAGCATTTAATTGTGATGATAATCAAGCTAGACAATTGTATTTGTAATTTCAATTAACCGATTCAGGGGAAATGTTTTTATACCCTGAATCTATTTATATAAATATTATTATGAAAAAGATTTATTTTTTATTTATATTAATTTCGAATATATCTATCGCTCAAAATTCCAAGTTTTCAGTTCGATTAGATTTGAATTCTTCTTACAATGGTAACTTAAATGGTAGGGAAATCCCAGCAAGATTAAAAAAAGTAGACGCTGGAATAATAAATTCTTCCATGATAGGTTTCTACTATAACAGTATAGGTACAAAGCCAAATTCTTTATTTTCTGTTAAGCATGGCATAGATTTTTTGATTCCCATAAGCAAATCATCAATTAATGGTGTTTTTCCTAAAGAAATGTACTCATACCTAAGTAATAGCTTAAATATCAATTTTGTAAGAGCTAAAAATCTAAATTCCTTCTTAATTTTTGATGGCAAATTGTTATTGAACGAAAAGAGATTTAAAAGTAATAATGAGTTTTTAACACCTAGGCTATTTACAGTAAGTGCTGGTTTTGGAGTACATCCATTGCCCAAAAAGAATCAAATCTTAATTTCTGCATTGATCGGATTAAATTCTACTTACTCTTTTTCTGGACGAAGTCCTTTTCCGAATTTTTATAATTCTACATTAAAATTAGAATACGTTTTTAAATCTAAAAAGAAAAATTAATTTTTTTAGCAAAAAAAAACCTGCATATAGATAATTGATTTGAAAATTACCACCCCAACGTTTCCTTCAATTCCTTATAGCCGCTTTTACTTACACTAATTCTCGCACCATTTTTTAAAAGTAGTTGATAAGAGTTCTTTTCATATAGTTCTAGTTTTTGAATAAAACTTAGGTTTACTAAAAATGACCGATGAACTCTTAAGAAGGTGGAAGGCAGAAGTTCTTCAAACTCCTTCATGGTCTTTTGTTTTAAAAATTTGGCTTTTTCAGTGTGAATCCATACATAATCTCCATAAGTTTCTAAATAAGTAACTTCATGAAAATGAATCATTTCTATTTTAGAGCCATTTTTTATTACAATTCTTTCCAAAGACTTTTCGGTAGATACAGGAGTAGCCAAAAGGTTTTTAATTTCTTCTTTTGAATCTATATTCGCCTCAATTTTTTCTTTTACTTTCAGCAATGCTTTCTGAAATCGATCTCTTGAAAATGGTTTTAACAAATAATCGATTGCATTTTTTTCAAATGCTGCAATTGCATATTGGTCATAGGCAGTTGAAAAGACTACAATTGGAGGATCTGGAATAAGTTCAAGCAATTCAAGACCAGTTAATTTAGGCATTTGGATATCCAAAAAAATCAAATCTGGGTGCAAATTATTTATAAGCTTTAATGCCTCAAAACCGTCATTTGCTTCGCCAATCACCTCAAAATCAGAATCGATTTGGATAAAGCTTTTTACTAAACTTCTTGCTAGTTCTTCGTCGTCAATTAGTAATGTTCTGATTTTCATACTTTTATTGGCAAATTTATTGTAATAATAAATTTATTTTCGATTATTTTATTTTCAAAAATCGCTAAATTTTTATACATTAATCTAAGTCTATCTTTAATATTTTTTAAACCAGTTTTTGTCCCAATTTTTTTACTTTCTTCTTTATCAAATGTATTTTCCATTTTTAAAAAAAGTCTTTGGTTCTCTTCATAAGATATAAATAAAATTCGTTCAGTATTTAAAGAGTTATAAATGCCATGCTTAATAGCATTCTCAAAAAGAGTTTGCAATAGCATACTTGGCACTTCAATGTTTAAACTATTTTCATTGACTTGCATTTCTACTTGAATCTTTGTCCCAAATCTAATTTTTTCGATTGCTAAATAGGCCTCACACATTTCTAATTCTTTTTTTAAGGCTACTTTTTGCATTTGCCCGTAGCCCACCGTATATCTCAAAAAGTCTGAAAGCTTAATGATCATTTCGTGGGCTTTTTCTGGGTCAATAATAGTTAATGAACTTATGCTGTTTAAGCTATTAAAGATGAAGTGAGGGTTCATTTGACTACGCAATAGCGATAACTCTGCTTCTTGAATGGACTCATTCAATAGGCTTTCAATCTCTTTCTTTTCAATATAAGAGGAATAATATTTCAATAAATATATAGATATTACAAAAACCACATAGGCAAAAAATCCAAAGGGAAGTTTAAATGCAAAACCGCCATTTATGTAATTTTCAATTTTTGAATCTGGAAAAATAACCCTTAAAAACAAATGAGTGAGTGTAATCCAAGTAAAAATGAACAAAAGAAATAAAAGGAAGTGATTGAAAATTAAAAGTGAGATTTTTTGATTTTCCCAAGTCATATAATTAATCGGATACCAAATCCCGATCATCAAGCTTGCCATTATTAAATTTTGAATCAAAATATCTGCAGCTAAAAATTCTTTTTCTACATTTAAAAAATAAGACATTAATAGAAAGAATATTAATGCGAATAGTATCCATATGCTGAAATACCGGAACAATATAAATTTTCCTGCTAAAATTGGGTTTCTCATATTAAAAAAATATTAATACCTTCTAATCTCTAATCCTCCCATTAGCACAGTCCCTTTTATTTTTAATGTCTTCTTGCTAGTATTTTTAGAATAAATGTCATCACTCTCACTTTTGTCTTTTGTTCCACCCATTATGTTAACAGTTTCAAAAACGACTTTCCAATCTTTCGGTACTTTTATTACTGCACCACCCATTAGTAAAAAAACATCAATGGTCGCTATTTTATCAATGTTTGAATTTCTCAAATCTATTTCTGATCCACCCATAACATTGTTAATAATGCCTCCACGAAACAAGGGGAAAGAATATTCTTTCTTATTTCCGCCCATAATTGTATTTACTTCAAAAAAATCATTTCTGTCTTTAGATTTAATAGTTTCTTCGTCATTTGAAACTCTATCCTGAAGTTTTCCTAAAATTCCTAAACCACCAATAATAAGGAGTATTATTCCAAAATATTTGATGAATTGTTTTTTATTTTCCATATTAATTTAAATTACTTTTTGATTTCTAAATCTTATGAACCAAAACATTGAACGGTTGTTGATTTTTTCCTTTTAATGATGGCTTTTCAAAAAACAGCTTTAATTTTTCATTAAACCATTTTTTTTGTCAAATTTAATTTTTTATTTTAAAAGAGTATAAATTATTACTTTTATACTTGTTAGTTAATGGTTAAAGACTAAATTAAAATCTCTTTATTTCCACACCACCCATAACTACATTTCCGCTCAAATAAAACTTTTTGTCTTTATTTACAACAGATTCAGGAAACTTTGTAATTTGGTCATCTACTCCTCCCATTATGGGTAGCACATCAATAATTACATTCCATTCTTTTGGAATTCTTAATTCTAAACCGCCCATTAATATGAAAACATTCATTGCAGATTTTTCTGCCAAATCAGCTTCAGTTAGATCTATTTGTGCGCCTCCCATAACACAATTTACTTGACCACCTTCAAAATTTTTAGAAAATATTTTTTTCTGAGTTCCGGCCATAATATTTGACTCATTAATGAACTCTAAATCAGTACCGTCTGCTTTTGTTTGTCTTTTAGGCATATCAAATTTTGGGTTGAAATATTTATAAATTATTAACCCTCCAAAGCCTATAAAAAGCAAAGGCCAAAGTTTGAAATAGATTAGTCTTTCAGAAGAAGTCAGGAAATCAGGCACATAAAAGATTACCGCAATTGATGTTGCAATTATCCCTTCCATATACTTGCCTTTCAAAAGAGCATTGATGCCTATAATTAATGGAATTAATCTCCAACTTATGATATCTACAGGAAACTTGAAATTAAATAATCCAAAATTGCGGAGCAAGAAGATTAATCCAGCAGAGATTAAAAGGATTGACCAGAAAAAGACAGAATTTTTGTTATCAGTATTCATTTTATGTTTTTTTTCTTCAAAATTAATACAAACAAGACCTAGATGTAAACAGCTATTCGATAAGGTTAATGCTTTTTACCGATTAAATATAGAAATTTACCGATGAGTAGATATTGATTTGATTTATTTTTAATTTACTGGCATCCGAGAAAAAACAAAAACAAAATGAATTCCTTTAATCACAAAATCGGGACGCCGTAACCATTTTGAAAATTTGAAGTGGAGCATTAATATCAAATCTTAAATAGCTAATAATCAAATTTTAAAGGGGAACGCCCTTTAGGTTTATTCGATTCGGGCGTACCGATTTGTGAATGCTTTTTTGGTGGGACGCCACTCCGATACTTTTTTCGATTGGACAGGCATACCTGCGGTGCGTCGAAACGCAAAAGTAAGGCCGTCCGCAGGATACACAAAGAATAAAACGGAGGGGGTCTTTTTTAAAAACCAGAAAAATGGTCCCGATTCGGCGACCCGATTGAATAGTCATTTGATCAGGATTTTTAATAAATTTTAAATTTAGTCGGATGCCAGTA
>JANOMP010000122.1:0-16868 GCA_031420365.1 Cytophagaceae bacterium
TTGGTAACACACTTAAAAGAAATCAAAAAGGTTAGAATAAATGAGCTATGGCACACAGAACCAATTATAAAAGCATCAATAGTAATGCTAAATAAAATGAAAATATCTATTACGTAAAATCTAAGCGGAGTTAGGGCTTAAAACGATTAGTACTACTTTATACCTTTTTATCCTCCTTTCACCGAAATATGAAGCTTCATCTGTTTTCCCAATTTTAGCATATATTGTTGCCAAGGAACTAGCCAAATAAGAGTCATCTGGATGATGAGGAATCGAATTTTCTAAAAGGGAAGTCGTATTTTTCTAAGTCTTAACTTGAAAAACAGAAAGAAACATAAATACAACAAAAACAATACTTAAAGCAAAATGGATAGTAAATCTCATTTGAAAAATTTAAGCATCAAAAATGTCCACATCACCCAAAATAGTAATAACCTCTTCATCCATTAATCTTAGGCTTAAGCCTGCGGTTTTTGGCACTTCATAATGAAAGTAATATTTTAAAGTCTGAATTTTCGATTCGACAAAATCTTTTTCCAATCTTTTTTCCAAAAATCCCTTTTGTGCATGGAGACCAATATTTAGCCATTGCCAAGCAGCCAAAGTATTGCTAAACAACTCCATATACAAGTTAGCGTCTGACAGATACCTTTCTATATCACCATTCTGAGCGATAGCCAACAGATGTTGGGTAACTTTATTTATTGTTTTTAGTTCAATAGCCAGCATTCCAGCATATTTTTGTAGTTCTGGATATTCACTGGCTTCAAAAATACAATTTATAATTTCGTTAGATAGCAAAGCCATTGCTTCTCCATTTGCTAAAGTTACTTTTCTTCCTAGGAGATCTAGAGCTTGAATTCCAGTAGTACCTTCATATATTGGGGTAATTCTGATATCTCGATAATATTGCTCAGCTGGAAAATCTTCAGTAAAACCGTACCCTCCAAAACATTGCAAAGCTTCACTTGTGACTTTTAGTCCTACTTCACAAGGATACGTTTTAGCTACTGGAGTTAACAATTCTAAAAGAAGTAAATACTTTTCTTTTTCCTCCGCGGTTTCGCTATGATGAGCCAAATCGTAAAATTTAGCTGTTAATAGTATTAAAGATAATGATGCTTCTACTGCAGATTTCTGAAAAAGCAACATTCTCCTAATATCGGGATGTTGAATAATAGGCACTTGAGAAGCTCCAAGCTCACTCTTTTTATTTAACCTTCTACTTTGAGGTCGCTCTTTTGTGTATTGTAAGGCGGCTTCATAAGCAGCGGACGATATGGCTAGTCCCGTTGCACCAACACCAATTCTAGCTTCATTCATCATTTGAAACATATAAGAAAGGCCTTTGTTTTCTTCTCCCACTAAATACCCCAAACAATTATCTCCAAATTCCAAGTGCATAATGGGCACTCCTTTTTGTCCTAATTTATGGTAAATGCCCACATTGGTTATGTCATTTTTGGTTCCATCAAGTAAATATTTTGGAACTACAAATAATGAAATACCTTTAGTACCCAAAGGTGCTCCTTTCTTTCGTGCTATTAATAAATGAATAATATTTTCGCTGGCTTCATGGTCTCCACAAGAAATAAAAATCTTTTGCCCTTTAATTTTATAAATTCCTTCAGATAGTGGCTCGGCCATACAAACAATATCCGAAAGAGAAGACCCAGCTTGTGGTTCAGTAAGACACATGGTACCTTGCCATAGCCCATTAAGCATTTTTTCTAAATAGCTATCTTTTAAGCTATTAGAACCAAAACTAGCGATTAGTCGAGCTGCTCCAGAAGTAAGACCCGTAAACATCATTCCATTATTGGCAGCCATTAAAATAAAAGAAGTGGCTATGCCTACACAAAACGGAAGTTGAGCACCTCCATGATCATAATCAAAGTCTGCAGAAATAAGTCCAGCTTCGCCTACAGCTTTTAGGTATTCTTTAATAATGGGGTGAACTATAACTTTCCCATCCACCAATTCTGCTTGATTTTTGTCCACAGTGTCCAAATTAGGATACATGAGTTTATCCGCAATAGCAATGGCAGAGGCTAAAATCATTTCAAAAGTCTCTTTCGAATGATCTTGGAAATAGGGTAATTTCACCAAAGATGTTACATTATGAACATCATATAAAAGAAAGTTGAGTGTCTTTAAATCGAAATATTTATTAGCCATTTTTACATTAACCCTAAGATTTTGGCATATTTCATCATAGCTCCAGGATTAGAAATTTTTAATTTTCCCATCATCATAGCCATCATTGGATTGGTATCTCCTTTGATAATAGAAAGCAAATCGTCAGCACTAGCTTTAATGTTAACTTCTGCATTGTCGGCTTGACCTTGATGCACTGTTATTTTTTTATCTTTTACTTCTAAAAACACCTCTTGCCCTTTTAAATCAAAATTTATTTTTGTATCTATTCCTTCTAAGTCATCAGGATTTATTTTTGTCGAGAGATTATCAAAATAATTTTGTATTGTCATTACTATTTGTTTTTTTTCAAATATAAATATTATTATGTAAGCAGATTAAAAAATAAAAATATTTCTATGAATAAATAGATTTAGAGGATATGCAAATTATTGATATACATTTCCCACCTTTCGCACAATAAAATAAAGAAACTTGTTTTGCCACAAAAAATATTTAAGATAAATTTGTAAAAATGAAGTATTTATATCCCCACAAAAAAAACACCATTATAGACAATTAATCAAATTGTTACCTTTTGATAATAAATCTGACTAATTTGAGAAATCTTAATTTTACAAATCTGAAAGACGAAGAACTAGTAACTCTGTATGTTGACACACAACTTAATGTATATTTCGAAGAAATATATAAAAGGTATGCTGACAAAGTTTATAGAAAATGCTATTCATTTGTATATAATCGGGGAAAAGCTGAAGATTTCACACATGACATTTTTTTGAAATTGATTTTAAAGATTGGCACTTTTAAAGAAGACTCAAAGTTTTCTACCTGGCTTTATTCTATAACATACAATTATTGTATGGACCAAATCAGGGTAAATAAAAAACAAGCAGAAGTGCCCTTGTCTGATAATTTTGATTTAGAAAATGGAGATGATGATTCAGAAATAATATCAATGCAAGGAAGTGGATTAAAAAAGAGCCTAGAGCAAATGCCAAGTGATGAAAAAGCCCTTCTCCTAATGAAATATCAAGATGATTTTAGTATAAAAGATATCGCAGAAACCTTAAACATTTCAGAAAGTGCTGTAAAAATGCGATTGTTAAGAAGTAAAGAAAAATTACGAAAATTTTATTTAGAAAATTTCGCTTTAGCCGGGCTTATAATTATTAAAATTTTATTATTCTGGAAAAAATGAGTGGTTTTGACAATATGGAAAGTCTTGATTTAAAGGCATCTGAAGCTTTGAAAGATATGCTTGTTTCTGAAATTGATTTAATAAGAGATGCTTTGGTAATAGTAAATATGTTTTTAGGAGAGCCAATCTTAGTTGGAGTGAAGTATTTACAAGAATTTGAATAAAAAAATGAATAAAAATGAATAAAATACCAAACCTCAAAGATATCCTAATCGATACATTTTCGAAACTCATTGAACAGTTTAGCACATTTACCTCCAACTTAATAAGCGCTATTGTAATTTTATTAGTTGGCTGGATAGTAGCAAAAACTACCTCTGTAATAATTAAAAATGTACTATCTAGGCTAGGAATTGATAAAATAGGCGATAGAATTAAAGAAATTGATGCTATAAAAAAATTCAATCTTGATTTTAAATTTAGCAAAGTTATTTCCCTTATAGTTTATATTTTTATCTTGCTTTTTTTATCTGTTTCTGCTGCAGACAAATTGGGAGTTCCAGCAATTTCTAGCATGTTTCTAACCCTGGTTAACTTTATTCCAAAAGTAATTGTGGCTTCTGTTATGACATTGTTGGGATTATTTTTATCTGATTTGGCCAGAAACTTTGTTGTTTCACTTTGTAAATCTTTTAATATAGCATCCGGAAAATTAATAGGAATAGGTGTTTTTTTCTTTTTACTGTTTATAACCGTTATTTTAGCTTTAGGTCAAGCGGGCATCAATACAACCTTACTAGAATCTAGTTTTAATATTATTATAGGAGGAATGGTCTTCGCATTCTCCAATAGGATATGGGTTAGCTTCAAAAGACATTCTGTTAAATATAATGAGTTCTTTTTACTCAAAAAATAAATTTTCAGAAGGCCAAGAAATAGAAATTAGCGGAGTAAAAGGAAAAATTATTAAAATTGACAATACCAGTTTAATTTTAGACACTAATGGAAGTCAAACCATATTTCCGCTAAAAGTTTTACAATCTGAAAAAGTGACTATTTTTAATTAACAAAGTCTAAATTATGTTAATTACCTAATAAGGAGCCATTTAACACTCACTTAATTATTTATAAAATGAAAATAATAATTCTGATTGCCTATTTGTTTGCTTTTTCTACAAATTACATTGTAGCTCAAACAAAAGTAAAACCTATTTTAAGTAATAAAGTTGATTCATTAAAATATGGCTGGTGGACAAAGAACACACAGCTAGGTGCAAATCTTAGCGGCTCGGCATTTTCGCAAAACTGGCAAGGCGGTGGAATCAACAACTTAGTAGTTGGTGGGGTTTTCGGTCATAGAGCCGATTTTACAAAAGGCAAAGGTGTTTGGTCCAATGATTTACAAATACAAGTTGGTAGCTTAACAAACTACACCAAAGATAAACCAAAAGAAGTTAGAAAAAACTTAGACAGGCTGTTTTTTGAAACCAAGTTTGCTAAAAAAATAAGTCCGAAACTAAATTGGTTTGCAAGTGTAAATTTACTTTCTCAATTACTTAAAGGATTTGATTTTGCTGATACTAAAAAACCATTAGTTTCTACGCTATTTGCACCTGCTTTCCTTTCTGAAGGAGTGGGAGTAGAATACAAACCGTCTAAACATATGGTTTTGAGTTTTGGTGGAGCCACTCTTAGACAGACGATTGTGGCAAGCGACAAACTTAAGAGTTCTTCAGTTTATGCAGGGAAATCTGAAATTTTTGGTGTACCAAGAGCAAAAAATGTCAAAAATCAAGGAGGTTTTCAGCTAGTAGCCGCTTACGATAAAAATATATCTTCTATGGTGAACCTTAAATGGAGATGGCAAATATTTACGCCTTATCAATTTAATGAATTTGACCACAATTTAAATGCCATAGCAACTATAAAAGTAAATAAATATATAAACCTCAATACCGCATTAATAGGCATTTATGATAGAAGTCAAACTTCTCCTAAAAATGATAAACCGTGGCAGTTAAATGCAGGGGCAAACTTGGGCTTTGCGGTACAATTGTAACTAAACCTTTTATTTATATTTAAACAAACAAAACTATGTTAAAAGAATTCAAAAATTTTATTATGACAGGCAATGTTATTGATTTAGCAGTTGCTGTAATTTTAGGTGCTGCTTTAAACGGTGTAATTAGTGGCTTCGTAACAAACATTGCGATGCCATTTGTGGGGCATTTTACTGGAGGAACAGATTTTTCAAAATTAAAAATGGTACTAGACGAAGCAGTTGTTGGAGCAGATGGAGTTATAACCGCCCCAGAAAATGCAATTATGTATGGAGCTTGGCTCAATACAATTATTAATTTATTAGCAGTAGGATTTGTACTTTTCATTATCCTAAAAGCATACAATAAAACCAAAGCTCCAGTTATCGAAGCTCCAGCTGGGCCTTCGGAAATTGACCTTTTAACTGAAATTAGAGATGCATTGAAAAAATAATTTTCTGGTAATTATTAAAAAAAGGGGGAGAACAAGATTGTTTTCCCCTTTTTTATTTCATTGAAAATATATTTTACTTTTTTTTGCTAATTTTTTTAGAATTAATCCATATTTTTGTTTGTGGAAGATAATTCTTCCTTACGTGCTTATAAAACATAATTACCGATGATCCCTTTTAAACTAAGAAACCATCTGCGTGGTGACAAGCAGATTTGGTGGATTCTTCTGTTTTTGTCATTAATTAGTTTAGTTGTGGTTTATAGCTCCATAAGTGCATTAGCTTATAGAAAAACGGATGGTAATACTGAATATTATTTAGTAAAGCATACTTCATTAATTCTATTTGGCCTTTTTTTAACCTTCGTAGTTCACAAATTTGACTTTACTAAATATGTGGGCTTAGCCAATATATTTTTATGGATTACTCCTGTTTTATTAATATATACCTTAATATATGGAACTAGTGTAGGAGGGGCAAGAAGGTGGGTTTCCATATTTGGTTTATCATTTCAAACATCCGATTTTGTACGACTTGTTTTAATCACCAATTTATCTGCAATGTTGGCCAGGAGGCAACATATAGAATACAAAACCAGAGACTTGTGGAGTATGATCATTTGGTGTGGTATAATTGTAGGTTTGTTGTCTTTTTCAAGTTTTTCTACTTCTGTCATTTTAGGTATTACTTGTCTTTTAATAATGTGGGTGGGTAGGGTCCCTAAGCGTTTTTTAACACGAATGATTATTGTCTTACTAGTGGGATTACTTGGGGTTTTATCTCTAGGACTTTTAGCCAAAAGAGTTTCTGGTAAAGAACTTGGAAGAGTGGGTACAGTAATTGATAGAACCGAAGCATTTATAAATTTAGACTTAGATGGAAATAAATTAATTGGAGGAGAAACTGGTAGTAATTCTAGTCAAAAAGATTTTGCTCTAACTGCAATAGCCAGAGGGGGGTTATTTGGAGTGGGTCCTGGTAATAGTTCACAGAAAAACGTACTTCCCGATGCATTTTCAGACTTTATTTATTCCATTATTATTGAAGAGTACGGTTTTTTTGGTGGTATGATAGTGATGGCTCTTTATCTATGGTTACTTTATCGAGGCATTTGGAATATAGAAAACACCACAAGAGCATTTGGGGGTTTACTCTGCATTGGCCTTACGCTGAGCATCGTTTTACAAGGATTTGCTCATATGTTTATTAACGTAGGCTTAGGCCCAGTAACTGGCCAAACTCTTCCAATGATCAGTATGGGCGGCACCTCAGCTTTATTTACCTCTATTGCAATCGGAATAGTTTTAAGTGTTACCAATACAATTGAACTTAAAAAAACTAAAGAATGAAATTGAAAGTAATTATTTCTGGTGGTGGTACTGGAGGGCATATTTTCCCCGCGGTAGCAATAGCTAACGAGATAAAATCTCAAAAGCCTGATTCGGAAATATTATTTGTTGGGGCATTAGGGAAAATGGAAATGGAAAAAGTGCCTAAAGCTGGATTCAACATCGTTGGTTTGCCAATTGCAGGTTTAAACAGATCTAATATGTTGGCCAATTTAGCTTTCCCATTTAAACTTATTAAAAGTCTTTTTTTAGCTTATAAAATATTGAAAGATTTTAAACCTAATATAGCCATAGGAGTCGGAGGATTTGCTAGCGGTCCCACTTTAATGATGGCAAATTTATTGGGAATTAAAACCCTTATTCAAGAACAAAATTCTTACGCTGGGGTTACAAACAAATTACTTGCAAAACGGGCAGAAAAAATTTGTGTTGCATATCCTGACATGGAAAAGTTCTTTCCAAAAAACAAAATAGTATTTACTGGAAATCCGGTAAGAAGCGATGTGATAGACGAAAGGTATAGTAAAAAAGAAGCAACCTCATTTTTTGATTTAGAATGCGACAGAAAAACTCTTCTGGTTATTGGAGGAAGTTTAGGGGCATTAAGCATAAATAAAGGGATAACAACCGGATTAAACGATTTACTAAATGCTGATATTCAAATAATTTGGCAAACAGGAAAGTCCTTTTTAGAGCAAGCAAAAGAGAAAATCTATTTGCTTCAGACTAAAAGAGTCTATGTTTCTGATTTTATTTACGAAATGGACAAAGCCTATTCTGCCGCAGATTTCGTAGTATCTAGGGCTGGTGCTTTATCAGTTTCTGAATTGTCATTAGTTGGCAAAGCCTCCATTTTAATCCCATATCCTTTTGCAGCGGAAGACCACCAGACGAAGAACGCCCAAAGTCTATCAACAAAAAATGCATGCATTTTAATAAAAGATAATCAAATTAGTGATCAACTCATAGATACGATTCTTAGTTTGGCGGCTATGAATGAGAAAAAATTAAGTGAATTATCAGACAATATTAAAAAATTTGCTAAGCCATTGGCAGCAAAAGAAATTGTACAAGAAGTTTTAAAAATAACAACAAATGAAAGTATTTTGCTCTGAAAATAATGTTGATTATGGGACTTACACTTTCAATTATGCCATTTATGCCATAAAAGAATTCCAAAGTGAACTTTCTGAAGTGTATTCAAAAGGATTTTTGCCTTATACTGGGAACATTGGCATTGATTCAGAAATATTTTATTTAGCAAGAAGCCTTCGGGTAAATTTGGCAGATTTTGACGATACTTCAGAAAACAGAAGAGTAAATAGACTAGTTGAAGCGCTTAACATAAAGTTAGAAGTTATAGAAAAAGCAAAATTTGATTTGCAAGATTCAGATTTTATAAATTTTTGTACAAATTATATCAACGAACGTATAGGTGAAGAAAACATGAGCCTGGAGCGTTGGGATTATATTTTAAAGCAAGAAACGGGTACCCATTTTTTTAAGTTTTCAAATGAAGAAAAAGTAATGGGTTATGTATTGGCAGCAATAAATGAAGAATTGGTGCATTACTGGTTTGCATTTTTTGATACAGAATATATGAGAAGCCATTCTTTAGGAAAATGGATGATGTGGAGCGTAATAAATTGGGCAAAAGAAAATGGTAAAAAATATACATATTTAGGAACTGCATATAAACCAGCGGCACTGTACAAAATAAGGGATCACAAGGGCCTCGAATTTTGGGATGGTTACAAATGGAATAAAGAAGTGAAAGCATTAAAAGAATTGTGTCAAACCGATTTAGAAGCTCGAATAGCAGATAGATTTAAGAATGAAATTAAACCAAATGATTTTGTAAATTCCCTCTAATATGAAAATTCCAAATTTAAGAAAAGTTACTAACTATACAATCATAGGTGTATTGTCAGTTTTAGGTATCCTTTTGGTTATTTCTGCTACGCAAAAAAATTCATCCAAAAGATGTAAGGGTATTGAAATTAAGATTAAGGATAATGCCAATCAACTATTAATTACCAAAAACGATGTTGAAAAATGGATAACAAATTATGGAAATGAGCCTTTTGAAGGAAAAATTATTGAAAATATAGATTTATCTTCTGTAGAAAAAAGAGTTTTAAACAAAGGCCTAGCAAAAAAATGTGAAGCATTTACCAATTTACAAGGATATTTGGTGGTCGATATAGAAGGATTTACACCAATTGCTCGTATTCTAGGAGAAAATGGCTTTCCTGATCGGTTTTTAGACAAAGAGGGTACTATTTTCCCATTTTCAAGACACTTTAGTCCAAATGTGACCCTACTTAGTGGCTCCTATTTTAATAATTTAAAAAGTCTAAAAACAAAGAATAACCAAGATATATTAAGTTTAATTGTAAAAATATCTAATGATGAATTTTGGGAAGCTCAAATAGCCCAAATAAATGTGGATAACAAAAAAGAAATTCAAATGATACCGCTTATGGGTAACAATACAATTGAATTTGGAAGGCCAGAGCATATTGACGGCAAACTAAACAAGCTTTTGATATTTTATAAGCAAATTTTACCACAGAAACAATGGGAAGCTTTTTCGAAAATAAGTGTAAAATATGATGGACAAATTGTGTGCAATTAAGTGATTTTGAATAAGTTTGTATTTTAGAATTATTTCGAGTGAATATTTTATAAGACTGGTCTCTTTTATTTTAAATCTAACATGGAAGAAGAAAACTTAGTGGTAGGTGTTGATATTGGTACTTCAAAAATAAGTGCCGCAGCGGGTTATTTACAAAAAGATGGAATAATAAAAATTGTAGGTTTTACAGAAAAACCAATAAAACCGGATGATGAGGTTTTGAAAAATGGTCAAATAGAGAATGCTCAAAGAACCATTGAAATTCTTGATGAAGTATTAGAAGAATTGGCAGAAAAACTAAGATTAAATATAGATTCTGTAAACATTAATATTTCAAATCCTGATATTCAAGGATTCTACCATAAAGGAAAGGTAACCAAATCTGGTGAAAATAAACAAATACAACAAGTAGATGTTGACAAGCTTTTAGACGATGTTCGACTCACCTTCAAAGTAGAGCCAGGAAGAGTGGTGTTGCACTGCTTGCCTCAAGATTTTTATGTAAATGATGTAAAAGCAGGAGAAAAAGTAGTAGGCAAATTTGGTGTTCAAATTGGCGGAGACTTTTATTTTATAACTAGTAAAACAGAAAGTTTAGAGAATCTCTATTATACCATCAAAAGTGTAAGTGCTAAAACGGATGATAAAAAAAAGTCTCCAATTTTAATTGATCATTTGATTTTAAGTGGTGTTGCAGATTCTTTGTCGCTTTTGGATACTACTATAGATGACAAACGGAATGGCGTGGCAATTGTAAATATCGGTGCAGAGATGACTGAAATTAGCGTATTCTACAAAAATGGACTTCGGTTTTTTAAGGCAATTCCAATTGGTGGCAACGTTATTTCAAATGATCTAAGAGATGCTTTTGCCATAAATTTTGACGATGCAGAAATTCTCAAAAGAATTTCTGGAGGTATTCCTTCCAAAAGTATCAATGAAAACGAAGTAATAGTAATTAATCGTCAAGAAGGTTTGGCTCCAATAGAAATTCTACTCAAAAATGCTTCATTGGTAGTAGAGTGGAGATTAAAGGAACTCGCAGGAATTGTAAAAAGTGAACTCACTAGGGCTGGCTTTGAAAATCTTCTTACTAATGGGCTAATCTTAAGTGGAGGAACTGCATCCATGGCTATTGTTAAAGACATTTTTATTCAAATTTGCAAAATAAAAAGCGTAAGAAAGGCTAAAATAAACTCAAAAATCAATTTTAACGGTTTTGATTTCATAAACAAGCCTAAATATTCTACTTTACTTGGCTTATTAATGACTTCTTATTTAGATTTTGATAGTAGAATTGATAATAGAATATTAAAGCATGGCTCTATAATCGAGCCAATTATAGAAACTAAAGTGTTAGAAAAATCAATTAAGTCAAACAATGTAAATCTTCCTAAAACATCATTACTTGAAAGAATGAAAAAATTCATAAAAGATGATCCCATGGACGACAATTATATCAAAGATTAATCCTTTCTTACGAACCTTATAAAGAAACTCAAAAATGATTTTAGAACCTAAATACGAATTAGAATTTAAAGCTAATCTTCCAAAAATTATTAAAGTTATTGGTGTAGGAGGTGGCGGCGGAAACGCAATGCTTAATATGTATAATCAGGGCATGCATGATGTTAATTTTGTGGCATGTAATACAGATGCCCAAGCTCTAAAGCAATTTCCCGATGACGTTACTAAAATTCAATTGGGTACAGTTCTTACCAAAGGACTTGGGGCTGGCACCGACTGGAAAGTGGGTAAACAAGCTGCTATAGAAAGTGAAAAATCAATAAACGATGTGTTAGCTGACCCAACAGAAATGGTCTTTATCACAGCTGGAATGGGAGGTGGCACTGGCACTGGTGCTGCACCAGAAATTGCTAGATATGCTCGATCAAAAAACAGATTAACTATAGGCGTTGTTACGGATCCTTTTAGACACGAAGGCCTCGATAAATTTGAACAAGCAACAAATGGTATTGCTAAATTAAAAGATTTTTGTGATACCGTTTTGGTAATTAAAAACGATAGATTAGTAGAAATGTATGGCGATCTGGATATTGAATCGGCATATAAGAAAGCCGACGAAGTGTTAGCAAATGCTGTAAAGAGCATTGCAGAATTAATAACCAGACCAGGAATTGTAAATCTAGACTTTGCAGATGTAAAAACAGTACTAGGAGATGCTGGGCATGCGGTAATGGGCTCAGCAGAAGCATCTGGTCCAGATAGAGCTTCTTTAGCAATTGAAGCGGCTTTAAATTCACCATTGCTTGAAAACAATAACATAAGAGGGGCAAAGAGAATATTAGTATCTATAGCCTATTCTGATGAATTGCCAGAATATAAAATCAAGATGTCGGACCAAGCCAAGGTAACAGATTTTGTAGAAAGTCAAATTAAATCAAAAGCCAAAATTTTTAAGCATGGTTTTGCGATAGATCGGTCTTTAAAGGACAAAGTGCGTGTTACCATCGTCGCAGCTAGATTTGATGATTTAGCCGAAGAAGAACCACAAATGTACTTTGCTCCCGAAAAAATAGCTGCACCCGTATTTGGAAAAGGTATTGATGCTATTATTCCAGAAAAAACAAAACCATCTCCTATAAAATCTATAAATCAAATTGGACTTTTTGAACAAGAAGACAAGTTTACAGTAGCCATGGCAGATATTTCCAAAAATGGATATTCTGTGGATAAATTGATTGACGTTCCTTCTTATAAAAGATATGGAGTAGAACTTAAAAATATCAGTGATTTAGAAGAATCAATTATTGAAAGAATTAGTTTAAAAGATTTATATCAAGAGTTGAGTAATCAAGAATTAATAGATTAGAAATTCAATAAATAAGAAAACTTGAAATACATATTCAAGGTTTCTTATTGTATTCAAAATTCCGCATGTACTTCATAATTTCTTTAAACCAAACGGTATACAACGCTGGATTAGTTTTTATACCGGTTTCTAGCTCATCCATATCAACCCATCTAAAATTCGCAACCTCTTCTGGATTTACTTTAAATTCCCCATCAAATTGGCCTTCGTAAACATGATCAATTTCATTTTCTGTTAGTCCATTTTTAAACACCACTTCATATTGAAACTTAAAAGAATATGTTAAATCACAATCAAATCCCATTTCTTCTTTTAACCTTCTATGAACCGCTGATTCCATACTTTCCGCTTCGATAGGATGCCCACAACATGTGTTGGTCCATAATCCTCCTGAATGATATTTATGCAAAGCCCTTTGATGTATCAGAATTTGTTGGTGTTTATTAAAAACTACAATTGAAAAAGCTCTATGAAGCAACCCTTTTACATGGACGTCCAGCTTTTCTTCATAACCAATAATGTGGTCATTTAAATCTACTATAGGTATGTGAATGCTTGAATCCATTTAGAAAAAATTAATTTTTATTACTTAACTGTTTCTAAGTCATAAGGGTTTCTGTAATGATAAATAATTTTTTGTTAAATTGCAGCAAAATATAGAAAATGAAATTATTTAAAACATCAAAAGGCAATATTATTTTAAATAACAATGCCTATCATTTGTCTTCCATAAAAGATTGGGATATATTAATAAATCAAGAAAATTTGTTTGATTTTTTGCAAAATGAAATTCAAAAAATACCATCTGACAATTCTTTAAAAGAATTTACAATCCATCCTTTAGCACCAATGACTTCTCAAGAAATCTGGGCGTCAGGAGTTACCTATCTTAGAAGTAAAAAAGCTCGAATGGAGGAGTCAAAAGATGCAGGTGGAGGCGATTTTTATGATAGAGTTTATGATGCTGAAAGGCCTGAAATTTTCTTTAAGGCTACTGCTGCACGTACTGTTGGTCATCTAGAAAAAATCAGGATTCGTAAAGATTCTCATTGGAATGTGCCTGAGCCTGAACTAACTCTTTTTGTAAATAAGTATAATAAAATAGCAGCCTACACAATCGGAAATGACGTTAGTTCTAGAGATATTGAAGGGGAGAATCCTCTATATCTTCCACAAGCAAAATCCTATGATAAAAGTGCGGCCATTGGTCCATGTTTAGCTATTTTTGAGAATCAAATATCTAGAGATACAGAAATACAATTAGAAATATTTCGAGCTGGATCAACTGTTTATTCCCAAAAAACTGCATTGAATCAAATGAAAAGAGAACTTCCAGAATTGGTGGAATATTTGACAAGAGAATGTAGTTTTCCCACTGGTTGTTTCTTAATGACAGGAACGGGAATAGTACCACCAGACGATTTCTCAATGATTAGTGGAGACAAAGTACAAATTAGTATTGAAAACATAGGAACACTTATTAACACAGTAGAATAAATGCAAGTGCAAGGAAAAAATTTGATTGGATTTAGTGAATCCTCTGAAGGAACAGTTGGAATTCAAGCTATAAATCCTGCTTCTGGCGAGCCAATTGGCCCATTATTTTTTAAAGCAACCGAAACTGAACTAGACTTGGCTGTAAGAAAAGCTAATTCTGCTTTCTCAGTATACAGAAAAAAAACAGGGCAAGAAAAAGCATTATTTTTAGAAACCATAGCTACTGAAATAGAAGCTCTTGGAGATGTTTTAATAGAAAGGTATATCGCGGAAAGCGGTCTGCCACAAGGAAGGGCCATTGGAGAAAGAGGACGCACCATTGGTCAACTTCGCCTTTTTGCCGAATTTCTAAAAGAAGGCTCTTGGGTGAATGCAATAATTGACACCGCTCAACCTGAGAGGCAACCCATACCAAAAGTGGATTTAAGGGCTATGGAAATGTCTTTAGGGCCTGTTGGCATTTTTGGTGCAAGTAATTTCCCCTTAGCGTTTTCTGTAGCTGGTGGAGATACTACTTCAGCACTTGCGGCTGGCTGTTCTGTAGTTTTTAAAGGTCATCCTTCTCATTTAGGTACATCTGAATTAGTCGGCAAAGCTATACTTGCTGCGGCTAAAAAAACAAATATGCCAGATGGGGTTTTCTCATTAGTATTTGACGATGGAACTACAATTGGGCAAAGCCTAGTAAAACATCCACTAATAAAAGCAGTCGGCTTTACCGGGTCTTTCAAGGGCGGAAAATCTATTTTTGATGCTGCTGCGTCTAGACCAGAACCCATCCCAGTTTATGCAGAAATGGGAAGTATAAATCCTGTTTTTATATTACCAAAAACGCTTAATGAAAAGGGAGAATTTTTAGCTCAAGCTTATATGAATTCAGTTACAATGGGAGTTGGACAATTTTGCACCAATCCTGGACTATTGGTAATTAAAAATAATAAAGCATTCGAAGAAACATTAAAATCAGTTTCAACAGCTTCAATAGGCGGAGTAATGCTAAATAAAGGTATACAAACGGTATACCATAAAGGGGTAGAAGATTTTCAAAAATATGCAAAAGTAATAAGCTTTGGGAAAAAACCTGAAGGGCATACCGCTGCCCAACCTGTATTATTTCAAGCGGACTACCAAACATTTAAAGAAAATGAACTATTGCAAGAAGAAGTTTTTGGGCCTTCAAGTTTAGTAGTTTCATGTAATAATAAAGAAGAGATGTTAGAGGTCGCTAGAACTATGTCTGGACATTTAACTGCTACTGTTTTTGGATCAGAGGAAGAGTTGTTAGAAAACTCCGATTTATTGGATTTATTAGAGCAAAAAGTTGGAAGATTAATAATAAATGGATTTCCAACAGGGGTAGAGGTAACACATGCAATGGTACATGGAGGGCCTTTCCCTTCCACAACGGATAGCAGAAGTACTTCAGTTGGAACGATGGCAATAACTAGATTTACTAGACCTGTTTGTTTTCAAGATATGCCTAACGTGTTATTGCCTATTGAACTAAAACAGGAGAACCCTTTAGGAATTTGGAGAAAAATCAACGGTAAAATAGGTCAAAAATGAATCTAAACTTAAAAGAGAAAGTAATACTTGTTAGTGGTGGAGCTAAAGGTATTGGAGAAGGAATAGCTAATCAACTGGCTCTAGAAGGAGCATTTCCAGTTATAGTTGGAAGAAATGCACTTGACAATACGCTAGCTTTAGAAAAAATTCAAGCCGCTGGAGGATTCGGTTTTACTGTAGAAGCGGAACTTTCTAATCCCGAAGAATGTGAAAAAGCAGTGAAATTAACTCTAGAAAGGTTTGGAAGAATTCATGGTTTAGTAAATAACGCGGGTGCAAATGATGGAATTGGTCTTGAAAATGGAGACTATGAAGGCTTTATGGCTTCACTTCATCGCAATGTAATTCATTACTATTTATTAGCTAAATATTGTTTGCCTTCATTAATAGAGAGCAAAGGTGCAATTGTAAATATCACTTCAAAAACCGCTGAAACTGGACAAGGTGGAACATCAGGATATGCTGCTGCTAATGGCGCTAGAAATGCCTTGACAAGAGAATGGGCGACGGAACTTCTAAAATATGGTATTCGGGTAAACGCAGTAGTTGTAGCGGAATGTTATACGCCACTTTACGAAAAATGGATAAAGACATTACCCAACTCGGAGGAAACTTTGAAGAAAATTGAAAGCAAAATACCTTTAGAAAACCGAATGACCACCGCTGAAGAAATAGCCAATATGGTTGCATTCCTATTATCAAACCGATCAAGCCACACTACGGGCCAATTGATTCATGTAGATGGCGGATATGTACACTTGGACAGGGCCTTGTTGTAATTTTTAAGGCATTATAGGATTTAGAGTGGAGAAATATTATTAAATAAAATCTTTTAGAAAACAAATCACTGATTGTTCCATTAATCACAAAAACGTCCGTATGGAAATTTTTAACCCACATTGCTCATAACGCTCGAAATGGTCGGTCAAAAAAAATATTTTCATGAGATATTGATGTTTTTTGATAAATATCAGTCTTTTTCGAACTTATAAAATTTCTATATCATTGATTGTGAACATTTTATATTTTTCGTTTTTTCATTTGTAGTACACAGCGGGGTTGACTTATTGGACTGCTTAGCATTACCTTTGTGGCATGTATTTCAAGGCAACATGTCGGGTAAATCCAGATACTAAAAAACTGGACGGTTATTACAGATTAGTGGAGAGCTATCGTAATAGTACTGGACGAGTGTG
>JANOMP010000123.1:0-22468 GCA_031420365.1 Cytophagaceae bacterium
ACAATAATTATTAATATTTCAGAAAATAATGAAATTAAAAAAAAATACAATTCTACTAAGTCAATAAATTAACTTTTAAGAGATGATTTTCTTTACAAATTTGAAATGACTTCTAGGGAACTGGTTTGCGATATAAAAATTATGAGCTTGTAATCTTTTAATATTACTAGCAATTTCAATTTGAGCCCAACCTTTTTCTTTAGCTAATTGCTCCACAAGGCAAAGGAGCTCTTTTCCAATTTTAGCGGTTCTGTATTTTTTTGTTACAATCAATTCTTGAATTTCAGCGATTGTGGCACAATGATGTAATGGGGTGCTTATTAGAATACTTACAAACCCGATTATCTTTTTTTTAAATTCTTTTACAAAATAGTGTGTTTTTTTGTCTTGTATATTTTTGATATATATATCTTTGAATGATGCTTTGGGGAATGAATAATTTTCAAGTTCAACAATCAAATCGTAGACTTCTATCCAATCATTTTCTTTTGCTTTCCTTATCTTTTTGAAATCTAAAATTATTTAAAGTAGTAAAATTGGCGAAATACAAAGCATTGATATTCTCATTATTATATTTTATTTGCTGGTTTTATTTTGTTAGCCCATATATTTAGGTTTTCTTCTAAAACTTCTAAAGGAAGACATCCATTTTTTAAGATTTCTGTGTGAAATTCGGCCAATCGGAAATCTTTGTTTAATTGAATGCTATATTTATTTCTAAGTTCTCGAATTTTTAAAGCTCCAATTTTATAGGAAAGTGCTTGGCCAGGTATTGCCATGTACCTTTCAATTTCGGCGATTGCACCTTGTTCGGATATAGCTTCATTTGCCATCATAAAATTTAAAGCTTCTTCGCGACTCCAGCCTTTAGTGTGCATTCCTACATCTACAACTAATCGAATGGCTCGATGCATCTCGTCGCCTAATGCACCCATATATTGGTAGGGGTTGGTATATAATCCAAGCTCTTTGCCTAAAGATTCCGTATAAAGAGCCCAACCTTCTCCATAGGCACCGTACCAACTAAAACGCATAAATTTTGGAATTTTTTGGTTTTCTTGTTGTAGCGAAACCTGATAATGATGTCCTGGGATAGCTTCATGTAAAAATAAAGACTCCATTCCAGAAGTAATATTAAAAGTTTTAGCATCAGGAATTGGGATATAAAAAACTCCTGGACGAGTACCATCTGCAGTTCCTTGTAAATATTCAGCGCTGGCTGTGGCTTCTCTAAAAGCCTCAGTTCTCCTAATTTCAAATTTAGTTTTAGGCGTTAATGAAAACATTTTAGAAAGATTAGGTTCAATTTTTACTTGAATATCTCTAAAGGCTTCCAAGACATCTTCAGGAGTTTTAAAAGGCATTAGTTTTGGATCTTTCTTTAAATTTGCAAAAAAGGTATTCAAATTCCCTTTAAATCCAACCTCTTTCTTAACTTTTTCCATTTCTCTTTTAATCCTATCTACTTCAGATAATCCAGTTTGAAATATTTCGTTTGGCGATTTCAATGTGGTTGTCCATGAATAGGTTAAATAATCGTAATATTTTTTTCCGTTTCTTACAAACATAATTCCGCTGGTAGGCCTTGAAACTTTCAAATATTCAGTAGCTAAAAATTCTCCTAATTTGTTATAGGTTGGGTTTATTTTTTCGAGTATAGCTCTCTTATATTTTTCAGTAAAATTTTGTTTTTCTATGGGTGAAAAGCCAGATGGAATATTTTTTATTGGTCCAAAAAATACACTTTCCCCCACTGTAGATTTGCTTAACTCTTTCATTTGGGGAATCATTTTCACTACCAAAGATTTTGGCAAAATCCATCCTACTTCAATTCCTTTTCTGAAATTTACGATGGCAGAATCTCCCCAAACTGAAAATTGATCTACTCTTTTAAGCCAATTTTCATAATCTTTTACGGTTTTAAATGGCTGTGAAGCCTCGCCACTTCCTAATTGGGCAAAGGTAAGCGGTAAGCCTTCGAATTGGTTAAACGGCATTAAGTGTTTTGAAAAGTTGAGACCTTCGATTTCGGAATTAATCGAAAAACGGAGTGTATTATAGAATACCTTTTCCTGTTCATTTAGGTCTTTTTCATGGAAATTGTCTAATTCGATGGAATATTTTTGATAAAAATTCAATAGTTGATTTCTAAACTTTTCCGTAATATCCAAGGGTAACTGGTCATTAAATCTATTGTCGCCTTGTGAGGTAGCTTCTAGAGGAAAGAATTTAAAACGTTCTTCAAAATAATTTTCAAAAAGCAAATCCAGTTTCTTGTTGTTTTTTGGTTTTGAGTCACATCCCAAGAAAATTAGACTGCAACAAACGATAATTAGTATCTGTTTTACCATATTTTTTTATTTTTTTCTTGTATCTATAATTGAAACTATTTTCCAGGCAGTATCAGTTTTTATTAAAGTGAAGACATTTGTTCCAAAATGGCTTAATTTGCCATTAATATAAAACTCATAGGGTGTCCATGCGATAGCTAAAGCCTCATCGATATTTATTTGAAAAGAGAGTAGTCTTTCTTCTAAAGTCGTGTTAGGTCTTAAAGTTCCAATAGAGGTAATAAAATTTTGAATCTTATCTTTTTTATATATTGAAGGTTGACCTGCTTTTATACCAATTGTTTGTAATGAACATTCAGGATCTAGAACCGTTTTTAAAAGTGTAGAATCACTTAATTTCATTGCTTCAAATACAACATTGATGGTATTTTTAATCTGAATTTCTTGATTGACTTGTCCAATGGAGTATTTAAAATTTACTATTAAGAAAAGAAAAAAAATATTTTGCATAAAATTATTTTGCATAAAGTGTTATATATTATTTATGAGTTAAATAATAATCCGTTAATCTCTTAAAAATTTTGAATACATAAGTAATGGTATTAATTACTTTTATTTTAATAGTAAAGAAATCAGAGTTTAGAAAATTATTCAAAATTTATTTTTTTAAATATACAATGCCATTTTATAAAAATAAAAATTTTTATTCAAATTCTCCATTTAAAGGAAAATTTATCAATTGCGCGCATAGTACATAATATACCTTCAAGGTGATCATATTCATGTTGAATTAACTCTGAAGTGTTATTTTCGAAGGTTTCTTCCTGAGGTTTCCAGTTTTGGTCTAAATAGTTTATTGTTACTTTTTGGTGTCTTTTAACTTTTACAAAAAGCTGTGGGAAACACATGCAATCATCCCAAACGTCAATCATTTCTTCACTTAAAAAGGAAAATTCAGGATTAATGAAGATTTTTGGCTTTGTAATGTTCATATAAATTAATCGCTTCATAATTCCAATTTGGGGGGCAGCTATTGCCCTACCGAAATTATATTTTAACCGAATTTCATTCATTACATTATGAAGATCTGTAGTCCATTCTTTCAATTTGTCTAATTCTGATTCAATTATGGGTTCAGCCTTTTCATATAATTTTGGGTTTCCTAATAGTAAAAGGTCGGAGATAGTTTTCATGCAAAAAAAAATGTTTAAACGGCTAATTTAAACATTTTGTTGTAGAAAAATTGTTAAAGTGCTAAATTGATTTCTTAACATTTACCGCTGTAGCACCTTTAGGTCCCATTTCCACTTCGAAGCTTACCATATTATTTTCTTTTACTTCGTCTTTTAAATTGTTTACATGGAAAAATACACTTTGTTGAGTTTCCAAATCTTTTATAAAACCAAAGCCTTTGGCATCGTTATAAAAAGAAACCACCCCTTTTCTAATAGAGTCTACAATATCCAAATCACTTCTTTTTGGAATACTGATTTCAATTTCGCTTAGGGTAACTTTTCTCTTTTTTGTAGGATCAGGCGGAGTACTTGTAAGATTACCGTTTTCATCTACATACATCATCATATCTTCGAGATTGCTTGTCTTTTCAACATCTTTTTTATCAATGCGTTTTTGCTCTTTATCTTTTCTCTTTTTTTCTTTTTTGTTTCTTACCTCTTTTTTATTGAAAGTTTCTTGCGATTTGGCCATTTTAAGAACTAATGTTTATTGTTAAATTGATAGTTAGTCAAACAATGACTAAATTTTATATGAGGTAATGATACAAATGAAAAACCTAGTTTCGATAAATTAAATTACATTTTATGTAATCCTTTTTTTATTGATTTCGAAATCTGTCACATCCGGTAAAAATATTTGAATACTATTTTTATGGATAAATTAAAAAAAATACTAGAAAGTAGAATCGTAATTTGTAGTAAATACCTAATAATCTGTAAATATAGGTATTTATTGCTAGAATAAACAATCTGATTTAGTTAATTTTTTTGATTATGTTAATGCTATAAGGCATCCTCAAGGAGCATTTCTCTTTTTTTATCCATGATAAACCAAAAGCACAAAGTGCCATCCACTCAAATATGAAATCAGAGGTAGATTTTTTATGTTTTCAAAATATTTTTCAAAAAGAATAAAAGTCTAAGTAAAAAGAAAATTGGGCATTACAGGATTTAGAGTGGAGAAATATTCATTTGTGAAATCTTTTAGAAAACAAGTAACTCATTGTTCCATTAATCACAAAAACGTCCGTATGAAATTTTTTAAATACTGTTAAATTACTAATAACTAGATAGTTAATTTAAAAATTCATGGAGGATTGCCAGTCAGGATTTTTTTTTGTGAGTGTTTTTGGCTGAGCTGGCATTCCAGTTGGCCCGACATTCGGCTTTTTTCAATTGGACAGGCATACCTGCGATCCGCCGACGCGGAAAAGTAAGGCTAACAACAAATTCAGTAAACAGCAATCATTAATTAAAGTTTATAAAATTCAGGGTTTCACTCTAAATCCTGTAAATCCGAAAATTGATTAACATTGCTACACTTTATCCAAAATAGATTTTGTTTCAAATTAATTTTTGAAAAATTGACTTGAGGGACTTTTCAGTTTAAAGAAATTAAAATATGGGAAAAATAAACTAATATCAAAAAAAACAATGAGGCTAAAATATTATTAATAATTTGTTTATTGGCGGTATTTCTAATTTAAGGTAATCATTTTTAAAAATTACTGATCATGAAAAATCGAGACTTAAACAGCTATTATTTAGGGGGTAATGGAAATAGAACACTCGTTTTTTTCTTATATTTTTGATAAAGCAAATTGTCTTTTTGCTTATTTTCAAGTAATGGAATTCCTGAAACATAAATAATTAAAATGCTAATAGTCAAGGGGCTAATAATAAAGAAAATACTATTATCCAAAGGAACTATTATAGTAAATATTCCCCACCACATCATAATTTCTCCAAAATAATTTGGATGACGAGAAAACCTCCAAAGGCCAGTTTCTAAGATGCCTTTATTCTTTAATTTCAAAAATTGAGATAATTGATAATCACCTACTGCTTGAAAAATGAAACCTATAATCCAAATCAAAATTCCTAAAATTGTAAAAAATGAAAATGATTGAATTGTAGTTTTTGCGACTAAAAATACTGGGCATATAATTACAAGAAGTAATAGCCCTTGAAATAAAAAAACTTGGAGATAGGATCTTAAAAGAAAATTGTCTCCCCATTCGTTTCGCCATTTTAAATATCTAAAATCTTCTTTTTTGTTTTTATTTCTAATAAAAATATAAACACTTAATCGCAATCCCCAAAGACAAATTAGGCTATACACCAAGTAAGCAATTAATCCATTTTTTTGAGTGAAATACAAAAATATGCAAATTAAAATAAATCCTAAACCCCATGCTATATCTGCTATGTCATTTCTGTTTTTATAAACAGCTACCCAAAACCATATTGTGCTGTAAATGAGGATGATAATTAAACATTTTAATATTAAAAGTATCATATTAAGCTATCCATTTTGTGATAAAATATCCAGAAACGCTTACGAGCATTGTTAAAAGCATACCCCAAATTATATCAATTATAACAAGTGGCAATGGTCAGTTTTTTAAGGTTGCCAAATTAGTTAAATCGTAGGTAGCATAGGTAATTATGCCGAAAAAAGCTCCTCCAATAATGGCTTTCGAGATGGAATCTTTTTCAATAGCTGGTAAAATACAAAAATAAAATATGCCTATTATAAACAAAAAATAGAATACAAAAGCAGCAGTCCAATTGACTTTCTTGCTTAAGAAATCTATTAGGTATTTATTGTATAAATCTTTTGCTATTAATCCCAGCCATAACATGTCTAATACAAAAAAGACAAGTGTGGTAAGAAAGTAGCTAATGATTAGTTTTGAAAGTGACATATTTTTAGAAACTTTTTTCCTATTAATTAATTTTAAAACGATCTATAATGGTTTAAATAATTAGTTATCGAAAACTATTTAATTGAAAGTTAAAAATAATTTTTGTGATTGTTTATCAGTTAGGTATTTTTCTTTGATTTTTATTTAACTATATTATTGACGTTTTTGTAAAAAAAAACAAACTTAGAAGATTTGAATTGAAACAGTGTTTAACTAAATGGGGTTCCTATAAACTACTTTTTATTACAAAATGCTACAAAAACATTTTGCTTCATAGAATTTCAAAATATGTACTCAGCGTAGGTTTTGCTTCTGGTAAATTATAAAATTTTATTAATACAATATTTTTTGCTATTTCTCAGCACAAAACTAGTTTATAGGAGCCCCCTAACTATCTATTGTGTTTTCGATTGTAGTTCTGGATATAACTAAAAAATTAAATGTGTGATGAAAAAAAATGCCTTTAAATTGCTAATAATTAGCAATTTAAAGGCATTTAAAATATTTAACAAGGAAAATTAATCAACAATAACTGCTTCGCCATTCATTACATCTTCCTCTACATGTTTGTATTTGATGTCTTTTTTTAAAGTACCATTTTTATATTGCACATTTACTTTGTCATTTCTGTTAGCCACTTTTTGTGATTTTGCTGGAGTCAACATCGTTGGGCCACTTCCTTCTTCCCCTTCGGTTTTATTGGTAGATAATTTAGGCTTGTTCGTTTTAGGTTGAGCTGCCATTTGTTGGAAACGCATTTCTGCAACATTGGCTTTCATTAAGAAGCCCACTGTGTCAGTGTTTACTTTTTTTAAGAAATTTTGGAACAATTCAACGGCTTCAAATTTATATATTAACAAAGGGTCTTTTTGTTCGTACGAAGCATTCTGAACCGATTGTTTTAGATCATCCATATCACGTAAATGCTCTTTCCATTCTTGGTCTATAAGATTTAACGAAATGTTTTTTTCCATTTCTAAAATTAACTCTCTACCGTCAGTTTCTACCGTTTTTTTTAGGTCACAAAAAACCCCAATATGATGATTTCCGTCACTCACAACTGCCATAAAAGGCTCTTCGGTCATGGCTTGTCTATCTTTTAAGACATTTTTTAAAGTTGGAACAATGTTTTTACGTATTGCCTCATTCTTTATTTTGTAGTGTTTTTCGGCTAGATTATAAAGTTTATGGGTTAGAGGATTTCCAGCTTTAACGTAATCTTCAGGTGATAATTCAGGCTTAAAACCTAATTTTTGCATACATCTTACTTCAAATTCATCATAATTATTTGGAGTAGAATTCACAATGTCTGCACAAGTATCATAAATAATATTGGCTATATCTAAAGCTAGTCTTTCGCCAAACAAAGCATTTTTTCTCCTTTTGTAAATAGTATCACGCTGAATGTTCATGATGTCGTCGTACTCAATCAAGCGTTTCCTCATACCAAAATTATTTTCTTCAACTTTACGTTGTGCACGTTCTATAGAATTAGTAATCATGGAGTGCTGAATTACTTCTCCTTCTTCCATTCCCATTTTGTCCATTACTTTGGCTATTCTATCTGAGCCAAACATACGCATTAAATTATCTTCTAAGCTAACAAAAAATTGAGAAGAGCCTGGATCTCCTTGTCTCCCCGCACGGCCTCTCAACTGTCTATCTACTCTTCTTGATTCATGTCTTTCGGTACCAACGATAGCCAAACCACCTGCAGATTTACTGTCAGTAGTAAGCTTAATGTCTGTTCCTCTACCTGCCATGTTGGTAGCAATAGTTACAGTTCCAGGCTTTCCAGCTTCGGCAACAATATCTGCTTCTTTGGCGTGCTGTTTGGCATTTAAAACTTGGTGGCCAATTTTCCTCATGGTTAACATTCTGCTCAGGAGTTCTGAATTTTCTACTGACGTAGTTCCTACAAGAACAGGCCTACCTATGGTTACCATTTCAACTATTTCATCAACAACTGCATTATATTTTTCTCTAACAGTTTTGTATACTTTATCCTCTTTATCGTCTCTAACAATATTTTTATTTGTTGGAACACTAATTACATCTAATTTATATATTTTCCAGAATTCTCCAGCTTCGGTTTCAGCTGTTCCTGTCATACCAGCTAATTTGTGGTACATTCTAAAATAATTTTGAAGCGTTACTGTGGCATAAGTTTGTGTAGAGTCTTCAACTTTAACATTTTCTTTAGCCTCAACAGCTTGATGTAATCCATCTGACCATCTTCGGCCATCCATTATACGACCTGTTTGCTCATCAACTATTTTAACTTTACCATCCATGGTTACATAGTCCACATCTTTTTCAAAAACCGTATAGGCTTTTAAAAGTTGGTTAACTGCATGTATTCTTTCAGCTTTCGTAGAATAATCTCGAATTAATTCGTCGTTTTTAAGGATTTTTTCCTCACCATTTAGTTTCATTTTTTCAATAGCAGCCATTTCCACACCTAAATCTGGCATAATAAAGAAATTAGGGTCTTGATCTATAGTTGATAAAAAATCTAAACCTTTGTCAGTAAGTTCTACAGAGTTATTTTTTTCTTCAATTGTAAAATAAAGAGGGGCATCCGCTTCAGGCATTAGTTTTTGATTTTCAGCCAGATAGATTGCCTCTGTTTCCAACAATAGTTTTTTATTTCCTAATTCTGAAAGATACTTAATTAGAGGTTTACTTTTAGGAAGACCTCTGTGAGCTCTAAATAAAGATAAACCACCTTCTTTTTTGTTACCTTCTGCTATTAACTTTTTAGCTTCAATTAAAAAATTACTTACTACATTTTTTTGAGCATCTACTATTTGCGAAACTCTAGGCTTAAGGGTATTGAAAAGTTCATCGTCGTTCTTCTTGGTCATTGGGCCACTGATAATCAAAGGAGTACGAGCATCGTCAATCAAAACAGAGTCGACTTCATCCACCATAGCATAATGCGGCGGACGCTGAACCATTTCGGCTGGATCGTTCACCATATTGTCTCTTAAGTAATCAAAACCAAATTCATTGTTTGTGCCATAGGTTATACTTGCATTATAAGCATTTTTCCTAGCATTGGAATTTGCAGGATGTTTATCTATACAATCACAAGTAATTCCATTAAACTCGAAAATTGGTCCCATCCATTCGGAGTCACGTTTTGCTAAGTAGTCGTTTACGGTTACGATATGTACACCTCTTCCTGCTAAAGCATTTAAAAATGCGGGAAAAGTAGCTACCAAGGTTTTTCCTTCACCCGTAGCCATTTCTGAAATATTTCCTTTATGTAATGATGCACCACCGATAATTTGCACATCGTAGTGTTCCATATCCCATTTAATTAGATTGCCAGCAGCTAGCCATTCATTTTTCCAAATAGCTTTGTCACCTATAATTTCTATGTGAGATTTTTTCATGGCAAGTTCTCTATCCAAATGAGTTGCTGTTACTTCTAATTCGCTATTTTCTTTGAATCTTTTTGCGGTTTCCTTTACAATAGCAAATGCAGTTGGCAAAACTTCTATTAAAACTTCTTCAAGTTCCACGTTTCTTTTTAATTCAAGCTCATCAATTTTCTTGAATATTATTTCTTTTTCGTCAATACTTATTTCTTCAGTGGTTTCTGTTGAAGCCTTTAGAGTAATTACTTCATTGTCTATATAAGCAAGTTTTTGATTGATGTATTCTTTAAGTTCTTGAGTCTTGGCTCTAAACTCGTCATTGCTCAAAGTATTGAGCTTTGTAAACTCAATGTTGGTAGCATCCACAAATGGATTTAAGGTTTTAATATCTTTTTCTGATTTCGTGCCAAAAATTTTTGAAATGCCTTTAGTTAAAAAATTAAACATATTGTATCGTAATATTATCTTAAATATCTGTATTAATTGAATTGCAAATTTACTGAATTCCAACGTTTTGATAACAAGAATAGTGCAGCATTTGTAAAATTAGCTTTTTTAAGTCAATTTGACAGACTGTTACTTTTAAAAATAGAGGTTAGAAAACTATTGTAAGGTATTGTATATAAATAAATTAAAAAAATTTATTGTCAAAAATTCGTTTAGAATTAATGTTTCCAATTCGTTTCGATATTTCTTTTTTATTCTTGAAAAAGTAGCCAATTTGGCTTTCATCAAATTTTGAAATAGAACTTATAAAAATATTTTTAATTGAAGTTTCAGATTTTAAGCAGTTTTTAATTTTGTTTCTGGCATCTTCTGGATTTTCAAATCTAATTTTTTGAGATTCTATAGAGTTGTCAAAGTAAGCAATATAGAAATCGTTGTTGTTTTTAATTTGAGGTCTTATGACTTCATTTTGAGACATTTCAATCGTTAATTCCACCATCTTTTTTTTGATTTAAAAAAAAAGTGGCAAATCAATAAATTTTGATTGCCACTTTTTAAATTAGATTTTTTAATTTAATTTTTTCTTTAAATAATTTATTGCCATACCGTAAGCTTCACCTGCGGCTACTTTATCGAATTTTGGATTGCTAGGGTTTGCAAATGCGTGAGCCGCATCAAAAATTTTATATTCTAATTTTTGGTTGGCATTTTTCATATTTTCTGCAAACTCTTCTACAATTGTTTTAGAGATCCATTGTTCTGTTGCGAACAAGCCTAACACATCAGTTTTTAATACTTTAAGTTTCTCAATGTCTTTAATTGGCATTCCATAATACATTACACATGCCACTGCATTTTTGTTAGCAATGATTGCAGATTTTAACGATAGCCCACCACCAAAACACCATCCAACACTTCCAATTTTTGCTTTTGGTCCTGCAAATTCCACCCCTCCTTTTATGATTTCCTCTAACCGGTCTTCTTTGGCTGCACCCATATATTCGCCTGCTTTAGCAGCATCAGTGGCCAATTTCCCGTCATACATATCTAGTGCTAATACATTTACGTTTTGGTCTAAGTCTTTGTAAAAAACTTCAGCTTGTTTTTTAATATGGTCGTTTAATCCCCACCATTCTTGATATACAAAAAGCCATTTATTCGATTTTGATTTGGCTTTAATTAAAAATGCATTGGCATCCTTACTCGTGGTTTTTAAGGAGATCATCTCTCCACCAAAATCGCTTACATGGGTGTAGGCTTCTGGGCTAGGGTGCATGTTTTGAAATTTTTTGTCTGAAACAAAGATCCCCATATTGCCATCATTTGATGCAAAAACTGTTTCACAGCAAGATTGAGCTTGACAATAAAAGCTTATTGTGAGAAAAGTTAAAAAAAAGTATACGTTCTTTTTCATATTATTTAAGTTTATTTAATTTTGTTTTTAGTTGAAAATGAATAACTACTTTTTTGCCGCTTAGGTTTTCAATTAAAGGCTTTAAAAGAGTTTCAGCATTTTTTTTAGTTTGTTCTAAAATATCAGAACTTATAGCTGATTCTAAAATTTGATTTTCAGCTTTTTTGTAGGCCTCATCCAGCAAAAGACCTTCATTCATAAATGCGTAATCTGTTTTATAAATTTTTGATTTGCTATGGTCTATTTTGTGATTGCATATTTCGGGGTCTGGTAAATTAATAATTATAGTATCTCCCTTAAAACATATATCCTTATCTTTTATTAAAGTTAAATCTAAACAACCCACGGCTTCTCCTTGCACTATTAAAATGGCTTTGGGATCTGGCAAAAAATCTCTTACAATTTCTTGTTCAACAACATCTCTGTAGGAGTATTTTAATAATTCTAATTTGCCCATATTGGTCATTTTTTTTAATAAAATGGTATGAGTTGTATTAATTTTGTCTGTGCCTATAAAATTAAAAGTTTTTATTTTTTCCCAGACAAATATTGAAAAAACTATCAAAACTAGAAGAACAAATATTTGGATAGCATATTTTATCATATTGATTTTAAACGCTTTAAATAATTCTAAATCTTCGAGTTGCAGCTATAGTAATTCCAATAACCAAGAGTCCAGTTCCAAGCCAGAGTAAGTTTATGAATGGTTTTTCAATGGCTTTTAAAACAATATAGTCTCGTTCTCCTCTACTTATTGCAAAGGTAAATTTTCCAGTAGATGGATCAATAGAAGTAAGTTGGGCTCTTACTCCAAGCTCATTGCTTATGACTGGTTTACTCCAGATTTCTCGATTTTTTATAGCAAAAACAGGTTTCATAATTCTTTCACCATCTCTATCTAAAATTTTTAGAGTGGCTTGAGCAGCAGCATCTCCAGGGCCTATTGGTAAGCCATCTACCTCGTTAATGGTTTCTACATTATCTAAAATGGCCACATAGTCGTTTAAGAAAAAAGTATCCTTCATAGCCACTGTAAAACTTTCCGGTAGTGACCATTCTTTATCTTCGTTAGTCGTTACATAATTTACGTGTGTGTATATGTCTCTGTTCCAATAATTTTTTATGTCTGGAGAAGCCACATTTCCCATTTTAGGGTTTATTTGATATCGTGGGTAGAAATTAAAGTCTTTCTTTCCTTTTTGCTCATAATTTATTTGATAATAGGTGTTTTGAGCTTCATATTCTATCGTATCCCCTTTTTTTGCATATATTTTGTTCCCATCTATAATGTCAGCTTTTGCTATTCCTTGGTATTCACTAGCTGGCAATGCTTGTATAAATTTCTTTTCTATATAGCCTGGAATATTCCTTACATCTAAAAATTCACCTCTGTAGTTTAACGTAAAATCTTTTATTCCTAAAGGTCTATTCAAATAAAGCAATACATTTTCCTTATTATCTTTCTCAGTTTTAAAAATCTTTTCATCTCTTATGTTTAGCGAAATTACTTTTTCATAAGCGGAAGAATACATGATGCCTATCAGCATTAACGCTACACCAATATGTGTTACTGCTCCACCTGCTACTTTAAAATTACCTTTTATTATTTCGAGTAAAATTGAACCATTAGCAATAACAGAAAATATTCCTCCTGTTAAAAGAATAATGTATTTCCAATTGTTAACTCCCGACAAAGTAATGGAAATTGCTGAAAGTAAAAGAGCTATTATCAAAGGATTTATTAGTTGATTAAATGTTTTTACTTTTTTCCACCAAAAATATTGAGCTACGCCACTTAAAACAGTAATACCTATGAAAAGCCACATTTGGAATACTGTGTAGTGCTTTAATGGCTCGGAAGGCATAGCCATATTGAGCTTAAAATTAAATATTTTGGCTATACTGTTGTATACTGGTATTGAGGTAGTAACAGTGACTTGAAAAGCAGCCAAACATAATAAAGTAACACCTATAAAAACCCAAAAATCTGGAGAAAACGTTGATATTTCCTTTTCATCGCTAGGAAGAGATTTCCATCTTATTGTTAAAAGTATTATTGAGATTAATAGAAAAAACAAAAGATAAATCAGTAATTGACCTGAAAGTCCCAAATCGGTAAAAGAATGTACCGATGAATTTCCCAAAATACCGCTTCTAGTTAAAAATGTTGAATAAAGGATTAAAATAAATTGAGCAATAACCAAAATATAAGTATATTTTAAAGCAGTAGAGCTTTTTCTAGCTAAAATCATGGTATGAAAACTAGCTATTAGAACCAACCAAGGTACATAAACTGCATTCTCAACTGGATCCCAATTCCAATATCCACCAAAATTTAAAGTTTCATAAGCCCAAATAGCTCCCATCATTATTCCAGTTCCTAATACTACTGCTGAAACTAAGGTCCATGGCAAGGCAACTTTTACCCATTCTGAATATTGTTTCTTCCATAATGCGGCTATAGCAAATGCGAAAGGGATAAGAGTAGTTGCAAAACCTAAGAATAAAGTTGGGGGGTGAATAACCATCCAATAATTTTGAAGTAAAGGATTTAGTCCATTTCCGTCTTTAGGAATAAAATTCGGATCTGATTTCCATACAGGTAAATTAGGCATGGATTCACGCAACAATAAAAATGGAGAACTTCCAAGTTTAAACTCGCCATAAATAACTACTCCTAAAATCATGGAACTTAAAAAGACTTGTACTGCAGAGAAAACTGTCATCATAGGTGCCTCATAATGACTAAACTGTTTTTTCTTTCTTTTAAACCAAACAATCAAAATTATCCCTAAAACTACATTCCAAAACATCCAAAGTAAAAAACTGCCTTCTTGGTCTTGCCAAAAACAAGAAATGGCATAACCCAAGGGAAGACTCAAAGAGGCGTTGTCCCAAGCATAATGATACTCAAAATATTTATTGAAAATAATGGAGAAAAGTGAAATAACAATGACCAAAATACCAATGGCATGAATGCCAAATGAAAATCTTGAAATTTTTAACCAATATTTTTTGTCTGGGGTTTTATCTAATGAAGCTTGCCAATAGGTGTATGTTGCCAGCAAAGCGAAAACGAAAGCTATGATAACTGAATAATGACCTATAATACCGAGAGATGATCTAAACATTTGATTTTGATTCTATTCTAATTGAATTACAAAAAATAGATAGAATAAGTTTATATTTGAACCAATTTCTGATATTTTTTTACTGTTGGTTATCTGTTATCTGTTATCGGTTATCTGTTATCTGTTTTCTGTTATCGGTTATCCGTTTTAGGTTATTTGTTTGTGCTTGCCTAAAATAGGTTGACATAAAAATCAAACTATATATGAGCAAGTAAGATTCAATTTCTAAAAAAAGTACAATTTTAAAAACTTGCCAAGACGAATTTTCAGTGATGAGTTCAAACGTAACCCCTCAACCTCTGCATGATGGAGTTAATTAAAACAGATCTTCAGATCTTTCTAAAAGAAGGATAGAAGCCTGTGGAATTATTACATATTTTTCGCCCTCGTATTGGATTTCAATGGCGTGTCGTTGTAAATAAATGGCCAAATCTCCTTCTTCAGCTTGTAAGGGCATATATTTTACTTTCTCTTCGGTGTTTTTCCAAGGTTCTTCTTCACTATTGCTAGGTAGTGGGTAACCTGGACCAACTTTTACGATATAGCCAGATTGAACATCTTCTTTTTCGGTAACAGTCGGCGGCAAATACAGACCAGAAGTTGTTTTATCTTTTGGGTTCTTAGGTCTTATTAAAACTTTGTCGCCAACTACAAACAATTTTTTTAATTTATTATCTTTAGAAATACCTATCATACTGTTATTTTTCTTTTTCTACCTTCTATTTTCCAAGTTCCTACCCATTTGTCTTTTTCAATAATTTGGGCTTCATCATAAAGATTTACTGTAGGGCAAACATGGTAAGGGACTCCCAACAGGATGTCACCTATTTTATAATTGTCCCAATTTTCAGTTTCAAGTACACCATGTTCTTCGCTTTGAGAAACCAATCTTAAGTCTTCATGGTTCAGAAAACGGATGCGTTTGTCAATTGGATTTTCAGATGAAACGGCTTTGTGGCCCATATCTGTGGTTAGAGTTCCTCTTTTGGGTTTGGATATAATTCTCATCATAACTAAAGCGGCGAATTCAAAGTTTTGTTCTGAAAATTTATCGCCATAACCCCAATCCCACAATACGCAAGTACCTGGGCTAAGGATGCGAGTTATTTCTAAAGCATGCGATGTAAATGCTGGGGTGCCACCGGCAATTATTTCTAAATCGCTGATTTCATGTTTTAAATCTTTGAATATTTTATTTACTTTAAGCATGCCGTTTTCAATTTTGGTCTTTCTTTCTTTAAAACCATCGTCCCGAATGTGTCCATCGTAAACATGAAATCCCACTAATTTTATGTTTGGTTTATCAATCGCATATCTTAAGTCTAAGGTTAATTGATCATCAATTTCGTGGCCAGATCTATCCATTCCATTATTGATATCGTAATATATATTAGCTATTAAATTTTTAGTAGCAAACTTTTCTGAAATTTCATCAATTACAGAGTTGCAGTCGGCTAAAGAAGCAAATGTTGTATTTGGAAATTTTTCAATCAAAGCTAATAATCTATCAATTTTAGGACCCACTAATTGATGAGCAATTAGAACTCTTTCTGCTCCAGACATAGCAGCCAGTTCTGCTTCAGCTATGGTGGCACTTTTGAATTGCTTTATTCCTTTTGTTATCATCATTTGCACTATTTTTTCCATTTTATTGGTTTTTATATGTGGCATTAAACGATTAAGGTTACTTCCAGCAATTGTTATCATTTTATCGATATTGCTTTCCACTTTTTCTTTAAATATAAGTAAGGAAGGGGAATCAATATTATTTATGTTTCTTATCATTGTTTTGCTGATTTTTTAATTTTCATAAATTTCCAAGGGCAAGCCATCTGGGTCTTCGAAAAAAGTAAATTTCTTATTGGTAAATTCGTCTATTCTTATTGGTTCTGAAATTATACCTTTGATTTCTAAATTTAATTTTGTCTCTTCAACATCATCCACTTCAAAAGCCAAATGTCGAAGTCCACAAGCTTCTGGTCTGCTTGCTCGAGGTGGAGGATTTGGAAAAGAGAAAAGCTCAATTATGTAGTTACCATTTAAGGTCAAATCTAATTTATAAGAATCTCTAGCTTCTCGATAAACCTCTGCCTGAATTTCAAAGCCTAACTTATTTACATAAAAATCTTTCGATTTTTCGTAATTTGAACAAATAATGGCAAGGTGATGAATTTTTTTTAACATATTTATTTAAAATTTTCCACAATATCACTGGCAATTACTGCTCTTTCAGAACGAATTTTTGATGCTCTTTCTCCGGCTAATCCATGTTCAAAAACTCCTTGAATGGCAGCTTGTTCTGGACTATATCCCTGAGCTAAAAACCCCAGAATTATACCTGTCAATACATCTCCACTACCAGCCGTTGCCATACCAGAATTTCCAGTAGAATTGAAATGTATGCTTCCGTCTGGTAAAGCTACTGCAGTATTTTTTCCTTTCAAGCAAATAATCACTTTATGTTTTATGCAATATTCACGTAAGATTTCTAATTTTTCAAAATCATTTTTCCAGTTTTTGCCAATAAGTGTTTTAAATTCTTTTAGGTGTGGAGTTAAAATTGTTTTTTCAGGAATTAACGGTAATAATTCGGGATGATTTCCAAGCATAGTAATTGCGTCAGCATCTAATACCATTTTTTTACAATTTGAAGCTTTTAATAAAGCCGTAAAGCCATCAATATTTTTTAAACCAATGCCTGGGCCAATTCCAATCGCATCATATTTTTTTAAATCCCAATTTCCTGAAAAATTCTTTTCACTTAGGCTTTCGTCTATTATACCTTCTGGAACTGCAATTTGCATAATTTCAATCCCTAATTTAGGGGTATGAATTGTGATTTTCCCTACCCCAGACCTTAAGCAAGCCCTTGTTGCCAAAACTGCTGCACCCATCATTCCGTAGCTTCCAGCTACCAAAAAGGCATGTCCAAAAGTACCTTTGTGAGAATATGGTTTTCTTATTTGAGGCTTAATTTCTTTATAATCAGTATAATAATAGTTAGAGACTTCTTTATTAATGAATTCTTTTGACAATCCTATATCTACAATTTCCCAATTTCCAACATATTGCTCATTTTCTGGCTGAAGAAATGCTAACTTGGGTAATTGAAAACTAATAGTGTGCTGTGCTTTAACTATATTTTCACTAATTGTAGCTTTATCGACAAATAATCCAGAAGGTATGTCAACTGAAACTATGGTATAATGATTTATTTTTTTAATAACTTCTGCCACAAAGCCAGTAATTTCTCGATTTAAACCTGAACCAAATATGGAATCAATAATTACGATTTTATCTTTTTGTGAGAATATTAATTCTTCAATATTCATTAAATGATTAATGGTTAATTGGTCTTTTAATCGTTCAAAATTTGTTTTAAAATCTAATGTTCCATTTTCTTTTTCGCCAATACTAAAGATCCTAAGATTGTAAAGCAATAGGTCTAACATACGAGCAATTGCTAAGCCATCTCCTCCATTATTACCCGTGCCGCAAAATATATAAACTTCATAATCAATGTTGAATTTCTCAATAAAGTTATTCACAAAAGCCCTAGATGCCCTTTCCATCAAATTTAGTGAGGTTATTGGCTCTTGAGTTATTGTATATTCGTCCAATTTTCGTATTTGAGAAGCATTTAGGATTTTCATTTCAACTTTATTTTGAAAATAATCGTATATTTAAATTATTGAATTTTAAATATCGATTTTTTTTGGCAGAAAATTAATTTATTTACCAAGAATTATTTTTATGAAAATTAGTATAATTATTCCTACTTATAATGAAAATAATAATATTTCACCATTACTCGACTCTATAAAAAATAATGGATATAGAAATATTTTTGAGGTAATATTAGTTGATTCTCCTTTATTCAATGATAATTTATCTAAAAATTTGAATGATTATGACGTTAAACATTATGTAAGTCCAGAGTCAAGTCAGGTAGAGCAAAACAGATGAATTTTGGAGCCAAACTAGCTAAAGGTGAAATTTTGTATTTTGTACATGTCGATGTGATATTACCACTTAAGTTCGACATAGAAATCCTTAAAGCAACCCAAGATTCGTATAGTTTAGGATGTTTTAGATTAAAGTTTAATTCCGGAAATATTTTATTGAAAGTAAATAGTTTTGTTTCTAGCTTGCCTTTTTTATGGTGTAGAGGAGGTGACCAAACTTTATTTATTAACAAAAGTAGCTTTGATTTTTTAAATGGTTATAACGAAACTTTTGAAATTATGGAGGAATATGATTTAATAAAAATAGCTAAAGAGAAATTTAGATTTAAAATAGTTAAAAATTATGTGTTAGTTTCTAACAGAAAATACCTTAAAAATAGTTATTTAAAAGTCCAAATTGTAAATTTAAATGCTATGCGGATGTTTTTAAAAGGAAGTGTGCCTTCTATTGAAATTAAAGAATATTACAGAAAATATTTATCATAAGTAGTTCCTATCTCAAAGTTTAATTGATTTTATAATTTTATCTTTCATACCATTTGGCTGTGTAACTTCTAATGTTACTTGATAAATTCCAGGTTTTTTAAAATTGAAATTTATCTCTGGATTAATAAGTGTTTTACCTGCAATTTGCCAGGTGTACATGTTGTCTTTTTTGATGTTTTCCGCACTGAATGTAACTTTAGATTTCAATGATTTATAAACAAAATTGGCCGTTGGTGGGAACTCTTGTTTTTCGTTGAATAAAACTGATTTTAATTTTCCATCTATTAAAATCAAAAGCTCATTGCTTGAATTAAAACAAAAAGATTTTATTGGTTTTGTATTAAAATCTAATACAAATGGTTCATTTTCAATTACATCTGAGTTCTCATTTTGCGTTACAATTATCAGGTTTTGATTAGAATCTATTTTGAATACCTTGTTATTGTAATAAATAGGCAAAGGAAAAGTGTTATTATCTTTTTCAGGTTTAATAAATTTGAATGTATTTATACTCGGGAAAGAAGAGTCAATCTCAAATTCATCAAATGTTAAAGTATTTTCAATAAGCTTAAATCGTTTTGTTTGATATTTGTTGTTTTTTTTCCTTAAAAAGAAATAAACGATGCCATTTTGTGCGAATTCAGGGTCTGGAGTGAAACCTATAGACTTTTCAAATTGGGTAAATTTACCTAATAAAACAGTGTTTTTTTGATTTGGATTATACCTAAACAATTGGCCACTGTCGGTTTTAATTAAAATTGAAGAAGGCGAAATTTGCAATATATAGTTGGCATTTTGAACACTAGAATCTAAGGTTTTTACTAAAAATTGGTTAATATTAGGTAGAATATTTGATTTTAAAGAATCAATTTTTAATGTTTTGGAAACTTCCAAAATTCCTCCAATAATATGTTTTTGAAAAGTAGGATTTTGGAATACCTCTTTATTTCCCCCTAAAGAGGTAAAAAAACAATAATTTTCGAATTCAGTTTTTCCTGTCCAGGAGATTGGGCTACTAGCAAGGTTCATTAAAACAGTTTTTTTGTTTTTCGGAATTTCCTCAAAATTTACTTTTTCGTCACTGATTTTCCAAAGAGGTGGCAAATCTATTTTTCCAACAGTTAGCACCGAAAGAATATCTATGGGAATTGGCGAATGGTCAATCCCGGTTTTATTTCCAAAAATTTTATCAAACCACATCCATTTACTTTTGGTTGGAAATATATCATGTATGCCGCAAATACCTCCGCCAGATTTGAAAAATGCCATAATATCGCTACTTTGTTGGAGATTTAGAGAATTAATATCGAATTGGTAGAATACCAATGAATTATAGGTACTTAATTTTTTGAAATTAATATCGTCAGAAGAAAAAGTGATATCTAGCGTTAGATTATACTTTTCTGCTAATTTTTGGACTCCGTCAAATTGTATTTTTAGGTTTAAACTATCAGTTTCAGTTTTATTTGAAATCAGTAAAGCTTTGGTTTGAGCAACTGCTGAGTTTTGAAAGATAAATAGACACAGTAAAAATCTTAAAAGGCTCATTTATTTTGTGTTTTTTTTAAAATGTAGTCTAGTTTTTGGACTAAATTATAACTTTCTGGAATCCAATCAATTTCAAAACTTTTTTTCTCCATACTTCTAAAATAAGTCATTTGACGTTTAGCAAATCTATGGATTTCGGTTTCAAGTTTAGAATACATTTGAATATAATTTAGTTCTCCTAAAATATATGAAGTTACATATTTGTATTCTAAGCCATAATAGATTAATGTTTCGGCAAGTACTCCATTATTTAGAAGCGTTTTAACTTCATCAATCAATGCATTATTTTTTAATCTTTCTTTTAATCTTTTTGAAATATTATTTCTTCTGTTTTGTAAACTAGGATTTAGTCCAAATATTTTATAAGGTATTTCCTTTTTATGTTTTGGAATAAAATCAGTATTTTCTTTCAAGTATTCAAGAATTTCTAAACCTCTTATCATTCTCTTTTTCGATGATTTATCAAAAATAAGATCTGTTTTATATTTTTCTGCTTTTTCTATGATTTCATCTTTGCCTAATAAAGACAAGGATTCTCTTAAAGCCTCATTATTAGGAATTTGAGTTTGCCAATAATCCTTTAACACACTTTGAATATATAGTCCTGATCCTCCGCACAAAATAGGTATTTTTGATTTTTCTAGGATTTCATCATATGACTTTTGAAAATCTTGTTGAAATTCAGCTAAATTATATTTTTCTCCTGCTTTTCTGTTATTAATTAAATGAACCTCTATAGTTTGATTATCAATAGTATATTCGAACAAATCTTTTCCTGTCCCAATATCCATTCCCTTATATACTTGTCTGCTGTCGGCACTAATTATTTCACCATTTAATGCTTTGGCAAGATGGGCAGCTAGTTGGGTTTTCCCCGATGCGGTAGGGCCAAGTATTACTATTAGATTACTATTTATATCGTTCAAAATCACTAAGGATAAATTTAATACTTCCACTGTTTTTTACTTGCCAATCTTCCATTTCTACACTTAGTATTCTACTTCCATTATCATTGAGACTGTAATGCATTGGTTCTGTTTCACTGATAATTTCAAATCCAAATTTACGAAAATTTAAGCCATCAGACCAATCTTTGTCTACATAAGTCATAATGTTACCCGGTTTTTTGTGATGAATAAAATGCTTTAAAAACTTAGTAAAAGCTCCTTGAACATTAAAATTAATAAGTGTTGCAAATCTAACTAGCTCAAAAGATGCAATTGTTTGATTATCAAGATAATAGTTTTTTGGATTAGAAAAAGTCATTACTCCAATTAATCGATCGGTTTCATTTATTTTTTCTAAGGAATCTGGTAAAAGTCTAAAATATTTTAGTGGCAAAAAAAGTCCATACTTTAACTTGGCCCCCACATAGTTTTGAAGATGGTTTTGGTTTAAGAAATTTTCAGCTTCTTTTTTGTCAATCCTTTTTATTTTGCAAACTCTTGCTGGGATTTTATGATTTAAACCAAAAATTGAGTTGATTCTAGATATTATAATTTCTTTAGCATTCAGCCATAAGTCCTCCCAAATATTTATTTTTGTAAACGTTAGATTTTGATTAAATTTAATGTTTAAGTCCGTTTTTTTTAAAAAGTAATGAATAATAATTTTTCTATCCTCAAAAACAAATGAAACAAAATCATTTTCTTCCACTTCAAAGGTAAGATTTTGGGTTTTAAAATAAGTAATAAAAAAATCTTTGAAGTTTTCCAAAAGTATTTATTTGTTATAGTTTAAAATTCTCAAAGAACTTTGAATCCAAAAGACCAAATTTTTGTTTTTTTTTTCAATAAAATGCAAATTAAATCGTTTGATTAAAAAAATTGGCAGCATTATTGAAATTTTTATTTTCAT
>JANOMP010000124.1:0-4186 GCA_031420365.1 Cytophagaceae bacterium
TGTTTCAATAACTACTAAGCACTCCCCTCTCCCCGGGAGAGGGGGCGGGGGTGAGGTCTTGATAAGTGTAAAAGACAACGGCAACGGCATCCCTCAAAAAATAGTAGACAAAATCTTTCAACCCTTCTTCACCACCAAGCCAACAGGGCAAGGAATAGGTTTGGGGCTGAGTTTGAGTTATGATATTGTAAAAGCACATGGTGGGGAATTAAGGGTGGAGACTAAGGAAGGTGAAGGTTCCATATTTATTATTCAAATACCAATATCATGAAAAAGAAATCTGTGCAATCCAAAAATCCGTGTAAATGCGTGATTCAGACGAATTATGATAGTATAAAGGCACATGGTGGGAAGTGGAAGGTCGAGACAAGGGAAGGTGAAGGTTCCATATTTATTATTCAATTATAAAATTACATTGTAGATGAAGTCGATTTTGAAATTAATACTATTGTTTTTTATTCCGCTTATTTCTCAAGCACAGTTAGTATTATCAGATAGTCTTGTAAATGCCTATCAGAATGCTTCTAATGATTCCATGCGATTCGCTTTGAATCGTAAGTTGCTTTCTTATTACAGCAATACCAATCTGGATTCTGCGTTTAAATATGCTGAAATTGGTGTGCAAATCGCCAAAAAAAATAAAATGAAACTGGCTGAAGCTTATGCTTCAACAGGTCTTGCAGTGCAACTACAAAACAAAGGGAGATATGCTGAATCATTAAAATATTTTTTATCAGCATTTGCTATAGGAGAAGATCCTAAAATTGAAAAAAGTAATGAATGGCAAGTGGTAAAAGACAAACCACTTTCGTATCAAAGACTAAGTGGACTGGCAAACACTCATAATCAGTTTTCCGGACTTATGGGCAGGATAAAAAACTATGATAAACAAATGTTTCATCTTAAAGAATCAATAAGAATTGCCGAGGCAACTGGAAATAAATACAGATTAATGGTTGCGACTAATGACTTGGGGAGGCTCTATTCAAAGCTTAACAAACCTGATTCAGCCCTTTATTTTTCAATTAAGGCAGAGATATTAGGAAGAGAACTGAACGACAAAATTTATTATTGTTATATCCTAGTGGATCTGGGATATACTTATCAGTTAAAAGGAAATAAAAAACTTGCTCTTAGATATTACAATTTAGGAATTGAACGAGCCAATGAGCAGCATTTCCTGAGTGCCCTTGCCAGGGGTTATTTAAATCTATGTAATTATTACCTTGCTGAAAGCAAAAAGGACTCTTCACTATACTATGCAAAACTTTTTGAACAAACATTAAAATTGCAAGGTAAAGTTGACCGGGAAGACCAAGATCTTGGAGTAGTGTATGAAAAACTATACCAAAGTTACCAACTTCTAGGGCAACAAGATAATATACTGAAATATGCTAGTCTAACTATTGAAGCTAAAAACAGTATTTTCAATGAAAGGTTACAAAATATGGCTGCCTTTCAACAAGTATTGTTAGACGAGCAATTACGGCTTCAGAATATTGAAAAGGAAAAGAAAGAATTTCAGAATAAGATCAGAATTTATTTACTTTCTATTGGGCTCGGGGTAATTCTTCTAATAGCCTTGTTTCTTTATCTTAACAATCAAAAAGAAAAGAAAGCGAAAAACCAACTCCAGGAAAAAAATCAAGTCATTCAAAAAACTTTAACTGAATTAAAATCCACCCAAGCCCAACTCATCCAATCCGAAAAAATGGCATCACTCGGAGAACTCACTGCAGGCATTGCCCATGAAATACAAAATCCCTTGAATTTTGTCAATAATTTTTCGGAAGTAAGTGCTGAGCTAGTTCAGGAGATAAAAGAGGAGAGACAAAAGCCAAAAGAAAATCAGGATGAATTATTGGTAGATGAAATTTTTAATGACATTTCTCAAAACCTGGAGAAAATAACACTACACGGAAAACGAGCCAGCAGCATCGTAAAAGGAATGTTGGAGCACTCACGCACAAGCACGGGCGTAAAGGAATTGACCGATATTAATCAATTAGCCGATGAATACTTACGGCTTTCGTATCATGGATTAAGAGCCAAAGACAATACTTTCAATTCTGACTTTGAGCTAATTGCTGACGAAAATCTACCCAAAATCGAAGTCATTCCGCAAGATATGGGGCGTGTTTTATTGAATTTGATCAATAATGCTTTTTGGGCAGTGAATGAAAGAAGTAAAAAAGGAGAAAGTGACTATGAGCCAAAAGTAATTGTTAAAACAAGCTCCCTCTCCTCAGGAGAGGGCCGGGGTGAGGTTTGTGTGGAAATAATAGACAACGGCATCGGTATGTCAGAAGCCACAAAAGCCAAAACCTTCCAGCCTTTCTTTACCACTAAACCGACCGGGCAAGGAACTGGATTGGGCTTGTCACTGAGTTATGATATTGTGAAGGCGCATGGAGGGGAGTTGAAAGTGGAGACCAAGGAAGGGGAAGGCATGTCTGCCCGCCAGGCAGGGTCTAAATTTATTATTCAAATACCAATTAACTAAATAATGAAATCATTCATAAAAATATCGCTATTGCTTTTGCTCCCTTTTTTTGCGGAAGCTCAAATAAAAACCTCTCAACAAAAAAAAGATAGCTTAAGGCATGCTTTACGCATCGCATCCACTGACGCTTCACGCTTTAAGATTGCCAGGAGTATTGCATTTACTTATCTTGAGAACAACAGGGACTCCTCACTTCATTATTTCGAAATGGCCATGCCCATTGCTGAAAAAAATAATATGACACTGGATGTTGCAAGTGTATTAGCCTCGAAGGGTTATCAATTATACCATACAGGCAGATATGGAGAGGCGCTTCAATGCTTATTGCGTGGTGTAAAGATTGCAGAAAACCCTGCCAACGAAAATAAAATTTTTGAACTGCCTGAAGATGTTGACTTCAAGGAATACAGGTTAAATATCCTTTCATCATTACATTCGAATTGGGGACATCTTATGAATGCGATGCAAGATACCGCTCAAACCATGTTTCACTATAAGGAATCGAAGAGAATTGCTGAAGAAACTGGCAATGATGAATTGTTGGCAAATATAATTGTGAACCTTGGAGATTTTTATATTGATTTAGGCAAACTGGATTCTGCTCTTCTTTTCGAGCAAGCTGCATTGGCAATATTTCAAAAGAATGGGATGAAGGGCAATGCGGGCTCAGCATATAGAAGGATTGGCCAGATTTACCAGAAGCAAGGAGACATAAAGAAGGCTGTGGAGAACTGGCATCTAGCCATTTACTGGTACAAAAAACGAAACAATCAAATCAATCTGGCCCGGACTTATAGTTTATTGACTTCTTTATACCAGAACGAAAAAAGTAAAGATTCAAGTTTATACTATGCCAGAAAGCAGTTGGCAGTTTTAAAATTGGCAGAGTCGAAAGACATGGGTGCAGCTTATTCTAATTTGTATAAAAGTTTTGAACTCAACGGCAATATAGATAGTGCATACATCTACAAGGGTCTTGCTTTACAGGCAACAGAAAAGGCACTTGAAGACAAGGTGATAAATCTCGTAGCTTTTCAAAAAGAAGCTTTTAAAGAAAAGGAACGGTTGCAGCAACTGGAGCAGGAAAAGATTGAAACAAAAAACAAACTACGAAATTATACCCTGTTTGGTGTGTTGGGCGTGTTTATAATCATTGGGGTATTGCTTTACCGAAATAATCGCCAAAAACAAAAGGCAAATGGGATTTTGCAAGAGCAAAAACAAAAAGTTGAAAGCACTTTATCTCAACTCAAATCCACCCAAGCCCAACTCATCCAATCCGAAAAACTTGCTTCACTCGGCGAACTTACCGCAGGTATCGCCCATGAGATACAAAATCCTTTGAATTTTGTCAATAATTTCTCGGAGGTTTCATCAGAATTGGTTGGTGAAATGAATCAGGAATTAGACAAAGGAGATATTAAGGAAGCCAAAGAAATTGCTAATGACTTAAAGCAAAACCTCGAAAAAATAAATCTACACGGAAAACGAGCGAGTAGCATCGTAAAAGGCATGTTGGAGCATTCAAGAACAAGCTCAGGTGAAAAAGAATTAACCGATATTAATGCTTTGGCTGATGAATATTTGAGATTAAGCTATCATGGACTTCGTGCGAAAGACAGCACTTTCAACGCTGATTTCAAGACAGATTTTGACGAAAACCTTCCAAAAATAGCAGTTATC
>JANOMP010000125.1:0-1818 GCA_031420365.1 Cytophagaceae bacterium
CTTTTGATGGTAAAGGTGCCATTTACTATTAATTAATGCACTTAAATCTACAGAACCCAATTGATTCCCAACGGCTAATCCTGCGTCAAATCCTGGGACCTTCTTGATGTCAGGAGCTATAATCTTTTGCAAAAAAGGTAAAATAATAAACTGATAACTGTACCATGGATATGGAGCTAAGTATCCATTAATAGTTGGTGCAAAAGGACCTTCTATTTTTCCTAATTCAGCAGAATATCCTCCCCATTGGGTCTGATGGTTTATTCCTCCACTCAGCTGTATTTTTTTCTGTTTATCATTCACCCGAAAATACAACCATTTTTGATGCAAAAAATAATTTTCAATTATCCCTTGATTTCCAAACCAGCCATGTGATAATCCAGCATTTAAAGAAAATCTTTTATGTTTTCCTAAACCATACCAATTTGGAGTAGAAATTTGTATTTTAGGAATGGGCAAAGCATTACCAGAAACTACATAAGCACCTGAACTCAAAGTAGAATCTACTAATCCTTGAATCTCCTTTCTCCTACCCATATAGATTTCTAGCCCTCCATATCTCATTTTCAAATAGGCTTCAGGAAGGATAAACTGTCTTTTGGTATTTATGTTAGTATGAAAATTTAATCCGTAACCAAACCCAAATTTTTTTAACTTTCTATTCCTAGTATAAACACTATCATAGGCTTTATTTAAATTAAAGGCTAAAAATACTGTATTAGATTGCGTAGGGATAGTACCAAAGGTATTGGTGTGCAAAAAGAAAGGGGTATTTTTTTGAGAAGAAACTACTCCACCACTTTCTAAATTATATTTAATTCCTTTAGAAAAACTTTGAGCAAACAAAATATCAAAAGATAATATTAAAGCCGCAACGAATACAAATTTAATTTTAATCATTAAAATAGCTAAAATTAAAAAAAGAATTTGGAAATATATACATCGATACTTATCTCAAAAGCTCAAAACTCCCTTCTTGGTTAATCTTTTGATCATCTGATAAAACAATTTTTAACTTATAATAATAAATTCCTGCTAAAGCTGCAAAACCATTGCTGGTTCCATTCCAACTTTGTAATTTATCCTTTAATACGGCAACTTTTCCACCCCATCGATTAAAAATATCCATTTGAAATAATTTTACCCTACCCATTCTTCCCTTAACTTCAAAGGTATCATTAAAACCATTGCCATCAGGGGAAAAAGACGATGGAAGAAAAAAGTCCGCAGCAATTGGAATTTCCACATAGTTAGAATAACTCTCTTGTTGGTTACTATTAATTGCTTTTATTCGATATTTTGCTTCAACCTGAAAAGATGAAAAATCTGGAGTAAAGTCTTTAGCATCTTTAGTTAAATCTATCACTTTTGATTCAAAGCCTGAATTTTCATTAACTTCAAATAATTCGAATCTATCAATTAATGTATTAGAAAATGGACTTAGAGCAGTCCAACTTAAATCCTCATTTTTTGAAAGGTTCAAATTTATTGAGCATACCGTATTTGAAAGTGCAGAACTACTCCCACAATTATCCTGAAATCCAACTTTATAACAATGTTTTTCTAGTAGCGTTTTTACATTTTGGTTAAAGAATTTAACTGAAGAAATGAGAGAAATAATGCTATCTGTTCTTGAAAACACACCTAAACTATCTCTAAAAAGCACATATAACTTTGGTGCAATTGGCCAAGCCGTATTCTCTTTAAAGTCAATTTTAACTTTTGAACTAGATTCAACACTAATTTTTACATCCGTTAAGGCAGGAGCAACAATTGTTTTTCTATCTAAACACATTTTTTCAGACTTCACTAAAGAAG
>JANOMP010000126.1:0-16309 GCA_031420365.1 Cytophagaceae bacterium
TTATCATGCTTATTAAGTGCATGCAAAGCATCGTACTTTTCGGCTGCAATCGAAAGATATTCTTCTTTTGTCATTTTATAGGAAAGTTAGTTTCACAAATTTAACTTATTTTTGTTAAACGACAATTTGGGATGCACCCTCGCCTTTAGCCGAGTTACTATTAATTATATTTTTTAAATAGCTATTTGAAAAGCATTCAGAACAACAATTCATTTATATCAATTTTAATACAAGTTCAATATGATGCATTATTGATAATTTTTTTATACTACCCAAGCCTGGAAAATGCCCCGTAGTATTAAGCTCTCTAAATTCTGTAATACCTATAGAAGTTTGATTGTTGTTATTACACCAACTTATTAATTTTGCTAATGCTTCTGCGAACTTACCTGCAATATCGGCTCTGTCATCATTTGAGTTTGATACAAAATGTTTAATCCTTATTTTTTTACTGTCTTCATAGGATAAATGAATTGCGACAGCGAAAGGCAACATCCCACTTTCAGAATACTTATCTCCTATTGTTAAATAATCAGAAAATCCCTTGAAGTTATCCTGAGCATAAAATAAATGTTCTTCAGTAAATGGGCTGCTTTCTCTTTGGAGATAGTCAGAGTTTTTTTGCTGAGCTTCAAATGGGTCGTCTAAGCCAACGATTGTTTTTGGATTGAAATTTCTATAATATCGTCTGCTTGTTTTATTAAAATCAATAATATTATTAACAACAGAAAATAATTTTTCATATTCTGAAACGATTTCAGAAATATTATCAATTACGCTATTATGAATTAACGAAATACCCCCAACTACTATTTGACTTTCTTTAATAAGCTCAATAATTTTTTTATGTTTTGTGTTTTCTTGAATAACTATTGCTATTTGATAATTAGTATAATCAACTAGATTAGAATGCAATATGCTTAAAATTTCTTTAACTGCATTGATTAAATCTCCTACTTGTGGATTAATAATAATATTAAAATTGATATTCTTCGTTTTAAAATCAAGTAATGCCTTTTTTAATGTACTAGAGTTTTTTACTGGTTCGATGATTGGAGATATTTTCGCAGTATTCTCCGCCATTAATCCGTTTATCTCTCTTAAAGCTATTAATTCAAATTGCTTGCCTCTTAAATATGGGAAATACATTATATGGCTGTGTTTAAAAAGTTATAAAAGTTGGTGTACTCGTTTTCTGAAAAATTAAGCGTATAACAAATATGTTTTAGTTCATACGGTGTATCTTCCGACTTGAATAAATCAGGGCATTTAAGTTTTCTTTCTTTTAGTTTATTAAAGACTAATGGTTGAAACTCTGAAATGTCAATTGCTTTAGATAACTCTAAACATTCTTTAAATATTAATGTATTTGGTACGTTTGGTATAAAACCAAACTTGTCATTAATAATTTCCAAATATTCCTTTTTACGTAATGTTTTAAAGATGGTTAAATGATTAAAATGTTCTAAATTATTATAAGCCGATTTAAGTTCTTTAAATGTATTTTTATTGGTAAATTCAAAAATGCCAATATTGGAATCAGCATATTTTGACATTATTTTATCTGAATGCTTAGAACTAGTTACAATATAAACTTTATTAGCAAACTGAACATAATCATTAAGTTGTTTATCCAGCTTGTCTAAGCTGTCCAAATCTGTTTTAATTTCATAAATACGAACTTCTCCGTTTAGTAAAATAAAATCTGCAATTGAAGTCCCGATTGCAAATTCGTTTAATACAGTTGTTGTATTTAAACTATATTTTTTAATTAGTAACTCATTTAATAAAGCATTTTTATAAAAATATTCGCTTTTATACTTAGTTTGTAATTCGGAATAAAGGAAACTAAAAATTTTGTTGTATGTAGATGAGTTTGAAAAATGCTTCTTTATTTTTTTTCTAATATACTTTTGGTCATCATTTCGTATGATTTTACTAAAATGAGATGCTGAAAAAAGCTGTGATAAGCTTCTTAGAGTGTCTATATTTTCATTTGCAATAATCATCAATACAAAAGTAGTTAATTTATTTTATTAGTTCGTTGTTAATTTCAAGCCCTAGTCTAGTTTAATTTTATCAATTTCTTTCATCAATCTATCCGTTTCCGATAACGCAACAATAATTTTCTGATAGTGTAAAATATCATCAAATTCTAATTTCCTTATCCTTGCGGTCTTTCAGCCATTTTTGTGCCGGCTGATAACCACCAATGAAAAACTCCCAAGAAATTTGAGGCACATTGTCGAAATACTGTGTGTCGTTAATGTAAACTTTGCCGTCTTGATATTTTGTTTTGCCAACAATATTGTTTCCGTCTATTGGATATTGCGTTATGTATTTCTCAACGATTGGGCTTTCTAATAAATGGATTTGTCGTATTTCTCCACCAAGTTTTACCAATTGCCAAAACGTGTCTTTGTCTTTTGGATATGGCACTCTCGGAAAATCTATTTTTAAAAACTCTTTGTATTTCTCTCGGTACGTTGGCGAATGTAAAACCGCATAGATGTAATCTAAAACGTCAATTGGTGCAAAGGTGTCTTTGGTTGTTTCCTTTTCAATGGTAAAAGTTAGCCCTAACTTATTCTCTATTTGCTTTACAATTTCTGTGTTTAGGTTTGGTGTTCTTTCTGTTGTTTGCCCTGTGGTTTGTTGTCCGTTGGTTTCTGGGTAAAGGTAAAGTGGGAAAATTGGAGCACTACCAAATTTCTTATCAGGGCCCTTTAAATTACAGTCGGTAGGGTATTTTGATATAAAAATATGCTTAAAATTGTCTGTTACTTGCCTTGGCGTTAGCAGTCCAAAATTAGGCTGTAACATATTTTTCATTGTATCAAATGCAGGACGCCTTTGAAGTTTTACATCATAATAACTTGCTTCAATGTCAAAAGGGCGATATGAAACATTTTTAATTTTATTTTCACTACTATCCGAAAGTTTTTATTAAAAAAAAGCCTGTAAAACCCGTAATTTTGAGAAACATTCAAAATTTCAAAAAATGCAGGAATTTCACAAGCGAAGTAAAAATACTAAAAAACCAGTTCTTCGCCAAATACTTGACCTTATATCACATCATCTTTTGCGGAATCAAATCAACAAGTTTAAGTCTGATAAAGGTTGTCATAAATATAAAACTTTCTGTCAATTGCTAAATCAATATCTTCCGAAAATCGTTCTATCAAATTCCATCCTTTACTTAATGAAGTCCCACCTTTGAAAACTATATTTTTACTGTATGGTAATGAAAATGATGCATTCAATGCCAATGTTACCCACCAATCTTTTTCAATTGCTACCGATGGCAAACCTGTTAATTCTGTTGCCTGATTAAGAATTTCAATTCTTCTTTCCTTTGATAATGTTAGCCAATTAGTATTCATCGAATGGATTGTATTAATATTTTGTTTATCCAAGCTGGTGCAAGTTTGGCATCATTCAATCTATTTTCTATTTTTTCCTTTTTGAGAAGCGTTTGAATTTTCAATAGTGTTTCATCATCTACTTTTGATTGACCAATAGTTTTTAGTGCTTGAATTACCAAGCTGCTTATTTCGCCTTGTGCTAATAAATTTTTTGGGCTTGTATTTTTAAAAGTAATTGTTCGTTTTCCAACTTTAATACTTCTTGTTGCTCCATCGCTTAGATAAACTACTTTCATTGGAACTTGGGTTGATAAGCCTAATTTATTTAATGCCTGAACACCTGTTGGGGCAATTCTTGCTTTGTCTCGCCTTGCAATTGCTTTGGCTATATCTTCGGTTGATGGAAAGAGAACCCCAAGTTCTTTGTCAATTTTTGGATATAAGTAAATACCGTGAGCCAAACGAACAAGTATTTCCTTTTCTTTCAACCGTAATAATGCTTTCTTAACACTTTCCGGATTACCATAGTCTAAGAAGTCATCCACAAAAAGAACACTTCCTTTTGGAAGTGATTTCAGCACTTCTGCAATCTTATTTTCTACTATTGGTCGTTCCATTACGATTTATTTACTCACGAATTATTTATTTTAAAGGAGTTCGTGAAACTTTATTTTCGTCCCAAATTTAGCGAATATTTGGGACAAGTCAATATAGCTTTTAAGTTTTTTCAAATTTGGGCTTAAAGAAAATTGAAAGAATTAGTCCTATTCCAACAACTACGTCAACCACATTCCATATTTGTCTGCCAAGTGCTATTTTGAAAAATGGTTGAAAAAGTAAAGCAAGACCACCGTAAATTATCATTTCTGTTTGCCTGCCTTGTTCGTGTCGATATTAGGGTTTGCCCAAAATGCAATGAACATTATCGGGCGGCGTTCCGTATGGAATTAGTGGCCACGCATTATAGAAGTTTACCAATGTTGTTAAGAGAAAAGCCTTCCGTGGGCTTTAGATACAAGGCCTCCCCAACGGAATTTTAATCCCGAAAGCCTTCGGGTCACACACAGCTTAAAAATTAGAAAAGTATGGAAAACTCAAGAACTCAATACCGATATATCGGGAGCAACAATTTGTAGATCGGCCTTGCAATGAGCTTGTCAAAACTAATGAATTTTTACAATATTTAGCCAGTAAACGTTAGCTTGTTTAGTTTACGGTCGGGAGTATGTGGATTGCAGGTAATTTTGCAGCTACAAGAAGTTGGCGATTTTTATCACAAATGTTCATTCGGAGAACTGAACTTTCGGCTACCGCTAAACTGTCTGCGAAGCACGAAACCCCGCCTATTGCAAATGTTGTGCGTTTGTGCTTTTACTTAATATAGATTAATGGCTTGGCGAAATAGAATAAATCGTTTTTGATATTACTCATATCATAATAGAAACCCGGTATCGCCAAATATTAAACTGACGATACCGGGAATAAATGAATTTAATTCCTCGGTCTGTATATATCAGACACTAATAGTTTTATAGTTGTAGTGCCAATGTTTTTCCCACTGTGAGTAACGGTTGGAAATATGAATCCCATTCCATTTTTCAGCTCTAGCACCTGTGGTTCACCGTCTTTGGGGTAAATTTTAAGGGTGCCACCCTGAAGTATGTATAGTGTAAAGTCTGGATGTGTGTGCATGTCGACAGAATCTCCAGGATCAAGTGTCACTTCATGTAATTTTACATTAAGTGTGTCAGCAAGAACCTTATTAAATGCAGCCTCTACTTTAACTGGGTCCATAGCCGGGTCATAAGAAGGCAATGTGGCTGTTTCACTTTTAGAGACATCCGTTTTTGCTGTTTCATCTTTCTTGGATTGTTCATTGCATGCCATAATGGTCATTGCCATAAGAAATGAAAAAATAATACCTGCGTTAGTTTTCTGTTTCATGTTTTTTATTTTTAATGAATAATAAATTACAATTTAAGGTTATTTTCTAATATTAGCAGCATTTTGCTTAAAAAGTATATAGAATTGGTACGCCATTGGCGAAAGCATCCCCGTCAGTACCCAAGTTTTAATTGCTGGACTTGGTTTTTAGAATTTTTCCTTCATATCCGTACCAATTTAAATAATTCTGGAGATACTTTGTGCTTACTCCATTAAATTTGCCAAGAAATTTCCTTAACTGTGCCTGTGTTTGATTTACGGTTTGTAAAAGCACACTTCTATCTTTTTTATTTACATGCTCCCAAGCTCTTACCGTTTTATTGGTTATTTCTGAATTTGTTTTTCCAAATGCTTTGTAAGAAGGATGTTTATCGGCAATAAATACAGAGGAATCTTCTATGTTACCTACTAAGACTTTGCTAAGATCATCCTGAGACAATCGTTTTGCATCCACTACCTTTAATATCTTTTCGGCTTGGCGTTCCACAGCTGTAAAACTTGCACTACACTGACTTCTTCTGCTTCATTTCGGTTAAAATATGTACTTCTTTTGCGTGGCTCTCTAAGTAAATCCCTTTCTCCATTTTCATTAATTGCTAATTCTAACTCATCACATACTATTGTTCCCGACAATTTCTCTGGCACAAAACTATTTAAGGATGCTAATATTTATTGTCGCCAATCCAAACTCGTTTGTAAACAAATCCCTACTACCTTTGCTGATTTACGTAGTGAATAACCATCACTCATGCAACGCAAGTAACTTGCCCACTTTTCTTTAAGTTTAATATCCCATAAAAGAGTGCCTTTAGATGCACTATACCACTTTTTGCAGTCTTTAAAGGAATACATCTGCACTTTATTTTGCCTGCCTCGCTTGTAAACATTCTTGCTGTTACAATTTGGGCATGGTTTGCGACCCTCAATTTTTAATGCCTCTTCTTTTCCATCTCTATTACTGGCATTTGAAGCTCAAATTCTTGCTGAAGCTTTGATGAAATAGATTCTTGTTCTCGTAAATCCAATAAATAAAAGGAATTGTTCGAGTGGCGTGATGTCCTTGTTCATAAAGGAAATTTAAGCAATATTTGTTGTTTTTTTATAGAACATAACCCAATTTAACTATTAATCGAAATCACTCCAGCATAACGTTCAGGGGTCAAGTAGGCAAGGGCATTGCAGCCCAAAGCCTCTCAAAGAACCGTGCGTGAACCTCTCGATTCATACGGCTCTTGACATATACAATCTTAGATTTTAGATATTGACCAATGAACAAACATATTGGGGTAACTCGATTTTATTTCTCGTAGCCAATTGTTTGCCTTTAGGTAACTACCCAATTTCTTAAACTTATTCTTTACCCATTTTGCTATTCGGTAATCTAAATGTCTGAATAATTCCTCTACTGCCCAAATATTCATCTTGGCATAGTAGTTTATTATCCCTCTTGATTTTGTATTGAGCATTTCTGCAAGGTTTTGAAGCGTTAATGTACTTTCTGGTTGAAAATTTATCTCCTTCCATTCATCAATGATGCGTGTTCTTGCCTTCTTGCTAAGCTCACAATCGAAGCCTAAGAAAACCCCTGTTGCTCTATTGCTTTTCTTACTCATGGGTTTAAAGGTATGTCCTAAAAAGTCAAAATTTTTTGGATAATCCTTCCCTTCATTTCTTCGGTAATCTTTGCAATAGGTAATCTTGGTTTTCTGTTCGCTCAATCGCAATTTGCATGCTTGCAGTCTTCGCTTGATGCCCTCTAGTACGTAATGGCTTTGCTTTTCGCTGATGCAATGCACTACCACATCGTCTGCATAACGCACAAAACTTACCGCAGAAAAATTTTGTAGTAGCCATTTATCTAGCACATAATGCAAGAATAAATTGGCTAGCAACGGGCTTATTACGGCTCACATAATATTGTTCGGAGTACCTTGCCCATGCTTTTGTACTAGTCCTTCTGCGGTTTGTACCGGCGTTTGCAGCCATCTGCGAATGTACATCTTTACCCATTTTTCTGGCACATGTTTGTCTAAGGCTTTCATCAATAATTCATGGTCTATGACCTCATCAAAAAATGCTTTGATATCCATGTCTATCACCCAGGCATACTTGCCTACATTCTCTCTTACGTTTTCTAATGCTTGATGTGCACTTTTGTGGGGGCGATAGCCATACGAGGTGGGTAAAAATTCTGCTTCTAAATGTAATCGAATTCTTTCAACGAAATTTCATCTACTCCCGCACTTCCTCTGTTGCTTCTTACCTTGCGATAGGCTTCGAGAACCTTGTCTTTGGTTATCGGAATTGGTTTGGATTTTGTTTCAAATAAGTCTGTCATCCTTAATTGCTTAAGTTGTTTAAATATTTAAACTGTTTGTCTGTGGTTCTTCTCTCTCTCCATGCTCATTACAAGCACTTCATCGCTACTACAACGTCATCCGTCAAACATCGGTACTATAAGCCTCGTGGGTATTCACTTGTGCCGTTCTCTTTGCATTTTGTATGGACTTCCTGAGTTCCATATAAAAGCCTGATTTAGATTCATGCCTGCTCAATAGCGTTTGCCCTATAGCCAGTAAACAAGTAGCCGCTATAGCTTTCCCCTCGTAGCTAAGAATACGAGCTTTTGACAAAATGTAGCCACCCTCACCACTACTTCATCACAGGTTCACTCAAGATCATCTCTCTAAACCTTACCTGACTGTTGTTTCACAGCCTTTTCTTCCTACCGTTTAACACCTTTCAATTACTATCAAAGCATCGGGAAGTGGTTTGATGCCTAAGCTTGTAAAGCGACACCGATGGGCCTACCATCATTTCTTATCTTATACAGCAGCATACACTAGCTCAATTCAAGCTAGTCTTTCACAGCACACCTTGCCGATGTGGGGGATTTGGAAAGTGGAAAGTGTAGAAGGAGAAGGAACTACTTTTATTATAAAACTACATACTTAAATACCTTATAATTATATGGACATAAAAAAACATTCACTGTAAACTCATCTAAATTTTCAATAAATGGGAGAGATACTTGTCATCAACCTGCAATAATAATTTTACCTTTAATACCAATTTTAAATTTATTTACTTTTTTTTATAAATTTAGAGCTATTCTTTTTAATAAAGTGAATTTTGATAGGCAAAGCTTTTTCTAATTCTCGAAAGTACTTCCTCAAAAGCCACATCAAAACTCCAAGCTAAAGAAATTTTTCAGGTAACTAAAGTTTCAGTTTGGAGAATTAATTTTAGTACTAACTAGTTTTTAGATGCTTACTTCCCAAGCTCTTCAATCTTATTGCTTTCATTCGCTTCAAAAATGACCACTATTTTCGATAAAACAAGTATATCCAGTAAATAAAGCTCTTTAGTTAGGTCTCTTTATGGCTCTTATAATCAAATAAAAAACTCTTTTAGCTTATAAACAGCAGTTTTTAAAACTTTATAAAGAACATAAAAGATTTACCCTTTAATTAAAATTATTTTAGATGGGTTTGCCATAAAAATACCATCCCTTTTTTATGTATTTTTAATTGTTTCTTTTATATTGCATCAAGACCTTTACAAACGTAATATTTAAATATGAAAAATTTCTTCCTTTGGCTAAAAACCTTGTTTAATCCCCCTAACATTTCCGCCTTACCAGTATCAAATCCTCCTTACATTGATTACTCAAACGACTATATTATTCCAATTCCTGGCGCAGCCGATGATGCTTTTTTGTATTGTTTCCCCATTGAAGGTACTTATCAAAATATGCTCAATATTGTCAATCAAAGATTAAATTTTTCTCCTTTAAATCAAAAAGTTCGTTATTTTCCATTATCCGAAAAAATTCTAATGGTTTTTTCTGATATAAAAAAAGGCTATACACTTGACCCAAATTATAAAAAATATGGTTGTTTGGAAGAAAAAGCACTTCAAATTTTTATGCCCATTGTTGAATGTATTCCAGATGCCCACAATAATTGGGTGGCACAGCGTATTCTTTTTTTTATCCCTTATATCTTTATAGATCAACCATTTAGCCTATCTATTGGAAGAGAAGTATTTGGCTTTGAAAAATCTTTAGCAAACTTTGAATTTCCTGATTCGCCAGAAAATGCCAATAATTTTCAGTTAAATGCCTTCGGATTTAAACATTTTGATAAATCGAATCCTGAATTTGGGAAATATCATCCATTGATAACTATTAAGAAAACTGATGGAGACATAGAAGAAGGAGCTTGGGAAACCCACGATGAAGCCTGGGAAGATATCAAGCAGCATCTCGATACAAAAAATCGAAATTCCGAATTCAACATTGGTTTACCATTTATTATCCATGAACTTAAAGATTTATTTCACAAAACCGTCCCGATGATTTTTTTGAAACAATTTAGAGATATTATTGACCCAACAAAAGCTTGTTACCAAGCTATTACTGAAGGGAATGGAATTGCCGAAGAATTTTTAGGAGGTTGGTTTCTCGGTAGCGAATATGAAATTACGATAGAAAATATTGCATCCTTTCCTATCGCAGAAGATTTAGGGCTTAAAAGCAAAATTATTGTAAAGAAGCCTTTTTGGACACATTCAAATTTAAGATTTGAGTCGGGAAAAATTTTATGGAGATCTTCTACATAAATAATTGATAATTAATAATTTATACCAAAAAATACTGTCTTGCTAAACTGCCATTATTAAACCTTATAAAACTATCGAAATCATGGAATTTCTTTATCACTTTTTTTATGAAACATGTGGGATAAGCTACCAAAACTACCCCCCAACACAATTGTTTTTTTTAGCATTAGGCTTTATTTTTTGGGTGATGGCGTACCGAGAAGTCCTTGTTGGAATACATAAATATAAAATTGTTGAGATTCCAATAATCGTTTGTGCGATGGATTTGTCGTGGGAATTCAACTATGCTTTTCTCCTTCCAAACGACTTCGGAAATCTATTCACTTATGGCTGCATAGCCTGGTTTTTCTTGGATTTGCATATCAATTATCATGCTATTAAGTATGGCAAAAAGTTAGTCACAAATCCTTGGATAAAATCTAATTATTTGCCAATTTATTTTTTCATTTTAATTGGTTCTTTTTTTATAACATATTACATGAAAATACTGGCAGTTGACGATGGCTTGGGTTTGGTCTCAGCTTATCTTATAAATTTAGTCATATCAGGAACCTACCTTTATCAAATACTTTGTTTTCCAGAATTTCGAGAGAAAGGATTTCGATTTAGGGTAGCGTGGACGAAGTTTCTCGGTACTGGAGCAATTTCGGTTACGTGTTTTTTGCATTTCCCGAATAATTACTTTCTGCATACCATGTGTATAATGGTATTTGTAATGGATATTCTCTACATTTATCTCTTCAAAACCTATAAACCAACACCAACAGAATGAAAAAGAAAATAGCAGTAATTGGGGGTGGATTAGGCTCTTTGTCAGCCATTTATCACTTGATGAGCTTACCAAATGCCAAAGATTTATACGACATAACGCTTTATCAGGCTGGATGGCAATTAGGCGGAAAAGGAGCAAGTGGTGTAAATCAAAAAAAAGGTTTCAGGGTAGAAGAACACGGAATTCATTTTTGGTTTGGTTTTTACGAAAATGGATTTCATCTAATGAAGGAAGTATATAAAGGCTTAAATCGCTCTACTGAAGCACCTTTGGGTACATTTGAGAAAGCCTTTAAACCGCAAGAAACTATGGATTTTGCCCAATTTATTGATAACAATTGGACAAATTGGAATATTAAATTTCCAACATTTCCAGGAAAAGTTGGGGATGGGATTTTAGAAAACCCAATTGAAGTATTTGTCGAAGTGGGAATACATTTTTTGGCAGATGAATTTCACAAATTTGTACAGCAGCTAACTTCGGGTTGTTTGGGAATTTTATTAGAACCTTTTAAGAAAAATAAGAAATTGCCTATTCACCCCACGCACGAATTTTATCTAAATGATTTTGAGAAGAAATCATCCAAAATCATATCGCATGTCATTGAACGCCGTTTAATAGCGATGGCTGAATTTTATAAAAATCCAGAAAATCATAAATTTGAAGATAGAAAAGTGCACGGTGGATATATTTTTGACTTAAAAATGCACATTTTTGATAAAGTTGGACGTCTGCTTGATAAATTTCCTGAACTTCTCAGAATTTGGTGTTCCATAGATTTTGGTTTAACAGTTCTTAAAGGCATAATCGAAGATGGTGTTTTACAAGTAAAAGACGGTAAATTTAAATTAGATTTTAGCCTTATTAATACCTATGATTTTAGGGAATGGCTAGTTTATCATGGTGCTAATAAAGATTATATTTACAATTTTCCTGCTGTAAAAAGTCTCTATGATGGCCCATTTGCCTTTTTCCGTGGTGCAATTTCTACCCCCGAGGTTGAAGCGGGAACAGCCCTGAATATTTTTTTTAGGTTAGCTTTTACATGTAAAGAAGCTGTAATGTGGCGAATGCAAGCTGGTATGGGCGATACCGTATTTATGCCAATTTATCAGTTTCTATTGCAAAATTTTCCCGAAAACGTACATTTTAGTTTTTTTCATGCAGCCACAAACCTAAAACTTTCAGAAGATAAAACAAAAGTAGAAGAAATTGAATTAGACAGAAGGATTGATTTAGCGGAAAACATTGATACCTACAACCCAATTATCACTGTAAAAGGGCTTGATTGCTGGCCCTCTGAACCAATTTATGAGCAGTTAAATCCAAGCCAAGCACAAAAGGCCCAAGAGCTCAAAGAAAAAACAGGAATTAGTTTTGAAAGTGATTGGTCTGGTTGGCAAGGAACGAAAGTTTCAAAGAAAATTGGTCAAGATTTTGATGAAGTAATCATTGGAGCATCACTTTCTGCCTTACCCAGTTTTTGCCATGATTTATTTGAAGCAAACCCAAAATTGGGAAATATGTTGGATAAAGTCGGGACAGTACAGACACAAGCATTTCAGCTTTGGCTTACCAAAAACCCCAAAGAATTAGCAACTGAACCACTAAAAGTCCTTTCCACCTATGTGGAACCATTAGATACAATGGCAGCAATGACCCAAATTCTGGAAAGGGAAGACTGGTCGGCTTTTCCAGAACCACCAAAATATTTGATGTATGTTTGCGGCGCATTAATTGATTCAGAAACAATTCCGAATCCGCCAGCGATATACTTCGCAGAAAATCAACTTCAAGAAGTGTATAATAACGTGGTTTCTTATATTGAAAATGATTTAAAATTTATTTTGCCCAAGGCATTTGACGAAGCAGGAAATTTCGATTGGAATATATTGTTTGACCCAACTGGTGGAGTTGGAAAAGAGAGATTAAAATACCAATATTTCCGCTCTAACATTGATACAACAGAAAGATATGTATATTCATTAAAAGACTCGTCAAGATTTAGACTAAAAACTGATGAAAGTGGTTTTGAAAATGTATTTATGACAGGCGATTGGATTCAGAATGGCATGAACATCGGTTTTGTGGAAGGAGCAACTATTTCGGGCATTCTTACTGCTCGTGCTGTGTCTGGCAACGAAAATATTCCGTTATTTTTACCTTGGTAATTTTCAGATATATGAAAAAGAATCTCAAATACCTTAACGTACTTATTTGTGTTGCTCTCTCATTAACGAGTTATTCACAAATTGTAATTGATGATAATTGGAGTTATCAATTTGTGGAGCAGAATTGCAAGATTTTACCTCTAAAAACCGAAACAGATTTTGATAATCAAGAAATAATACAAGGAAAAATTGACCCTCAATTTGTAGCTTTTAACTCAAAATATATTTCTGGAAAAGAAAACTTCAATTGGTTAAAATTAAGAGTATATAACAAATCACAGAAAAACCAAACTTTCTATATAGGAACAACTCGTTATGAGCAAATATCACTTTGGTTAAAAACAGATTCGATTTTAATTGGCCCACAAATTAATGGCCAAAACATTCCTTTAAACGCCAAACCTGTACAAATTCAAGGCTTGTCTTTTTTTAAATTTAATATAGCCCCAATGCAAAAAGTGGATTTATACATGAAAGCAGTCAATAAAAATGCTTCTATTTTGCCTAAACAGGCTATTCCACTTGTTTTAACCAACGAAAATTATTTTAGAAATAACTACGAAAAACCAGGAGATTTTATTTTTTTATTTTTGGGTGCCGCTGGCATTATTATACTTTCCAATCTTTTATTATTTGCTACAACTCGAATAATAGTTTATTTTTTTTATTCAATGTATGCCATATTTGTTTCGATGTTCAATTTAGGACTTATGCCGCCGATTGCAATTCCCCTGTATGGACACATGGACATCAACCTTTTCCCGATTTCAACCGCAGGTGCGGCAAGTTTTATTTTTATTATTTTGGTAGCTCAAGAAATTATGGAAATAAAAAAATATATGCCTAAAGCTTATACGTTTTTGAATTTGCTTATCTTTTTATTTATTATTTCTTTGGTTGCAGGCTTTTTTAGCAGCCTAACCGTCGTTACAACAACTCTTAATTTTTTAACGTCTTTTGCTGCATTGCCAACTGTTTTTGGAATATCTATTTTAATGACTTTTAAAAACCATATTCCAAGTCGATTTTTCCTTTATGGAAGTATCATGAATTTTTCGGGGGTATTAATTTTAATGCTTGCCTTAATGAATCTAATCCCACAAATAATCTTTGGAATATCTGTTATTAATATTTATGGTTTTTTCTTATTGGTAGAAATGGTTCTTTTCTCCCTCGGTATAAGTGTCAGAATCAATGAGATGAAACATCTAAAAAACCAAGAAGAATTTGCAAGATTTAGTGCAGAGCTTTTAAAAATTGAAAATGAAGAAATAAATCTCCAAAGAAATAAAGCTGAAAATGCTCTTAAAGAACTTAAAATCACCCAAAATCAACTTATCCAGAAAGAAAAACTAGCTTCTTTAGGAGAACTCACCGCAGGCATCGCCCATGAAATACAAAATCCTTTGAATTTTGTCAATAACTTCTCGGAGTTGAGTGTGGAGTTAGCAAGAGAACTTCTCGAAGAAGAAACAAAACCCCTTGGTACCCAAGACTCAAAACTCAAAACAGGATTACTCGCTGACCTTATTCAAAATCAAGAAAAAATAAACTTTCACGGCAAGCGAGCAAGCAGCATTGTATCAGGTATGCTTGAACATTCGCTACCCAGTACAGGTGAACGGGTGTTAACTGATTTAAACAAATTAGCCAATGAATATTTGCGGCTTTCGTATCATGGTTTGAGAGCGAAAGATAAGTCCTTCAATAGCGATTATCATACAGATTTTGATGAAAACCTTCCCAAAATCGAAGTCATTTCGCAAGATATGGGGCGGGTTTTGTTGAACTTGATTAACAACGCTTTTTGGGCGGTAAAGACCGTTAAAAAGCCTTTGGTAGTCGTAAAAACGGAGCAGACAAATAACCAAATCATCATCAAAGTAACTGACAACGGCACGGGAATGACCAACGAAGTAAAAGCCAAAATCTTCCAACCGTTTTTTACCACCAAACCTACCGGACAAGGCACGGGTTTAGGGCTTTCATTGTCTTATGATATTGTGACCAAGGGGCATGGCGGGACGATTGAATGCGAAAATGTAGAAGGCGAAGGAACTACGTTCATTGTGAAATTGCCAATTTCTTGAAAAAGAAAATTTTTTATTACTTGCGAAATATTATTAATTTTATATATTTTTCGCAAGTAATAATTTATTATGGTTGCAAAATGTTGATTAATATAAGTATACCTCAATAGCAAAGCCTTTGAGGTAATGATGGCAAAGCTCTCACACTAATATATTCATTACTGAGGCCATAAATTATTAAATCCCCATAAGGCCACAAAACTCACTTCCGCCAGCTACCTTCTGCTGCTTTCAACACAGGATTAAATCGAACCTCCGCCTTTTGAAGAGGCGGAGCTGCGTTTAATCCTTATATGTTAGCTGCTGGGCTTCTTCCAGTCAAATGTTTTCTATTTATGAATTGTGTCATTCGTTTTTATAGTTCTTGTTGTATCAGGTTTTAATAGCGAAATATTTTGCAAGCTGTCATAGCTAAAAGTAATTTTCTCAATTCTGTTTTTAAGGTCTCTTTCTGAATTTCTTAAATCAAAAAGTTCATTGTTAGCACTTGTCCTTTCGTAAAGTGTCCCAAGCGAAAATGCACCAATTACACAGGCTAACAAAAAAGAAAAAACAACAATAAGCTGTCCTGTCGGCAAGTTGAATAATGCTGTCAAAAGCTTTTTAAAGGAAACGTTGTCAAGCTGGATTGTTTCTGATTTTATCCGTTCAAGTTCTTGGTCTTTGGTGTCAATACTTTCTAAAAGTCCTTCTGTGGTTGTTAACTGGTCATCATATTTCTTAATAAGTTCATTGTAACTAGGCACTAATTCATTCCATTCTTTGAGAAGTTCCCCATACTTCTGCTCGTAATCCTTTTCCTTGATGATTTGCTTCTGTTCGTCTATTTTAGAATACTGTTGTATAAAGTCAATGTAAGAAGAAATTAATTGTCTTGCGGTCTCCTTTCCTTCGGCTAAAACTTTTGATTTCTCAGATGTAACAAATGTGTCAAAATGTATTTGACTAATTTGTAACCAATGCATTGAATCCAAAGGGAATATTTCTCTTAGGTCGTTTTCTGTTTTGTCCTTCCAAGCTTTTGGATTAAAATTGAAGCCATCTATTTCTCCAAGTCTGTCTTGTAAAATTTTAATCGCTTGTCCTGCCTGTATTTTTAATTTCATTCCTTGTCGTTTGTCTAAGTGTCAATGGTCTACTGTGTCGCGATAGCCTTCTGACTAACGTTTTTTTTACTTATTGACAATCAACTAGTTACAAATTCTAGTTCTTCATTAGTTAAATCAAACTTAGCGATTTGTTTTTTAATTCTTTTCACTAATCCTAATTTTCTTTTTTGATCGAGGAATAAATATCCTTCTGGGTTGAGGTATTGCTGCCCTTTGGTGACCATGTTCCAAATGA
>JANOMP010000127.1:0-26104 GCA_031420365.1 Cytophagaceae bacterium
CGCCTAAACAGTCCACGCTCAACGCCTCTTTTCATTATATGATGAACTATATCAAAACTACTATCAAAAAATTCAGCCGTTTTAGTTTGATTTTTACTCATCAAAAGTGCTTCTAAAACTCTAAATTCAAATAAATAACTAAAACTAACTCGCTCATCCGCCCATTTTTGAGCAATATTCCTAATACCTAATTTTCCATCTTTAACCCTTGGAATACGAGCATTTAGATAACATTTGTATTCGAAAAGATCTAAATGGCGTATTCTACTTGAACTTGAGTAATCATAAACATTCAATAATTCTTTATTTCCAGAAAAGCAACCAGTTGAACTTGTATATTCAATAAAGACATCAATCTCCTTAATTTTCTTATTAATTTTCTTATTAATTTTCTTATCCTTGATAATCCATCCTTCACCTAATTCTAAAATCTCAATCAGTATTTCTGCTATGCTTTTCATTTAAATTATTTTTCCTAAATTTATGAAATAATTCAGGATTTCACTCTAAATCCTGTAATGCCTTATTGAAAAAATAATACTAACAATATTTCAAATTTAATAGCCAAATAAGTGAATGAATATGATGCGATTGTGATTGGCTCGGGTATTTCAGGTGGATACGCCGCTATGGAATTAACCAAAAAGGGTTTAAAAGTATTAATGATAGAAAGGGGAAGGCACATAGAGCATATAATTGATTATACAACTGCTTTAAAGGCTCCTTGGGAAATGCCTCACAGAGGAAAAGCTTCCAATGATCTTTTGAAAGATTATCCAATCACTGCAAAAGTTTATAATAAAATAAATGAATATTCTGCTCATTTTTTTACCAAAGACATCAATCATCCTTATAAAGAAGATAAGAGATTTGATTGGATTAGAGGGTACCAAATGGGGGGTAAATCTATAACTTGGGGAAGAATCGCCTTAAGAATGTCCGATTTAGATTTTGAAGCCAATGCAAAAGAAGGAATAGCGATCGACTGGCCTATTCGTTATAAAGATATTGCCCCTTGGTATGATTATGTTGAAAAATTCGTTGGAATATCTGGTAACATTGACAAAATACCCCACTTGCCTGATGGAATATTTCAACCACCAATGCCTTTAACTTGCGTGGAAAATGACTTTAAAAGTAAAATTAACAATGCTAATATAAGGGTAATTCATGCTAGGCAAGCACACTTAACAAAACCAACAGAAGAACAATTAGCCTTGGGAAGAGGATCTTGTCAATATCGAAACATGTGTAGTCGTGGCTGTCCTTATGGAGCATATTTCAGTACGCAGTCTGCAACATTGCCCGTTGCAAAACTTACTAATAATCTCAGCATAGTTACTAATACTGTCGTAAAAGAAATTATTTTCGATGAAAAAACCCAAAAAGCCTCTGGAGTTAAAGTAATTGACAGCGCCACAAAAAATGAAACCACCTATTCAGCAAAAATAATTTTCTTAAATGCTTCTACTTTGGGTTCAACTCAAATTTTGATGAATTCTAAATCCAAAAGGTTTCCAGATGGAATGGGAAATGACAATGGTGTATTAGGACATTTTTTAATGGATCATCATTTTGGAGCTGGGGCAAAAGCCGAAGTAGAAGGCTTTGAAGATAGGCTTGAGTTTGGCAGAAGACCAAATGGTTTCTATGTTCCACGTTTTCAAAATATTGGAAATGACAAACGCAATTACCTTAGAGGTTTTGGTTATGAGGGGGAATCCAAAAGAATGCACGCAGAAGATAATGATACATTTGGAATTGATTTAAAGAACAAATTCTCTACTTTTGGGCCATGGCATATTGGATTATCTGCTTTTGCAGAAACTTTGCCCTATGAGGAAAATAAAGTTTTTTTGGATAAAAATGAATCCGACGAATGGGGAATTCCATTATTAGTAATGTCAGCCGATTATAAAGAAAATGAACAAAAGATGCGGGTAGATATGAAAAATAATGCTGCTGAACTTTTTGAAAAAGCGGGTTATAAAGGCATTAAGCCCTATGATGAAATCAGAGGGTTTGGAAGGTGTATCCATGAAATGGGAACCGCTAGAATGGGCAACAATGCTAAAGATTCAATTTTAAATAAAAATAATCAAATCTGGAACGTACCTAATGTATTTGTAACAGATGGAGCATGCATGACTTCGTCTTCTTGTGTAAATCCCTCGCTTACCTATATGGCCTTAACAGCTAGGGCTGCCGATTTTGCAGTAAATGAGCTAAAAAAACAAAATTTATAATGAACTTTAGCTTTTGGGAACAAGATATTTTCAAGCCAAAATACGACTACATCATTGTCGGAGCGGGTTTTTCAGGGCTTTGGATGGCTTATTTCTTAAAAAAACAAAAGCCTGAGGCCGCCATTGCCATCCTAGAAAGAGGAACCTTGCCCAATGGAGCGAGTACAAAAAATGCAGGTTTTGCTTGTTTCGGTAGTCCTTCAGAATTGTTAGAAAATGTGAAGGAAATAGGCTGGGACAAAACCTTGGAAATGACCCAAAAGCGGTTTGAAGGTATCCAAATCATCCAACAGCACTTTGGAGATGTTATAGATTATAATCCTTGTGGAGCATCGGAATTGTTTACCGTAAGAAGCATTTTTGAAGAAAAACTAAGTCAATTGGAGGTTTTGAACAAAAATCTGTCAGCTATAGTGAAAAACCAAAACCACTTTTACGAAGATACGCAAATCATCTCCGAAAGTAAGTTCGAGGGTTTTCAATATGCCATAAGTAATGACGCCGAGGCCTCTATACATTCTGGAAAACTATTTTATAATCTCTACAAAACCTTGGTGGGCCAAGACGTGAAGTTTTTCTTCGGCACCGAAGTGGAAAACATTGAAACAAGCCACAAAACTGCCACCATAAAAACCAAAAACTTAGGTGATTTTGAAGCCCAGCATATCTGTATTTGTACCAATGCATTTTCCAACCTATTTCTGTCAGCCCAAAACATTAAACCTGGCCGTGGACAAGTATTGATTACAAAACCCGTAAAAAACCTACCTTTCAACAAAACTTTTCACTTTGACAAGGGCTATTTTTATTTTAAGAATGTGGGCGATAGAGTCCTCTTTGGAGGTGGCAGAAACCTGGATTTCGAGGGCGAAAACACGGCGGAGTTTGGAACTACCGAAATGATAATAAAGCAATTAAAGCAATATCTGGCAGATTATATTTTGCCAAATACCCACTACGAAATAGACCAAATTTGGAGCGGAATTATGGCCTTTAACGAATCTAAAACTCCTTTTTCAGAAATCATAAAATCCAATCTATCCGCATCTGTAGCCATGAATGGCATGGGAGTGGCATTAGCTCCTTTTTTGGCGAAAGAATTGGCTGAAAAATTGGTGCATCTTTTTTAGGAAAAAGTATTAATTTATTAATGAGCAATTTTTGGAATCCAGTCAAAAATTTAATAAAAACAAATAGTGGGCAAAATAGTAATTTTTAGGCTCATAAATAGGAATTGAACTTTCCAAGTTTATTGCTCACAGCAACAAGTCGGAACTATGATTTTTTTGATTTAATATGATTAACGAACAATATAAATATTCGGAATTGACTTCTAAAATTATAAAATGTGCTATGAACGTTCATAGTGCTTTAGGCAATGGGTTTCAAGAAGTTATTTATCAAAGAGCATTAAAAATTGAAATGAGAGAGGTAGGCATAGCTTTTAATAGAGAGTTTGAAATGCCTATATTTTACAAAGAGCAACAAATAGGCACAAGGCGAGTTGATTTTTTGGTTGAAGGTGTTATTTCTGTTGAGCTAAAAGCAATCACAAAATTAGAAGATGTTCATTTTGCACAAGCTATAAACTATTTGGAAGCCTATAATCTTGAAATTGGTTTACTCATCAATTTTGGAGAAACAAGTTTAATTTTTAAAAGATTAAACAACAAAAAATTCAAATCAAACTAATCTATGCAATCAGAAAAATCAAATAAATCACAGTTCAGACTTTCTCCTGCAATCAATCAGCTCTACGATGGTTTCACTATCGTAGGGGCATCTACCAAGTTTTACTTGCCACATTTTAATTTTGGGTAAAAGTTCTATTTCAATTACACAACCAAAGACAATCGTAAACTTAGAACTATGCCGTATTGAATTTAAAAAACTTGCACGTGTATTATTTTTTTATACATTTGTAAAAAAAATAGATTTTAATGAATACCAAGCTCACATTAACCATTGAACAATCAGTTATTGAAAAAGCCAAAAACTTTGCTCAAAAGAGCAATAGAAGCCTTTCTGGTTTAATTGAGAACTATTTGATTGCTTTGACTTCTGAAGAAACTGCAAAGCAAGATGGACTTTCTCCTATTGTCAAATCTTTAAAAGGTTCGTTCAAACTACCCGAAAATTTCGACTACAAAAAAGAAATTACGGAACGCTTATCAGAGAAATATCTATAATGGAAAGTGTTTTAATTGATACCGATGTAATTCTTGATTTCTTTTTTGATAGAATACCTTTTTCAGAAGATGCCTCCAAAATATTAAGTCTCTGCGAAAACGGAAAAATAAAAGGATTTGTTACGCCCGTAATGATTAGTAATGTTTATTACCTTTTACGAAAAACTGCCAAACACGATAAAGTAATAGAAAATTTAAAAAAGCTATTAAGTTTTATAAACATAGCCATCATAAATAAAGAAACAGTTTTGGAGGCATTAAACTCTGAATTCAAGGACTTTGAAGATGCTTTGCAGAATTTTTCAGCAAAAAATAATGATGAAATCAAACTAATCATTACCCGAAATATAAAAGATTATAAATCAAGCAATTTATCTGTAATGACCCCAGAAGTTTATCTAAAAAAATAGATTATCACCTATCCGTCTATAAAATAAAAGAACGGTGATAAAGTCAATTTTGAATAAAAATCCGATAAAATCCGTGTTGCGAAGCATCCCTGTCATCCGTGTTCCAACACTTCAAGAGAAACCTCAAAAGTCAAACTTTATTCCTTGCGCCAAAGGCATAGTTTTACCATAATTTATAGTATTCGTTTGCCTACGCATATAGCTTTTCCAGGCGTCTGAGCCACTTTCTCTGCCTCCTCCAGTTTCTTTTTCACCGCCAAAAGCACCTCCAATTTCCGCACCAGAAGTTCCAATATTCACATTGGCAATGCCACAATCTGAACCATCAGAAGATAAAAATGCCTCTGATTCTTGCATATTTAAGGTAAAAATAGAAGATGATAAGCCTTGAGGCACTGCGTTTTGGAGTGCTATAGCCTCTTCTAATGTTTCATAAGAAATGATATATAAAATAGGAGCAAAAGTTTCATGACAAACCATGGGCGACTGTTGTTTAACGGCAATGATGGTGGGAGTCACATAACATTCTCCTAAATTTTCTAATTTTTCGCCCCCAAAAAGTAAGGTTCCGCCTTCTTCTAATGCCTTTTGAATGGCCATTTCATAGTGTGCCACCGCTAGGTAATCAATCAATGGACCCATATGACTGTTACTATCTAAAGGATCTCCTATTTTAAGCTGACCAAAAGCGGAAACTAAATTTATTTTTAATTTGGCTAAAATGGAGGAATGCACTATCAAACGTCTAGTAGTGGTACATCTTTGACCCGCCGTGCCGACAACTCCAAAAACTATAGCTGGAATTGCGAGATTCATATCAGCATTTTCTGTAACTATTATTGCATTATTCCCTCCTAATTCTAACAAACTTTTCCCCAATCGAGCTGCCACATTTATTGCAACGGCTTTGCCCATTGTAGTACTTCCAGTAGCCGACACTAATGCCACTCTTTCATCTTGCGAAAGCATTTCGCCAATATACTTATCCCCTATTATCAAACAAGATACTCCCTCCGAAATTTGGTTTTCTTTTAAAACATGCTGTATAATATTCTGACAAGCAATGGCTGAAAGTGGGGTCTTTTCTGAAGGTTTCCATATACAAACATTTCCACATACCCATGCTAACATGGCATTCCAAGACCAAACAGCCACTGGAAAATTAAATGCGGAAATAATACTGACAATGCCAAGTGGATGCCATTGCTCATACATGCGATGGTTTGGGCGTTCGGATTGCATTGTTAAACCGTACAATTGTCTTGAAAGTCCTACGGCAAAATCACAAATGTCTATGATTTCTTGCACCTCCCCTAGCCCTTCTTGTAAGCTTTTTCCCATCTCATAACTTACCAATTTACCCAAATCTTCCTTATTTTTCCGAAAAGCATCTCCCATTTGTCTAACCACCTCGCCTCTTTTAGGAGCAGGTACTTTTTTCCATAGCAAAAATGCATTTTTTGCAGCTACTATTACCTTTTCATAATCTTGCTTTGTAGCCAATTGTGTCGAGGCTATTAATTTTCCATCTACTGGAGAAAACGATTGAAGCACCTTTCCTTCGCATAGCCAATTAGTTAATCCTGTTGAAGCACCAGAGTTAGTTTCTAAAATTCCTAAGTTTTGAAGTATTTTATTCATTTATTTCTAAATATTTAAACAAATTTAATTCATTTTTTTACTTTTGCTTAATGTATTCCTTTTCAGCTTCCATAAAATACAATCCTTACAGCAATGACAAAATTATTTTCCATTTTAATTCTTTTTAACTTAACAACTTTCCACAACCCTAAACCTAAAACTCTTACCTGGGGATTTTATGCACATAGTCTCATAAATAGATTAGCTGTTTATAGTCTTCCTTCTGAAATGTTTGGTTTTTACAAAAAAAACATCGATTACTTGGCAGATAATGCAGTAAATCCAGATAAACGCCGGTATGCAGTAAAGGATGAAGCCCCTAAGCATTACATAGATTTAGATGTGTATGCAGATTCTGTAAAGAAAAAACTTCCTACTTTATTTTGGAAGCAAGCGGTAGAATTGTATTCAGAAGACACCTTAATGGCTTATGGGATAGTGCCTTGGCAAATTCAAAAAATGAAGTTTCAGCTTACGCAAGCTTTTGCAAAAAAAGATTTAAAGCAAATATTAAGAATTTCTGCCGATTTAGGTCACTACATAGGCGATGCCAATGTGCCTTTGCATACCACACAAAATTATAATGGGCAATTGACTAATCAAATTGGCATACACGGGTTTTGGGAGTCTCGATTGCCCGAATTATTCAGTCAAAATTACAATTTATTTATAGGTAAAGCCCAATATGAAGAAAATGTGGCCAGGCGCTCTTGGAATGCTGTTTTAAACGCCCATGCCGCTTTAGATTCTGTTTTGCTTTATGAAAAAAAATTGAGTTTAAAAGTTGCAGAAGATAAAAAATTCACCATCGAAGAACGGAACGGGATAACAATTAGAAATTACTCTCAAAGTTTTTCTAAAAATTTTCATGAAATACTTGACAATCAAGTAGAAAGGCAAATGAAAGCCTCTATAAAAATGACAAGCGATATTTGGTTTACTGCATGGATTGATGCTGGACAGCCAAATTTAGATGGATTTCAGAAAGCAGTTGCGGACAGAGAGCAGGAATTAGAAGAAAAAGAAATAATGAAAAGCTGGTTACAACGTTTGCTAGATGTAAGAAAAGAATCAGATTATTAAAATATACAAATTGAAATTAAAGTTAGTATTTATTATTTTGCTGTTTTTTAGTCGCAATGGATTTGCTCAAATCACTTTTGATTTAAAAAATAGTCAATTGAAGCTCCAAAAAACCGATTTTCAACTCGTGGAAGTTTCAGATCTTAGACCTTTAAAAAATGATTTTATTGGTGAAATTTATGTTTCTGACAGAAAAACAGAAAGAGTTAAAATTAATAAAGGGGTTGAAAAAGGAATACTCGCTTATTATTCAAAAATTATTCCTAATAAGCAGCAAGAAACACAGCTAAAAATCGAAATAAATAATCTTTCTATTTCCGAAAATAGAATCTCAAATGATAAAATAGAAGGTAAAATAAAATATGATTTAACAGCTTTTACCATTGGCGCAAATGGTACAAAACCTTTATGTAATAGCCGAAATTCTGGACAATATACGCGTAATTTAAGTTCTGCTACCATTCTAAATATTCAAACTCAGCTGCAAGTAAGTCTAGACAATGGCTTAAATTTTATACAACAATACATTCAAAAAAATAAAGTAAAACTGGAAGTTTTTGCCACTCAATCGCAGGTAACCATAAAACCTTTTAGTTTCAAACCGAATAAAGACACTGTTTATTACCAAGAAAGAAAAGTAATTTGGAGTGATTTCTTAGGCCAAGTTAGAAGTCAAAGTAGATATGGAGCGGCTATCTATTCCAGTTTTGGTATAAACTCTAAAATGTTTGTAGAAAATGGCACTATAAAAATTGAAGTAACTCCCACCGTATTTACCGACAAAAACATGTCTTGGGCCAAGTCTGAAATAAAAAACGAATATAGTTTAAAGCACGAGCAATTGCATTTTGATATTTGTTATTTAATGGCCCTTAAATTTTTAAAAACGATTAAAATTTTAAAAGCAGTGAGTTTAGATGATTTGAGTAGCATGATTCAATATGAATATTTAGAATTTTATAAAAAAACACACGAATTACAAGAGCAATACGATGCCGAAACAAACCATAGTATTTTTAAGGAACAGCAACAAAAATGGGACTTACAAATAACTAAAGAAATAAAGGAATTTGATTTGAAAGAAATATTTAACTAAAATGCGGTTCAATTAAAAATTATGCTTCAAACTTCTGTTGCTATATTATATTTTATAAACAAAATTTTCTTAAGCCTAGAAAAAAAATCAGGTTGGCAAATTGGAATACTTGCCTCATTTTTAGCCATTTTCTATTTCATCTCATTAAAATTTTACCTTTTAGCAGGGCTTGAAATTAGCTTTTTGGCAATTTTAATTTTTGGATTGTTAAATCACAACAAAGAGCTGAAGAATATGAATGCACTGTATATGTTACTATTTTTTATTTTAGTATTCTTGTATTTCGTCTTAAAAAATAGTACATTTTTAGAGTTTACTATTTCCCTGGATTTTATTTTAGCTATCTTTTTATTAGCCAAAAGAAAATGGATGTTAGGCTGGACAACCATGCTAATTGGACATATTTTAATGGCGTATTTCACGTATAAGAAGCATCAAGATGTGTTTGCATTATTGCAGGTATTATCTTGTTTTGTTGCTATTTATGCTTTAAGTAAAAAACCAAAAAACGTAATCTCAGGTTAATACTATTTACCTACAAAGCTTTAAACACATATCCTAAATCAGAAAAATGTTTTAAAAATTTGGGCAATACAAAATACAAATTCTTTCTAGCTTTTATGCTATCGTGAAAAAGCACAATTGATCCACTTTTTGTGGCCGCTATAGTATTTTTCAAACATAATTTTTCATCATATTTTTGATCGTAGTCATTGCTTAAAACAGACCACATTATAATACTATGTGAGTTTAATATTGCCTTAGATTGGGCTGGGGTAATTCTTCCATAAGGAGGTCTAAAAATGTTGCAATCATAATTTAGAAATCTTTTAATAGCGATATCGCAGGCTTTATAATCTTCCAAATAAGCGTCCAAGTTAGTATTCCATCCTTTCAAATGTGTTTGTGTATGATTACCTATAGCATGGCCATTACCTATAACTTTTTGAAATATAGTTGGATACTTTAGAATGTTTTCTCCTACGCAAAAAAACGTGGCTTTAGCACTGTAAATGCTCAATTGTTCCAGCACAAATTCAGTAACTTCTGGAATTGGGCCATCATCAAAAGTTAGAAAAATTTCTTTTTGCTTGGTCTTGATATCCCAAACCAAAGAAGGAAATAACCATTGTAAAAAAAAAGGGGTTTTCGTCATTTATTTCAATATTCTTTCTTTCCAAATATAGGTTTTTGAACTAAACAATCCAATTAGGCCAAACAATAAAACATAAAAAGGATATAGAAATTGGACTAAACCAATATAAATAATGGCATTGCTTTTATTTAAAAATAAAAGAACATTACGTATCATAAAAATTTCTAATACGATTTTGAGAAGTACAAAACCCCAACTACCGTTAACTATTAAAATAAGTAATGAAAAATTGCTGAAAAAAATAAATATTGCCAAAATAGTTGGAAGAATTCCATCATAGTGCTTCCATTTACTAGACCATCGCTTTCTTTGATTATAAAATTGCCCCCAATTTTCACAAGCATTCGTTAACACTATTGTTTCTTTGTCTTTAAAAAATGCGATTCCTTTCTTATACCTTTTTGATATTTTATGCATCAAAAACTCGTCATCGCCTGAGGCCAAATGTAGGTTTCCATCATAACCATTTACCTCAAAAAATACACTTTTTCTGTAGCAAATATTAGCTCCACTACACATATTTGGCAAGTTAATACCTATTGAAGCCGATGCTGTACCAAGCAAAGAAGCAAACTCCACAATTTGAATTTTTTCCCAAAGTGTATAAAAATAACTTTTCTGGTTCTCTAAAAAAGTAACAGGTCCGGAAATAAATTTAATATGCAGATTCTGAAAAGCCTCCTGATATTTTTGTAAAAGCCTTGGAGGTAAAACACAATCTCCGTCTGTTGTAAAAATATATTCTCCTTTTGAAATACCGATGGCTTGCATTATTGCCATTTTTTTTGGGGAATACAAATATACCTGATGCTCTAATTCGAGAATTTGAATATTTAAATCTGAAGTTCTAGAAAACCTTTCAATAATCTCTTTGGTGTTATCTTTAGAATGATCGTTCACGAAAATAATTTCAAAATTTCCAGAATTGTAGGTTTGTTTTTCTAAGCTAAGTAGAAGGCTTAATATATTCTTAGCTTCATTCCTAACTGGAACAATAATAGTAAAAACAATTCCTTGACCTAAATCACTAGACTTTACAGGCGGTTTTTTCAAAATTAACCAGCTAATAATAAGTATTATCAGAAAGATAAGATAGAAAATAATACAAATTTTAGCAAAAAAAATAATCATCTTAAGTCTTTATATTCTTAATAAAAAGGGTTCCCATCAAAACCGGAAAAAAGATATTTATTAGCCAAATAAACAAGGTGGAGATTATAATGACCTCAGCAGAAACTGCAAATGGAGTAAAAAAGTATAATCCTACTAAATGCCTTAAACTTAAATCCCCAAAAATATTTAAACCCCCACCTACCGTTTTTGCAAGTAATGACAAATTTACTCCTATAAACAGATGTAAAATACTCAGCTCCATTCCAAATGCATAATAAATAGCCAAAAATTGCAAAATATAGACAACACTTCTACAAAGCGTTAAAAAAAGAACCCAAATTCTTGTCCGAATTGAAATGTTTTCATAGTGAATTATATATTTGTTTAAATACAAAAATGCTGATAATTTAGAAAAGGTAATTTTTAGCCTTTCATTAGCAAAAAGCACAAATATTCCAAAAACACAAGAAAATAGTAAAGATGCTCCTAAATAATTCATTGCCTTTGGAAAATGTCCGAGGTCTGAATATTTCCAAAAAAGTAGAGACAAAGTTCCAAAAAACAAAGCCGAATAGGTCTGGCAGAGACTACCAAAAACATTTACCATTACTATGGCTTTCCTTTTTCTAATTGGAAATCTAAGACTACGACCAATATAATCTCCAATCATAAATGGCGTAAAAAGACCACCCATTAAGCCTAACAATATATCTTTGAATGCTTCAGGTAAGTTTCTAGGCTGAATATTTTCGGTTAAAAATTTCCACCGTATTGATTCAAAAAGATAATTGGGTATAATTAAAAGAACACCAATTATTAGCAAATAAAATTTAGAATACGCCGAAAGGAAAACATGAGAGAACCGTTTGGTTTCAAAATTGATTTTCGAAATTTGTATCAACAGAAGACTAAATATCGCTATCAAAAAGACTATCTTTACCAAATAAAATAGTCTTTTCTCTTGAGAGGAAGATAAAGAAATATTAAAATATTTTTTCAATCCGAATGATTTTAACTGCAAATTTAAAGGAAAAAATTATACTTGGTATCGACCCCGGTACTCGAATAATGGGCTATGGTGTAATTTCTGTTTTGGGTTCGCAACTTAAGATTATACAATATGGCGTTTTAAGACTTGAAAAGCTACCATCTCATGAACTCAAATTAAAACATATTTTTGAACGGATAACACAAATAATAACCGAATACTTGCCAGACGAAATGGCAATAGAAGCCCCATTTTACGGAGAAAATGTACAGTCCATGCTAAAACTGGGGCGAGCACAAGGAGTGGCAATGGCAGCGGCTTTAGCTAAAGATATCAACATTGTAGAATATCTACCTAAGAAGGTAAAACAAAGTGTAACTGGCAATGGGAATGCTACAAAAGAACAAGTGGCCTATATGTTGGAGCATTTGTTTAATCAAAAACTTGAAAAAAAAATGTTAGATGCTACCGATGCATTAGGTGTGGCGGTTTGTCATTTTATGCATTCTAAAACAAAGGCACTTACAGGCAACAACTCGAAGAAAAAAGGATGGGACGCTTTCCTAAGTGAAAATCCAGAACGTTTAAAGTAAATAAAAGGCCTTTTTTGATTTTTATCAATAACTTATAAATGCTTTCGAGCTTTAAATTGTTTATCTATCGAAATAATGAATTGTTTATCAATAATTTAGAAAAATTCAAAAAAAATAGTAATAAAAAAACTGTCTTTTTTTTATCCTTAATTTGGCTATAAAAAAGAAAAGCCCTATATTTGCAAACCTTTTCGGAGAGACAGAGGGATGGGTGAGTGGCTGAAACCACCAGTTTGCTAAACTGACGTACTGGTAACGGTACCGCGGGTTCGAATCCCGCTCTCTCTGCTGAATACATTTTCGGGGTGTAGCGTAGCCCGGTCATCGCGCCTGCTTTGGGAGCAGGAGGTCGCAAGTTCGAATCTTGCCACCCCGACAAAAAAGCAGCAATTGCTGCTTTTTTATGTTAATAAGGTTAAACTTTTAAAATTAAAGTTGCCTAATGGTTCCATAGCTCAGCTGGATAGAGCATCAGATTTCTAATCTGAGGGTCGCAGGTTCGAACCCTGCTGGGATCACATCAAGACTTCCAATTATTGGAAGTCTTTTTTTATGTCCAGATTTCTAATTTGAGGGTCGCAGCGGTGCATCCCGATTCGAACACTGCCGGGAAACGTTTGCTGGGATCACAAAAATTAAAGCCTAATAATCAAAAAATTATTAGGCTTTTTTAACACAAAATTTTCTGCACATTTTAAGTAATGTGCCTACAACATTTTTTTAGCTATTTATTTTGTATCTGATATAGCTCCCATCTTGTATAAATTATAAGCCTTCTTTAATTAGTGAAAACCTAAATTATAGATTTTTTTAAATTAATTAGATTGTATTCTGCAACTTTATTATGGTTTATCTTATATTTTTATTTTCTAGCGTCCGACTAAATTCAAAATTGATCAAAAAAGCTTGTTAAATAACTAATCAAGGCGTATTCTTGAGTTTTTTAAACCTTAAGTTTTATTCTTTTTGTGTCCTGCTGACGGCCTTACTTTTGCAAATCGTTGCACCGCCGGGATGCTTTCGCCAATGGCGTACCAATTCTAAATACTTTTTAAGCAAAATACTGTTAATATTAGAACATAATCTATTTTTTCTTATATGCTGGTAATAAAAATTTAAAATTTATTTGGAAGATATTAATATCTTGAGTAATTTAGATTGTATTAAACAATCTAGATACTTTTTTGTCATTTAAAATTATTAATTTTATGAGGCAACTAATCCATTTCTTAATTTGTATCATACTTATTTTTAGCTGCTTAAAGAAAGAAAATATTACCCCTCCAGCATTACCTGTGGCAAAATTTTCATTTGAAATAAAGTCTAAAGGAATTGTTGCTTTTAAAAGTGAATCCGAATTTGCGGACGAACACTTATGGAACTTTGGAGAAGGGAATACTTCTGTTGAAAAAAACCCAACTCAAACCTTTAAGAAAAACGGGAAGTATAAAGTTAGCCTGACTGTTAAAAATCTTAATGGAAGCAATACATACAATGACACCGTGGCAATTGCCGATTTGAATCCACCCATGGCAAATTTTACGTTTGAAAATAAAGGACTAGGCTTTGTGGAGTTTAGAAGTACATCACAATATGCTTCACAATATTTGTGGGACTTTGGAGACGGAAAGAGCTCATTAGAAAATCATCCTAAACATACCTATAGCGGAAATGGAGATTTTTTGGCAAAGCTTACCGTAAAAAATGATTATGGTGAAAATTCTAAGAGCCAGATAATTAAATTAACAAACGCAAGTTTACCAAAAGCCGATTTTACATACGTTATTGGAACAGATGGAAAGGTTACATTTTCAAATACCTCGCAATTTGCAAGTTCCTACTTATGGGATTTTGGAGATGGTATATCTAGTAATTTGCAAAGCACTACCCATACCTACAAAGAAAACAAAAGCTACAGGGTAAAACTTATAGCAAAAAACGAAATCGGGGAAAATGCAATTGAAAAATCAATTAGCATATCGAATATAGTATTTTTGACAAAAAACGATTTGATTTTTGTGGGTAACTATTCCGGAAAACAATTAATTCAAGCTCTCGACGGCTCTTCGGGAAACGTAAAATGGTCGAGAGACGGTTTTGAGGGCCGAATTAATGGTGCAATTTCTCTGGTTAACGGTGTTCTTTATTTTTCTACAAATCAACATCTGTATGCTGTTGATGCCACTAACGGAAATTTAAAATGGCAATTTGCCAAAAATGGCTCAAAAACAAGCCCTATAGTATACAATGGTGTGGTATATATAGGAACAGGTGATTCAAACATATATGCCATAAACATATCTAACGGTTCAAAAAAATGGGAAACAAATGTAGCGTCTTCCATAGTGGCTACCCCAAAAATACATAATAGCACATTGTATGTTGGCACTAATTCAACTGCAAACAGCGGAGGTACATTTTATGCCATAGATATCAACAACGGAACAATAAAATGGCAAAGAGGCTCTTATTTCGGATCAATGAACACTTCTGCTAGAATATCAGGCAATAACGTGTATTATGGAGGCTCAGGAGGATTTCATGTTTTAAATAGTCAAAACGGAAATTTGGTAACCCACTCTTATATAAAAGTTGAAAACTCAACTCCTATTGTCAACGATAACCACATTTATGCACTCGTTGAAGGAAAAGAAATTTCGAAAATCAATTTATTTCCTGAGTCGGTATTATGGTCATTTAATCTTGGATCCCTAAGCAATTACTCAAATCCTATTCTGATTGATAATAATATTTATGTTAGTGGACAAAACAGTATTTGGGCCATAAATTCAAATAACGGGATACCTATTTGGTCATTTCAAGGTTCAAACTTTACTTCTAAAAATGTAACCCATGCGAGTGGAGTGATTTACGCTACTGATATGGTTGGAGATAATACAGAATTAATAGCTTTAGAATTTAAAACTGGGAAAGTTATATTTAAGAAAACTGTAAATGGTGTACTTGGTGATATGACTGTTTTGGCCAAGGACGGCAAGGTAACATATCCAGGCTCAACCCTTCAACAATAAAATAATCAATAAACTTCATGAAATTTGCTCAAAAAAAAAATAAAAAATAAATAGAATCAAATACAAAAAATAAATATTAGTAAAATAGATTTCTGAATAAAAACAATGGGATAAAAATCATTGAAGATGATATCAATAGCTTTAAATAGCTAGGTCAAATTAATACTTGTTTCAACTGGTTTTCCATAAAGCAAGAGAAGCTGCAAAAATTCAAAAAAAAGTGACGGTTCATACACTTAGACATAGTTTTGGACCCCCCTTTTGGAAAATGGTACAGATCTAGAATACATACAAGTATTATTGGGTCATAGTAGCTCAAAAACCACAGAAATTTACACCCATGTTACCACCAAAGGCTTTGATAAAATAGTGAGCCCAATTGGATAGATTAAACATTAAAAAGTTTTAGAAAAAAAGAAATTCAGTTTATATATTTGTATAACAAAAAAAACCAGTTAACGAAACTCAAAAATACCCATGAAAAAACAAATTGCTATTCTATTGTCAGGGTTAGCATTAGCCCTTTTTAATCAATGCTCTGAAAAAAAAGCGGATGGTGGTACTTCAAAAAGTGAGGAGATCCCCACTCAAACCGCAAGCTCATACGGTGGTTTTGAAAGTCGAATAAAATGGGGCGAGCATCTTGTAATTATTGCAGGATGTAATGATTGCCATACGCCAAAAAAAATGACTCCAAGAGGCCCTGTTCTTGACAGTGCTTTGTGGCTATCAGGACATCCGGCAAAGATGCCTGGAATTGATGTTGATAGAAAGGCTATGGAAACCAAAGGTCTTGTTGTCACAATGGATTTAACTGAGTGGGTTGGCCCGTGGGGCGTTTCATATACGGCAAACCTGACACCGGATGATACTGGTATCGGCAACTGGACAGAGGAGCAATTTTTCACAGCTTTACGCGAAGGGAAATATAAGGGTCTGGCAGGCTCAAGACCTCTGTTACCTCCAATGCCTTGGGAAATGTATCGCAATATGACTGATAATGAAATACGTGCAGTCTTTGCATACCTAAAAAGTATCAAGGCGGTGAGCAATTTAGTGCCACAACCACTCCCGCCTGCTAGTTCAGGAAAGTAGAAGATTTATAACTCACCTTAAAAAGGTGACCAAGGACTGAGGAATCAACACAGGACAAGCAACAAAGCTACGAATGAAGTGAGGAGAAGACCACGTAGCCACCAACATTTATCGGAGTAGAAGAAAGTCGGAATGCCGCATCACCCTGACCGAAATCAAAGTTTGGGTGGTTCGACATTTCGGCTTTCTGCTAGTCGGACACTACTCTGGTTGTGTTCGGCGAAATGGTTGCGGTATCAAAGTCCGTTTAGTTGCCACTCAGTAGATTTCAGTGGCGTTTTCTGTAGGTGTATAAGTAGGCAGTTATGTGGTATTTTTTTTAGTTTTCGGCTCTAAAGCTGTGTTCTTTTATAACAAAAGTGGTATTATAGGATTTAGAGAGGAGAAATATTCATTTGTGAAATCTTTCAGAAAACAAATAGCTCATTGTTCCATTAATCTCATTCCGAATATATTCGGACCGTCCGTATGAAAATTTTTAAGCAAGTTAAATTGCTAATAGCTAGATAATTAATTTAAAAATTCATGGCGGACGGCCTTCAGAATTTTTTTTTGTGAGTGCTTTTGGCTGAGCTGGCATTCCAGTTGGTGAGACATTCGGATTTTTTCAATTGGACAGGCATACCTGCGGTGCGTCGAAACGCAAAAGTAAGGCTAACAACAAATTCAGTAAACAGCAATCATTAATTAAAGTTTATAAAATTCAGATTTTCACTCTAAATCCTGTAAAACCATATTTTTTTTATAATACCTAGCTTTAAGTTTAGTTTTTAAAATGATTTTATGAAGGATAGTATTTTTGCATTTGTTCAAAAAAATAAACTCTAAGGGCTCTAAAGTTGTTGTAAAAAAAACGAATCAAAAATGCTAGGATTTAATTTTTCAGAATTTAAGCCCAAAACTGACAAAAAATCAAATTTTGATCAGCTTCTTAATATTTTTCAACAATTGCTGCTAATTTTTGCTGGAAATGCCTCAGAAGCTCTTTCTTATCTATCTGATTTAGATAGACAGTATAAATTGACGGATGATAAATATGGAATTGCAGATTTCATTGATGATTTAAAATCTCAAGGATATTTAACAGAAGAAAAAGGGGATGGTGAATTGAGAATTACGGCAAAAACAGAACGAAACATAAGAAAGCAAAGCTTAGAGGAAATATTCGGCAAATTAAAAAGGGCAAAATCTGCAGGCAATCATAAAACACCTTATACGGGTAGTTCAGATGAAAACTCAAGTGATTTAAGAGCTTTTCAATTTGGTGACGGATTTGATCAAGTTTCAATGACCGAATCGATTAAAAATGCTCAAATAAATAACGGTTTAGACGGAGAATTTAGACTTTTTGAAAAAGATTTAGAAGTTATTGAAAGAGAATCAAATATTCAAACATCCACTGTTTTAATGATTGATATTAGTCATTCCATGATACTGTATGGCGAAGACAGAATTACTCCTGCTAAAAAAGTAGCTCTAGCTATGGCCGAAGTAATTCGAACAAGATACCCAAAAGACACCTTAGACATAATAGTTTTTGGAAATGATGCTTGGCAAATACAATTAAAAGATATTCCCTACTTAGAAGTTGGGCCTTATCATACCAACACAGTAGCTGGTCTTGAATTAGCCATGGATTTGTTAAGAAGAAGGAAAACAAAGAATAAACAAATTTTTATGATTACCGATGGGAAGCCAACTTGTTTAAAAGAAGGTATTAAGTATTATAAAAATAGTTTTGGATTAGATAGAAGAATTATAACAAAAACACTCAATATTGCGGCGCAAGCCAGACGTCTAAAAATTCCCATAACTACATTTATGATTGCATCAGATCCTTATTTGAAAAAATTTGTTCATGAATTTACAGAAGTTAACAATGGCAGAGCATATTACAGCACTTTAGATGGATTGGGAAGTTTCGTTTTAGAAGATTTTCAAAAGAATAGGACAAGAAATGTTCGATAAATGCATAAAATCTATTCTTTATTTTGAAATTGAAAAAATATTTCCTTTGTGTTATAGTATATTGAAATAGGAAAAGCTTGATAAAAGCCTAATAATCAAAAGTAAATAACCAATTTTGTATTAATAATTTAAATATTTTTTTTTGAAATCACTTTTATTAATTACCCCCCTGTTTACCCAGCTTAATACCCCATATCCGGCTACAGCTTATTTAAAGGGTTTTTTAAATACAAAAAATATATCTGCTTTTCAGATTGATTTAGGAATAGAGGTTATTATTAGATTATTTTCAAAAGAAGGATTAATCGAAATTTTCGAATTAGGTGAAAAAAAATGTTTAAGTCTAAATAGTAAACGGATATTTGCTTTAAGACAAGATTACATTAAAAGTATTGATGCAGTAATTTCATTTTTACAAGGGAAAAACCCTACTTTAGCAAGACAAATTTGCCAAGATAGCTTTCTTCCAGAAGCGTCAAGATTTAAACAATTAGATGATTTAGAATGGGCTTTTGGAAACATGGGTCATCAAGACAAAGCTAAACATTTGGCCACTTTGTATTTGGAAGACCTTTCAGATTTTATTTTAGAATGCGTAGATTGCAATTTTGGTTTTAGTAGATATGCTGAAAGATTAGGGCGAAGTGCAAACTCATTTGAGGAAATGTTTAACTTCTTACAAAATGAACCTACCCATATTGATTTTTTAAGTTTAGAAATACTTGAAGAACAAATACGCAATAATAATCCAGACTTAGTTTGCTTTTCTGTTCCTTTTCCTGGAAATTTATACAGTGCCTTTCGGTGTGCACAGTTTATTAAAAATACTTTTCCAACCATAAAAATTGCAATGGGAGGCGGATTCCCAAATACAGAGCTACGCGACCTTAAGGATATTCGAGTATTTGATTTCTTTGATTTTATTAGCTTAGACGATGGAGAATTACCTATAGAATTATTAGCAATACATTGTATTGGAAAAAATCTTGAAAATAAGGATTCGTTTAAACGGACGCTTTTGAAAGAAAACCAACAAGTAGTTTATAAAAATAATTCTTTAAAGCTAGATTACAAACAAAGCCAAGTAGGGACTCCAGATTATTCTGACCTATTGTTGGACAAATATATTTCTGTAATTGAAATAGCCAATCCCATGCACAGTCTCTGGAGTGATGGACGTTGGAATAAGCTCACTTTAGCGCATGGATGCTATTGGGGGAAATGCACTTTCTGTGATATTTCTCTGGATTATATTAAATTATATGAGCCTATTGCTGCCAAAACTATAGTGGATAGGATGCAAGCGTTAATTGCTCAAACAAATGAAAATGGGTTTCATTTTGTAGATGAGGCTGCTCCACCCTCCTTAATGAAAGAAGTGGCTATTGAAATAATAAAAAGAAAATTGACGGTTACATGGTGGACAAATATTCGTTTTGAAAAAAGTTTCACTCAAGATGTATGTTTTTTGCTCAAATCCTCTGGATGCATAGCGGTTTCTGGTGGCTTGGAGGTGGCATCAGACAGATTATTGGAACTTATTCAAAAAGGAGTTACGGTAGCCCAAGTGGCACAAGTTTGTCAAAACTTCACTGATTCCGGCATTATGGTTCATGCCTATTTGATGTATGGTTATCCTACTCAAACAATCCAGGAAACTATTGATAGTTTAGAAATGGTAAGACAAATGTTTGAATTAGGAATTCTTCAATCAGGTTTTTGGCATCAATTTGCTTTGACAGCTCATAGCCCTATTGGCTTAAATCCAGAAGAATATGGGGTGATTCCTCAAAAAAAAATGATCACTTTTGCTAATAATGATATTGTATTTAAAGACAAAACTAGAATAGACCACGATAAATTTAGTTTTGGATTAAAGAAATCACTCTTTAATTTTATGCATGGCATTTGTTTCGAATATCAATTACAAGAATGGTTTGAGTTTAGAGTGCCTAAAACAACTATAAAACCAAATTATATTGAAAAAGTATTAAAAACAAGTAATCCTATTATTCCTAAAGATTCGGCCAAAATAGTGTGGCTAGGTGGAATGCCAGAAGTTGAAATAAAGTCAAATAAAAACCAAGATAAAGAAAAATTAGAGCTTACTTTTCACGATAAAAAAGAGTGTTTCACCATTTCTTCCACTAAAGAACAAGGTTTATGGCTCGAATCATTGTTAGAAAAAACATCAATTTATAAGGGTAAAAATGTAACACTTAAAGAAGTTAAAATAGACTTTGAGAGATCAATGCCAGACTTTGAACTCTTTTGGTATTCTAAACCAATCAATACATTGAAAGAATATGGATTGCTAATCTTATAAATGAAAAATTCCCGCCAATTTATAGAAAAAGAATGACAAAAAAAGAAAGGTATCAAAAATTAATTGCTTATTTCAATGAGTTTCAGCCAAATCCAGAAACGGAACTCCAATATACTAATCCATATGAACTATTGGTTGCGGTAATATTATCTGCTCAATGTACAGATAAAAGAGTAAATATGGTTACTCCAAAGCTATTTAATCGTTTTCCTACTGCAGAGTCTTTGTCAAGGTCAGATTCAGAGGAGGTTTTTGAATATATTAGGAGTATTTCTTATCCTAATAACAAAGCAAAGCATTTGGTAGGAATGGCTAAAATTTTGGTAGATGAATTTAAGAGTAAAGTACCAAGCACCATAGAAGAATTAACAAGAATGCCAGGAGTTGGCCGAAAGACTGCAAATGTGATTGCCTCAGTGGTGCATAATTTACCGACAATGGCGGTAGATACTCATGTTTTTAGAGTTTCTCACAGAATAGGCTTAGTTTCTTTAAAAGCAAAAAATCCATTTTTAGTGGAAAAAGAATTAGTGAAAAATTTTAGTGATGAAATTATCCCGAAAGCTCACCATTGGTTGATTTTGCATGGAAGATATGTTTGCATAGCCAGAAACCCAAAATGTGAGATTTGTGATTTAAAAGACCTATGTAATTCCTATGAAAAAATTCAAAAACTTGGGATTCATTCAGTGGATATGAAATTGCCGTCTATTTCGTAATTATTTTTCAAATACTTGGAATGCATATATTTTGAAAATATATCAAAATGACATTTTGGATAGCTTTAAGGAATGAAAACAAAAATTGAATAAAAAATCTAAAGTGACAACTCTTCTATTGCCATAAAAGCCATAAGACCAGTTCCAATCTCAAGTGCGTCTTCGTCTATATTAAAAGTGGGTGTATGTACTCCTGATACTATTCCTTTTGCTTCATTTCGAGTTCCTAATCTATAAAAGCAAGAATCTACATGTTGGCTATAAAATGCGAAATCTTCTCCTCCCATCCATAAATCTAAATCTACAATATTTTCCTTTCCAACATACTTTTCGGCAGAAGTCTTTAACTTTTCGGTAAGAATTGGGTGATTTTTAAGAAAAGGATAGCCCTTTATTATTTTAACTTCACAAATTGCACCCATGGAATTGGCAATTCCTTCCGCCATTTTTTTTATTTTAAACAAACCTTCCTCTCTCCATTCTTCGTCCATACATCTGAATGTTCCTTCTATTGTAACTTCATTAGGAATGACATTTGTAACTCCATCCCCAATAAATCTTCCAAAACTTAATACAGAAGGAAAAGAAGGATTTCTGTTTCTAGAAACGATTTGCTGAAGAGCAACTATTAGGTGTGACCCTATCAAAACAGGATCTATTGTTTGATGGGGTGCTGCTCCATGCCCACCTTTTCCAATAATTTTTAAATAAATTTCATCTGTACTCGCCATATACATTCCGCTCCTAAACCCAATTTTTCCAATTGGAATATTGGGAGCAACATGTTGACCAATCATGGCGCTAATAGATGGATTTTCCAAAACTCCTTCTTTTATCATGAGTGAAGCCCCACCTGGGGCTTTTTCTTCTGCAGGCTGAAAAATGAGTTTTATAGTGCCTTCAAATTCCGAGCTTAGCTTTTTAAGAATTCTTGCAGCACCTAGAAGAGAAGCAGAATGTACATCATGTCCACAGGCGTGCATAACTCCTTCATTAGTAGATTTATAAGATATGTTGTTTTGTTCTATAATTGGCAGTGCGTCCATGTCAGCTCTAAGACCAACTGTCTTTTTATTCGGATTTTTACCTTCTATAATGCCTACAATTCCTGTACCAGCAACATTTTCTTTAATTGAAATATCCATTTCAAGAAGCTGCTTAGCAATATATTTTGCCGTTTTAAATTCACAAAAAGAAAGCTCAGGGTTTTGATGTAAATGTCTTCTATATCGAACATTTAATTCAAAATCCTCATTCGCATGGTTTTTGATTTTCCCTAAAAGACTCATTATAAATTTAAATAGGATATAAACTGCAAAATTAAAATGGTCCAAGCATTAAACCTATTGTTTTTACTTTTTAAATTATTGAATTCTTGGCAAAATAAGATACATAATCTAAAATAAAATCATAATCCAAAATACGGTGTTCTAAATTGACTAATTCACTTTTTAACAGTAGATTTGTGAAATAAAAGGCAAGAATTGGAGAAAATAATCTATTTTGTAATGGGTGTTTCTGGTAGTGGTAAAACTACTATAGGTACATTGCTTGCCGAAAGGCTTGCTGTTGATTTTTACGATGGAGATGATTTCCATTCACCAGAGAATGTCAAAAAAATGGCCTCTGGCTCTCCTTTGAACGATTCTGATCGTAAAAATTGGCTTGATGGAATAAATTCTAAAGCTAAAGAAATTATTGAAAATAATAAATCGGCTGTTTTTGCTTGTTCTGCACTAAAAAATTCATATCGAATACTATTAGAAAAAGATCTATGTTCTATAGTTTTATGGATTTATTTAAAAGGAGATTTTGATTTTATTCATCAAAGAATTTCAGAAAGGAAAGGCCACTTTATGCCTCCAAATCTTTTAAAATCTCAATTTGAAATCTTAGAAGAACCAATTAAATGTATTGTTGTAAATTTAGAAAGTCAACCAGAAGAGATAATTTCTTTTATTATGAACAACCTTAATATTACTGAATTTGGATTAGTGGGTTTAGGAGTGATGGGTAAAAGTTTAGCTCGCAATTTGGCAAAAAATGGAGTGAAACTTTCGCTGTATAATAGGCGTGTACCTAGTTTAGAAGAAAATATTGCAAATAAATTTCTAGAGCAACATCCCGAATTAAAACATGCTTTAGGATTTGAAGACTTGGAAAAATTTGTAAATTCTATCCAACACCCTAGAAAAATATTTTTAATGATAAAAGCTGGAATAGAAACTGATGTTTTTATTGATCAGATTAAATTATTTTTAGAAAAAGGAGATATACTCATTGATGGTGGAAATTCACACTATAATGATACGAAAAGAAGAATGGATTCGCTTTATAAGGAAGGAATTCATTTTATTGGAACAGGAGTTTCTGGAGGAGAAAAAGGTGCATTGGAAGGGCCTTCAATAATGCCTTCTGGGGATTTTGAAGCCTATAATAAGATTGCTAAATATTTAAATAAAATAGCCGCCAAAGATAAAAATGGTGATAGTTGTTGCACTTATATAGGTCCTGATGGTTCTGGCCATTTTATTAAAATGGTTCATAATGGCATAGAATATGCTGAAATGCAGCTAATTGCAGAAACTTATGCAATTTTAAGGTACGGTAAAGGTTTAGAACCAAATGAAATATCAAATATTTTTAAATCTTGGTCAAACGGTGAATTAAAGAGTTATTTATTGGAGATTACTTCTGAAATTTTACTGAAAAAAGAAGGAGATCAAATTCTGATTGATTTAATATTAGACAAAGCAGGCAACAAAGGAACAGGAAACTGGACTACTGTGGCAGGAACTGAATTAGGTGTTCCAGTTACAATGATAACTTCTGCTCTTTTTGCAAGGTATTCATCTAGTATTAAAACTGATTATATTGGAATAAATCATCATTCAAAAGTCTCGTCAGTTAATTTTGATGCAAATGAGAATGAAATAAAGGAGGCTTATCAATTGGCTAGAATTTTAAACCATCAGCAAGGCTTCAGTTTGATTAAAACGGCTTCGGATCATTTTAACTGGAATCTTAATCTTTCTGAGATTGCACGTATCTGGACAAACGGCTGTATTATTAGGAGTGTTTTAATGGAAAATTTGACAGAAACATTAAAAAACAATTCTGATATTTTTGAAAATAAAACCTTTATTAAAGAAATGATTAAAAGCAAATCTTCCCTGAAAAATGTTTCCAAGAGTTCTTTAGAAAAAGAATTGCCAATTCCTTGTCATTTGGCAGCATTAGACTACTTGAATGTTCTGAATAATAATTTTCCGACTGCAAATGTTATTCAAGCTCAAAGAGATTTCTTTGGCGCTCATACCTATCAAAAAGTTGATGATAATTCAGGTAAATTTTTTCATACTGTTTGGGAATAATTTTTGGAATTTTTGGAATGTTATTTGCGTTAAGGATTTGGTAAGAAATAAGGTTTACAGAATTGACGAATTTATTTTGTTATTTTTCAAGGCAAAAAATCTTTAAATAGTATAGCTATTCAATGATTTTTTAACGAAGAAAAAAGACAAAAGAAAGATACAAAATGTAAAGGTTATTTTGTATCAGATCCTAAGTAATTTAAAAATAAGATTTAAAAAAATGAATACTCTAAAAATAAGTACATTAAGCCTTTTGTTTACTGTTTTTTTATTGGTTTTTAGTTTAAAGTGTAATGCACAGAATAAAATAAATTGGTTAACTTTAGAAGAAGCATACTCAAAAACAAAAATTGCACCTAAGAAAGTAATAATCGACGTTTACACGGGTTGGTGTGGTTGGTGTAAAGTGATGGATAAAAATACATTTTCAAATGCTTCAGTAATTAAATATATAAATGAGAATTATTATGCAGTTAAATTAGATGCTGAAAGTACAAAAGATATTAAAATTGCAGAAAAAGTTTATAAATTTGACGAAACCAATAAGACAAATCAGGCTGCGATCGAACTTTTACAAGGTAAAATGAGCTACCCAAGTATAGTATATTTAGATGAAAAATTTAATATGATTCAGCCACTCCCAGGATATATGGATGCAAAAGCTTTCCACCAAGTGATTACCTATATTGGTGGTAATAATCATAAAAAAGAAGATTTTGAAAAATATAAAGCTGGCACCTATATTTCTAAATATAAAACTTTGGCTTTATAAAATAAAGTCTATTTATGCTTTTTGGTAAAATTAGAAATTTATTAGATTTGAGATTTCAATTCTGAACTTAATTTTATTAAAATTCACTCTTTGGAAATGAATTTTAATAAAGAATGCTAGAAAATAATACTACTACAAATTTAATTTTCTTTACTCAAATTTCTTATTTAGTGTCTGCAAGAAAACTATCTAACTATTTAACTATTAAATAAATACACAAAAAATAGTGCTTGAATATTTAGGCAATACGGCCAATAATTCGTATATTTAGGGCATAAACGGCGTTTTTCTTGAATTATTCGC
>JANOMP010000128.1:0-1407 GCA_031420365.1 Cytophagaceae bacterium
ATTAGTAAAGGTATAAATGTGAAAGATTCCAAGGCTTTAATTTTGGGTTTCACTTTCAAAGAAAACTGCCCAGATATTAGAAATACAAAGGTTATTGACATCTACAATGAATTAAAAGATTTTGGCATTCAGACCGAAATATATGACCCATGGGCAAATGAGAACGAAGTCAAAGCCGAATATGGCATTTCGATAGCTCAAGAAATTACTAACAAATATGAATTAATCATTCATGCCGTAAACCATAAAGTTTTTGAAAAAATAGAATTGCCAAAAATAGTAGCAGAATGTCATGTCGTTTTCGACGTAAAATCTACCTTAGCTATTGAATTAATAGATGCAAGACTGTAAATAAAGAGTATGACAAAAATTATAGATATTATAGCTGGAGCAAGGCCAAATTTTATGAAGATTGCTCCGATAATTGCCGCTTTTGAACAAAATAATTTTAGAGAAAAGGGTATCATTTGTAGGCTTATTCACACTGGCCAACATTATGATAAAAACATGAGTGCCACGTTTTTTGATGAATTGCACATTCCACACCCCGACATTAACCTGCAAGTAGGCTCTGGAAGCCAAGCCGAGCAAACTGCCAAGATAATGGTAGCTTATGAAAAGATTTTAATAGATAAACCATCCGTGCTGTGTATAGTGGTGGGAGATGTAACCTCCACTATGGCCTGTGCTATTGTGGCTAGAAAGTTACAAATCGATGTAGCCCATGTAGAAGGCGGCATTAGGTCGTTCGACGAAACCATGCCGGAGGAAATAAACAGAAAACTGACCGACTCCATCACCAATTATTTTTTCACCACCTCTGAAGTAGCCAACCAAAACTTAAGAAACGAAGGAATACCCGAAGAAAAAATATTTTTTGTTGGGAATACCATGATTGATACCCTATTAAAAAATATGGAAAGGTTAAAACAACCTACCATTTGGAAACAAAATAACCTAAAAGAAAAAGAATACATAGTCATGACGCTACACCGGCCGGCCAATGTAGATGACCCCGAAAACCTTAAAAAATTAGTAGAAATAGTAAGTGAAACCTGTAAGTCGAATAAAATTGTATTTCCTATTCACCCTCGAACCAAGAAGATATATGAAAGTTTGGAAATTCAACCCGAAAATATACTTTTAACAGAGCCAATGGGTTATTTAGAATTTAACTATTTAGTAAAGCATGCTAAATTAGTGATTACAGATTCGGGCGGAATTACCGAGGAAACTACCGTTATGGGTATTCCATGCCTCACTTTACGAAATTCTACCGAGCGGCCAGAAACCTGCACAATTGGCACCAATAAATTGGTGGGTACAGATCCAACAAAATTAATTGAGCCATTGAAGCAGATTTTTGAAGAAAATTGGCCAAAAGGAAACATCCCACCACTTTGGGAC
>JANOMP010000129.1:0-1407 GCA_031420365.1 Cytophagaceae bacterium
ATTAGTAAAGGTATAAATGTGAAAGATTCCAAGGCTTTAATTTTGGGTTTCACTTTCAAAGAAAACTGCCCAGATATTAGAAATACAAAGGTTATTGACATCTACAATGAATTAAAAGATTTTGGCATTCAGACCGAAATACATGACCCATGGGCAAATGAGAACGAAGTTAAAGCCGAATATGGAATTTCATTGCTAAAAGAAATTGATTCTAAATATGCCTTAATTATTCACGCCGTAAATCACACAATTTTTGAAAATATAGAATTAACGGAAATTGTAGAGGAAAGTCATGTGGTGTTCGACGTAAAATCAACATTAGCTGTTGAATTAATAGATGCAAGACTGTAAATAAAAAGTATGACAAAAATTATAGATATTATAGCTGGAGCAAGGCCAAATTTTATGAAGATCGCTCCGATTATTGCCGCTTTTGAACGAAATAATTTTAGAGAAAAGGGTATCACTTGTAGGCTTATACACACCGGCCAACATTATGATAAAAACATGAGTGCCACTTTTTTTGATGAATTGAACATTCCGCACCCTGACATAAACCTGCAAGTAGGCTCTGGAACTCAGGCGGAGCAAACTGCCAAAATAATGGTAGCCTATGAAAAGATTTTAGTAGATAAACCTTCCGTGCTCTGTATAGTGGTGGGAGATGTAACCTCCACTATGGCCTGTTCAATTGTTGCTAGAAAATTACAAATCGAGGTGGCACATGTGGAAGGCGGCATTCGGTCGTTCGACGAAACCATGCCGGAGGAAATAAACAGAAAATTGACCGACTCCATTACCAATTATTTTTTCACCACCTCTGAAGTAGCCAACCAAAACTTAAGAAACGAAGGAATACCCGAAGAAAAAATCTTTTTTGTTGGGAATACCATGATTGACACCCTACTAAAAAACAGGGATCGCTTAAAACAACCTTCCATTTGGAAAGATAATAATTTAAAGGAAAAAGAATATATAGTTATGACCTTGCACCGACCTGCCAATGTGGATGACCCTCAGAATCTTAAAAAATTGGTAGAAATAGTAAGTCAAACTATTAGCCCTAAGAAAATTGTATTTCCCATTCATCCTCGAACTAAGAAAATTTATGAAAGTCTAGACATAAAGGTAAAAAATATACTGCTAACAGAGCCAATGGGTTATTTAGAATTTAACTATTTAGTAAAGCATGCTAAGTTAGTCATTACAGATTCCGGCGGAATAACAGAAGAGACTACTGTAATGGGCATTCCATGCCTCACTTTGCGAAATTCTACCGAGCGGCCAGAAACCTGCACAATTGGCACCAATAAATTGGTGGGTACAGATCCAACAAAATTAATTGAGCCATTGAAGCAGATTTTTGAAGAAAATTGGCCAAAAGGAAACATCCCACCACTTTGGGAC
>JANOMP010000130.1:0-2028 GCA_031420365.1 Cytophagaceae bacterium
AGGTGGTTGTGATGCAGTAGCCACTGATGCTACGGTAACAATTAATACAGTCCCAACAGCCACAATAAACGGCACAACAGTTCTCTGCCAAGGTGCAACAGCTCCAACAATCACCTTTACAGGTAGTAATGGAACTGCCCCTTATACATTTACTTACAAAATAAATAATGGTGCTAATCAGACGACAATAGATAATATAACAGCACCAACTGGTGTAGCGGGTACATTCACTTATACATTGGTAAGTGTTTCAGATGGTAATACTTGTAGTCAAACACAAGCTGGAAGTGCGGTTGTGACAGTCAACCCATCAGCCTCACAAGCAAACGCTGGCCCAGCAACCATCACTTCTTGTCCAGGGCAACCTGTGGTATTAGAAGCTACGGCTGTAACTTTACCGACTGAAACTGGCAATTGGACTGTTGTAGCATCTCCATTTTCGCCAACTGTAACAAGTACACCGATATCAGGGGCTGGCCTTTTCCAAACTGGCTTAGGCTCAGCTAATGCCACAAGCACAGACCCAACAGCAAAATTCATCCCACTACAAGGTTATGGGTCTTATACACTACGTTGGACTGTTACCAATGTGCCGCTTTGTTCTCCAACGTTTGATGATATAGTGATTAATTTGCAGGATGTTATTCCTCCTACATTTGTAATTCCAAGTACAAATATCCCAGACCAGATTTTGTTTGTAAATGCAAGTTGTGAAGTTCCAAGTACGAGTTACATAACACCTACTACTGCAACGATAGCACTTGCAACTCTTGATAATTGTGCTGTAAAGACACTCACTAATAATTCATCAAATTTACCAGCTACTTTAACGGCAGGACCTACTGGATCAAATACCTATGAAGTTACTTGGACTGCCACAGATTTTGCCAATTTGACAGCTACCTATATTCAGAAAATTATTATAAAAGATAACATTGCTCCAATTATTGCAAGTTGTCCCTCAAATGTTACTGTAACACCAGCAGCAGGGCAATGTACACAAACAGCTACTTGGACAGAACCAACGGCAACTGATAACTGTACGACGTTATCTGGAAGTTTGGTTTGGTCTAAAACAGTTTTATTAGCTGGAGAATCAACACCTATACAAGTTCTTCCAGGTCAATTATTTCCAGTGGGTACGCACGTAGTAACATACACTTCCACAGACGTAGCTGGAAATACATCTTTGGCTTGTACATTTAATGTTGTGGTTAATGCCAACACAACAGCAATGACAGTTATCTCTGGTGGTGGTACTGTATGTGCAGGAGCAACTCGACCTAACTTGATATTTACATCAGTAGGTACTGGTCCTTGGGCGATTACTTATACAGATGGTTCTGCTACATATAATACTACTGCAACTACTGCAACTCATACAATTACAGCCCCCGCACCAACAAGTGCTGGCACAAAAACTTTTACTATTACTTCGGTAACGAGTGGTAGTGGTTGTGTGGGCACTGGTTCGGGAAATGCTGTGGTAGTGGTTCAACCTCTACCTACAGCAAGTGCAGGAGGAACATATACAATTTGTTCAAATGAAACTGCAACAGTTAGTGGAGCAAGTTCATTAAACGGAACAATTCTTTGGACACACAATGGGTCTGGTTCAATTGTAGGTGCAACAACTTTGACACCAACCTATACAGCAGCAGCAGGTGATGCAGGAAACGCAGTAGTCTTGACGATGACAGTTACTAGTAATAATTCATGTGGTACTGCCACTGCAACGGCTACTTTTACAGTAAATGTAGAAACCTTGCCTACAGCAAGTGCAGGAGGAACAGCCACCATTTGTTCAAATACAACTGCAACAGTTAGTGGAGCAAGTTCATTAAACGGAACAATTCTTTGGACACACAATGGGTTTGGTTCAAGCCTGCGACCAGGCGAAATCGCTCTTCGGCAAGACACCGGCCGCCGTGCCGGTTGTCGCGGTGGCGCCATCGGTGGCCAGCACGCCGGCAGGCCCGGTGGCGGCGATCCCTGACGCTGGCAAGCTTGCCAGCGTCGCGGTCAATG
>JANOMP010000131.1:0-2424 GCA_031420365.1 Cytophagaceae bacterium
AGGTGGTTGTGATGCAGTAGCCACTGATGCTACGGTAACAATTAATACAGTCCCAACAGCCACAATAAACGGCACAACAGTTCTCTGCCAAGGTGCAACAGCTCCAACAATCACCTTTACAGGTAGTAATGGAACTGCCCCATATACATTTACTTACAAAATAAATAATGGTGCTAATCAGACGACAATAGATAATATAACAGCACCAACTGGTGTAGCGGGTACATTCACTTATACATTGGTAAGTGTTTCAGATGGTAATACTTGTAGTCAAACACAAACTGGAAGTATAATGCTTACAGTAAATCCATTACCAACTTTGGCCGCTGTCACAAGCCCTACGCTTGATGCTTGCCCTGGCATTGCATTCCAATTAAATGGCAACTCGATTACCCATGGCACAGGTACATGGACAGTTATCTCCTCTCCAGGGGCTAGCATTTTAGGTGCAGGTAGTTTTTCGGATCCTTATAATCCAAATTCAACTTTTACAGTTGCACAAGGCTTTGGTTTGTATAATTTCGAATGGACAGTTACAAGCGCTTTTATTGGATGTCCAGGTTCTAATGCTACTGTTGAGGTTACTATTCAAGACGCAACATCGCCAACGTTTGTGCCTAATATTGCAACATTCCTTCCTTCCATATCAATTGCTGCAAACAATGCTTTTTGCAAAGCATCACAGTCATCTGTACAGACTGCACTAAACGCTACTTTGCCACCAAATTTAAGGAATATGGCAACAGACAATTGTGGAGGTGTTAAGTCAGTTACAAATAATCTGGCTTCATTACCTTTAACACTAGGTATCAACAACCTTGTTTGGACTGCAAGTGATTTTGCTAATAACACAGCTACTTATACACAAGTAATCACGGTTACAAATCCTGTAACAGTAGTAATTGTCAATCCAGCGGCAGTTTGTTTCCCAAGCAAAGTTGATTTAACAGCCACGGCAGTTACAACAAGTTCAGTAGGTTCAACAAGTTATACCTACTTTACGGATGCAGGGGCAACTAATCCATTACTTAATCCAAGTATGGTGGCTACGAGTGGTACATATTACATAAAAGGAGCAAATGCTAATGGATGTAGTGATGTTAAGCCTGTAACGGTAACGGTTAATGCACAACCTATGGTTTTAGTAACGCCAATCACGGCAGTGTTAACCTGTACTAGTCCAAGTGCAACTATTACTGCATCTGGAGCAGATACCTATTCATGGAGCGGCCCATCTTCATATACTGCAAGCATAGCAGCAGCTGTAATAACAGCAGGCGGCACATACACAGCAATAGGAACAAATACAGCCAGCAGTTGTACACAGACAGCAACAGTAGTAATTACGGCAGATAAAATTGCACCAGTAGTTGGTATCACACCAACAACTGCAATAGTATTAACCTGTACAACACCAAGTACAATCTTAACGGCCACGGGTGGAACGTCTTATTCTTGGACAGGTGGTCCAGCAACTGCTAACTATTCAGTATCAACAGCTGGTACTTATATAGTAACAGTAACAGGAGCCAATGGCTGTACTTCAACAGCAAGTGTAGTAATTACGGAAAATAAAGTACCTCCAACAATAAACGCAACCACCAATGCTCCAATATGTGCAGGAAATACTTTAACCTTAAATACAACAAGCTCTGCCATTTCATATTCTTGGGCAGGTCCAAATGCATTTAGTTCATCTGACCAAAATGTGAGCATCTTGACGGCAGGGGCTGAATTATCTGGTATTTATTCACTTACAATTACCAATGCTTCGGGTTGTACAGCCACTTCAAGTGTTCAGGTAAATGTATTTGCCTTACCTATTTTAGTAATATCCAACCCAGCAAGTACACCCTTACCTGCCACAGTTAATTTAACCTTACCAGCAGTTACAATGGGTAGTACATTATCTGTTGGAACTACTCTTGCTTACTTTACAGATTTGGCGGCAACTATTCCGGTGCCAAATGCAACTGCGGTTTCGGTATCAGGTACCTATTATATAAAAGCTACTACTGCGCCTGGTGCATGTGTTGATATCAAGCCAGTAGTGGTAACTATAACCGCTGGATGTCCTGACAATTTGGTACTAGCAAGTCCAATAGACGACCTATCTGGAACAGGAATAAACAAAAAGGCAGCAATGACCATAAATGCGACAAATAAAGTAAACTCGGGTGCAAATGTTGGATACCAAGCAGGTAAATCCATAACCTTAAACCCTGGTATGGAGATAAAGAATGGAGCGGTTTTCAAAGCAGAAATAAAAGGATGTAACGATTAATTTATACAAGTTTATAGTTAAAAAAGCCGATGAAGTTCATCGGCTTTTTTTGTAAAATTAAATGGAATTTCAAGAGTTAAGAGCACAGTATCCATCCGAGTAAGTACAACCACAATTAAAGGGTTAAAAGTAAAGGCAAG
>JANOMP010000132.1:0-1105 GCA_031420365.1 Cytophagaceae bacterium
ACCTAATGTAGAAGGAAACCTTTTGCCGTATTTGGTTGATAAAAAGGATTTGCCTTTGATTTTACCGGAAATTGACAAATACCAACCTACAGAAACAGGTGAACCACCTTTGGGAAGGGCAAAAAACTGGACGTATACCCCGGATGGGTCAACAGAAACTTATCCGCTCGAAATGAGTACTATGCCAGGCTGGGCAGGTAGCAGTTGGTATTGGTATCGGTATATGGATGCCAACAATGACACTGATTTTGCATCAAAAGAAGCTCTGGATTATTGGCAAGATATTGACTTGTATTTAGGCGGAACTGAACATGCCACAGGGCACTTGTTATATAGCCGGTTTTGGAATAAAGTTTTGAAAGACCTTGGATATACCCAAGAAGAAGAGTTTGCCAAAAAATTGATAAACCAAGGAATGATTCAGGGAGTGAGTGCCTTAGCCAAAATATTAGTAGAAAATTCTGGACAATGGAATGAACATACACAAGAATGGGAAAATGAAAATTTAGTTTACTCATTAGTCCCAAACAATTACAATAATATTCTTGATGAAATTTCTGGTACAGTTTCCACGCATCATATTCCTATTGATTATATTGAAGAAATAAACGGAAATTCTTATTTATCTGAGGAGTCCTTTGAAAAATTAAAAAAGGAGTATTTAAAGTTTGAACATGTTAGATTTCTAAAACCTAACATAGAAAATAGTGAAGACTATTTAGATGGAAAATTGAAGCTACAAAGAGTTGTTGAAAAAATGTCTAAATCCAAATTCAATGTAGTGAATCCTGATACTTTGGTGGAAAGATACGGAGCAGACACTTTGCGTTTGTATGAAATGTTTTTGGGACCATTAACCGAATCAAAACCTTGGGATACGCGTGGAATTGAAGGAACTTATAGGTTTTTAAGAAAATTCTGGCGTTTGTTTTTCGACCAAAATGGAAACGCAATTTTCAAAGACGAAGAACCCAACAAAGATGAGTTAAAATCTTTGCATAAAACCATAAAAAAGGTTGCCGAGGATGTTGAAAACTTCTCATTCAACACTTCCGTTAGCTCTTTTATGATTTGTGTGAATGAATTGACCGACTTAAAATGTCAT
>JANOMP010000133.1:0-2300 GCA_031420365.1 Cytophagaceae bacterium
CATTACAAATATAAATGTTTTTTGATAAATCTAGATAACTTAAGGTAAAATAAATTTATATTTATGCACATTATCAACTAGTTAAGGCAAATAAGATAAACCAAGATAGAAGTAGATAAGTAAAAGCAACTGACTCATAATTAGATTCCCAGTCAAAACTTCAACTTTTTATTTCATCATAAACTGCTTTAAATCAATCACTTGCATCTTATTTTTCCCATTATTTCTATTGGATTATTTTTATTGCAAAACAAAATGCAAAACTTCCTTAAATTAAGTACTCCTACTCCCAAAAAGTATTAATTATTAAAAGTAGGAGTAAATAATTTTTTAAATTAGAATTCTAAATTATTCTCAAGTTCATTTTCAGTGGTTTTCTTGTTTTGTGAGGTAAAACCGTCTCAAAAGCACTTGAAACAAAATACAGCATAATCCTCATTTATTTTTAACTAACTATTTCAAAATGACTGTGATGATAAGGCTTTCCTTTTATGATGTATGAAATGCCATATTTCCATTCAGTCTTTACCATATCAACCAGAACCTGTTGTTCTAAGATGTAGAAATCGATTGGACTCCTACATCTAACATAAAAAGGACAGTGTACTCTCTTTAATACCCCTTTTTTACTTATAAAAAGCACTGAGAAGGGGTCAAGTACTATTTTGGGCTCAAAACTATCTAACATTTTCTATCAATTAAGAAACCAGCTTCTATGCCCAATTTCCAATTCGCTTTCAATATGCTTTACAAACTCAAAAGCATTTTGACCTCTGTCTAGGAAGGAATCAATATATGATTGTTTATTAGCACTAGTAAAGAGATTGTACACATTCCACAAGTTAATAGACCCATCATCTCTTCTACTAAATGCCTGATCTTGAAAGTAGTCTTTGGCAACCATACCTATTTGATTGTCGCCGAACATTAGGTTTGGGAGTGTTTTCTTATCTTTCAAAGGCAAATACTGATACATCCTAGACTTCCCAATAAGGGTGGCAAATTGATGCTCTGTAAGGCTATAATTATAGAATGAAGCCAACGATTTCAAATGTTGCTCATATCTGTAGTTTGTAAATAGTTCATACACTTGCTTCATCAAATCACTTACACTTTTAACTTTTATGGTGCCAGTGTATCCATCCGTCCACACACACATATTACAGCATACTTTGTTTTGGAAGCCTATGAAAATTTTAAAATGCTCATCAGCCCCCTTTCTGTTATACAAGTTATCCATCTTGTAGGCTTTAACCCCACCGATGGTTAGTGAAATGGTATTTCCACCAATTTGACTTTTTATTGTAGGTATTTCTATTACAAATGCCATTCTTTCATAAAAGATGGTTTTCTCATGTTCTTCAAGGTCTTTCGCCGCTTTATCTTTGGCATCAGGAATTCTACCTTTAATGGGATGAGAAACTCTTAGACTTGGCTTTAGGATGCTTTCTTTAGCAAAAACTTGTGATGCCACTTCATACACGCTACCAATGAAGTCATGATGAGAAATAACAGGCTCATTATCTTTTACGAAGACAGGAATGATGTGCTTTTGTTCTAGTTCGTACATACTCATTGCTATTGTATTAGCCTGAATAAAAGCAAGGTCTGAAGATAGGCGGCTTTCAACTATCTCTATTTTGGGTTCAATGATTTGTAATTCCATTTGGTATATTATGATTTGTTAATTGATTTTTTCTTATGTTAAATTCATTTTTAAATTGTAGTTGAATTTCTGTAGAAACACTCTCATAAAAATTCCGTAACTCTTCAAAAGAAGTACATTCTTTAATTAGTGAATTGTAGTCTCTAACTACTATTTCTCCTTGTTTACACCAGTCTAAAATCATCTTTCCTGTTTCGGAAGTAATTACGAACTCTGGCTGACCCATAAACAAACCTGTTCTATCTTTTGAAGCCTTTGCATTATTCCTGTGGTCAATTTCTAAAACTAAAGTGAGCTCATAATCTACACCGTCTCTTTGTATGGCTTTCATTCCTACTTTTTCGGGGATTAATTTGCCATCTTTATTGGGAGTTAAAACATAGTCCTGTTTTGCTCTAAGTGTACAGATTATATGAGCGTCTGCTTGTAGTATAGCATTTACAAATTTCTGATGCCTAGGAGTAAACTTTGCCCAATTGGTATAACTGTTACCAGTAAGTTGAGAGTGAGCCTCTAGGATAAATTCCCATTCCATAGAAATACTATCTATGATTATAACTTCAATTCCTTCATTAATACATAAGTCTATAGCTTGTAGGTATCTTTCAGGAGAGTAAGGAGGCTTGAAGTCTAC
>JANOMP010000134.1:0-13659 GCA_031420365.1 Cytophagaceae bacterium
GCTATAAAATCGTCATATACATTTTGTTTTTTGAGTTTCATGCCTTGCTCATGCCATTTTTCCCCATATTCTGACCCTCCTCTAAGATTAGCCTGAGCATAAACGCCTCCATATTCAAGAAATGGAATCAATAATGGATTGAAGGCAGGATTAAGACTTACATTGAAACCACCATAACCATACAATAAGGTTGGATTTTTAGCATTTAGTTTTAAGCCTTTTTTATAAGTAATAAACATGGGCACTTTAGTGCCATCTTTTGAGGTAAAAAAAACTTGTTTTGTTTCAAAATCTCCACCATTAAAATCAACTTCTGGTTTTCTGAAAATAGAACTTTTTTTAGATGCAATTTCATACCGATAAATTGTGGGAGGGAAAGTCAAAGATGTAAAAGTATAAAAAACAAATTTATCGTCTCTATCTCCGCCAAAACCTCCAGCTGTTCCAAGGGAAGGCAAAGATACTTCGTTTTCAAATTTGCCATTGAAATCATAAACATAAATTCTTGAAGTAACATCTTTTAAATAATTCAGAAAAAGTTTACCCCCAGCAGAACCAGCACCTTGAAGCGGTTCTGATTTTTCGGCTATAAAATCTAAAAATTTACTAGTTTTAGGATTATATAAAAGTAATTTTTCATTCGGTGCTTTATCATTAGTTTGGATAATGAAATTGCCATTTACATTGTCTATTATAGAATATGAAGAATTGGTAATATCTTTTACAATGGGCGTAAATTCTTTTTGGTCTTTAGTCTTGTAAAAAAGGGCATTACCGTCGAGTCCTTTACCTCTATCGCTCAAATTTAAATACGCATATTGTTCGTCTTCAGAAGTCGAGAGCGTATGAAATCTTTGCCCATTGGCAGGGTCTTTGTACACCAATTGGTCATTTTCTTGGCTTGTGCCTACGGCATGATACCAAACTTGGTGATTTTCGTTTTTAGCTGCCAAAGCACTTCCCTCAGGTTTTGGATAACGGCTGTAATAAAAACCATTTCCTTGCCAAGCCAGGCCAGATATTTTCACCCATTCTAGCGTATCTATAAGCGTTTGTTTTGTTTTGGTATCCATCAAAAAAACTTCCATCCAGTCGGAACCACCCTTTGAAAGGGCATATGCTGCATAGTTTCCATCTTTCGATAAATTAAATTGCATTAAACGAGTAGTGCCATCTGGTGAGAGTTTGTTTGGATCCAACACCAATTCTGGTGTGCCATCTAAGCCTTTTTGTCGATATAGTGCCGATTGATTTTGCAAACCATCGTTTTTATTAAAATAAAACCATTCGTGTTTTTTTGATGGAGCCGAATATTTGGGATAATTAAAAACTTTCTCCAAACGCTCTTGAAGTTGTTTTCTGTATGGAATATTGGATAGATAATCGAATGTAACCTCGTTTTGAGCTTTTACCCATGCGGCAGTTTCTGTCGATTTGTCGTCTTCTAGCCAACGAAAAGGGTCTTTTACGTCAGTTCCGTGATAGTTGTCGGTTTGCGTTCCTTTATGGGTTTCTGGATATTTTAATTGAGCCATTGAAAAATAAGGTATTAATGCTAGTGCGATTAGTTTGGTTGAAATTTTCATAGTAATGATTTTTATAAATTGTAAATTTAATAATTTAATTGCACAAAGCAAGGGTCAAATAATAGCATTTAACATAGTGAACAAAAACATAAAAACCTTCGATTACGGCCTGAATAGAAGAAGACGAATATGAAGGTTTGGGGTAAGGAGCAAAAAACTAATTGTCTTTTATTATCGGCTAAAGAAATGAAAGAAGCCAACGAACAATCCGACCAAAGAGCAAAAGAAGCGGCTATGGCTGAATCTGAACTATTGGAAAATGAACGCATCGCTGTTGAAGAAGACGAAGAAAAATACTTAATAGAAGAAAAAGAAGCCAACGAACAAGCCGACCAAAGAGTAAAAGAAGCGGATATTGCCGAAGCAAAACGATTAGAAGATGCCCGAATCGCTGCCGAAGAAGCTCGTAAACCCAAAATGTTTGAAGGTATTTTGAAACCATTAGATATAATTGATGCAGAAGTGGTTAGGATCTGTTAAGAAATAAGGTTTGCAAAATTGACGAATTTATTTTGTTATTTTTCAAGACAAAAAATCTTTAAATAGTATAGCTATTCAATGAATTTTTAACGAAGAAAAAAGGCAAAAGAAAGAGACAAAATGTAAAGGCTATTTTGTATCAGATCCTTAGTGTATCTGGAAATAAAGTTAAATTGAAATTATACACTCCAGATCAATCTAAAAACATCGAAGATTTTACTTACAATGGTTTGCAAATGGGTCAAATTTTACAAGTAAAAGTAAAAGCTATTTCCAATAGTAATGGATTGATAGTTGCTTTAGATTTTCATAAAATTAAAATTTAAATTAATCATGTAAATTGCATTTTTAAAATTCAAATTACATGATTAATGATAAAGCGAATTCTTGAAGCAACAGTTTTACAGTCTTTAGATTTTTTTCCAGTGGTGGGAATTTTAGGCTCGAGACAAGTAGGAAAAACTACTTTGGTGAAATCGTTGATGAATCACTTACGGAAGTCATCTCTTTATTTCGATTTAGAAATTGCGGAAGATTATGAAACACTCGTTAATAATACTACATGGGTTATTGATAATAACCAAGATAAAACGATTGTAATTGATGAAATTCAGTGGCATTTGCCCTTATTACCCCAACTCAGAGGCTTGATTGACCGCAATCGAAAAGCAGGTAGGTTTATATTATTAGGTTCGGCATCGCCTGTTTTTTTACAAAAAAGTTCGGAGTCTTTGGCAGGAAGGGTGGCATATCATGAACTCTCTCCTATTGGCTATTCTGAAAAGAAGCAAGCCAATATTACCGAAAATGTACATTGGTTGAGGGGTGGTTTTCCCGATGCATTACTTGCTGCAACGGATTTTTTTTGGAGTCAATGGCAACAAAATTTTATCAAAACATATATTGAGCAAGATTTGGCTTATCTTGGAATGTCAAATCAGACATCTATAACCAATAATTTTCTGAGAATGATTTCTCACATACATGGTTCGTTGCTCAATTATTCAATGATTGGAAATTCGCTTGGTTTAACTCATACCACTGTGCAACGTTATGTGGATATTCTCGAACAAGCTTTTTTGGTTAGAAGACTTGAACCTTGGTTTGTAAATATGACTAAGCGATTGGTGAAAAGTCCAAAAATATATATTCGAGATAGTGGAAATTTGCATTATTTGCATAATGTTAGGTCGTTTTCTGATTTAACTCAAAATCCAATTGCGGGTGCTTCATGGGAGGGATATGTAATCGAACAAATCATTCAACGGCTAAAAGAGGGCATTCAGCCGTACTTTTATAGAACTTCTAATGGTGCTGAAATGGATTTAGTTTTAGTGCAAGGTTTAAAGCCAATCGTTTCGATAGAAATAAAACTGTCATTGACCACTGCTCTTAAACGTGGCTCAACAGAATCAGTAAATGATTTAATGACCGTACATAATTTTGTAATAACGCCAGCAGGCGGAAATATGCCATTCAAACCAAGCTGGATACATTGTAATTTGAAAGAAGTGATGGAACAATTGGCAAATTTAGAGCTTATATAATTTTTTTATACCATTACTGTCTTATCTAGCAGAAACCAAATTCCATCAGAACAAGGATTAAGACATTAACTGAAGCTGGCCAATACATTCTTTTTCTAACAGCAGAAACCAAATTCCATCAGAACAAGGATTAAGACAAAGTATTATCAGACTATAAAAATAAAAATAAAATTACTATGGATAAAGCTTTTTGGATATGCGTAAGAATTATAGAAGTAATGAGTAATATGCTTGGCATAACTTATGAAGAATTAAATATATGGTTATTTGTAATTATACACCCAATAATTACATTAATTTTTATAATTCTATATATAAAATATAAAATTTTGTACAATAAGTCAAAAAATAAAATGGAATAATAATGGGTTGTAAACCAACATATAAAGGTGTAAGATATAATTTTTAGAAGAATTGTATAGACTTAATACTAAGTAGATATTATGGCTCAAAGTGAACCATATTTTCCGGGTTAAATTGAGCCATTGAAAAACAAGGTACTAATGCTAGTGCGATTAGTTTGGTTGAAATTATCACAGTAATAATTTTTATAAATTGTAAATTTAGTTATTGAACCTAGGTTTAATTGCAAAGAGATATCCTAATATGTTTTTTGGGAATGTATTCTAATTCTGCGATTTTGTGTTTTAATTATTAAAATTTCTAAACATTCATTTTACCACAATTTGAGCGGTATTTCTGCTTAATTGCTCTAAAATTACTATTTTCCCTTTCAATAATTTCGACAATAAATCTAATTTATAATGCCTTATTGTGTAAAGTGTTAAGTTTTCATTATATTTTACATGAAATGAAAACTCTAAGTTTTTAATTAATTCTTCAAATTTCATTTCCTCAAAATCTATACAAACCGTAAAACTTAATGCGGAATTTTGACTTACATTACATTTAATATTAAGCCTAGCAAAAATGGTGTAAATTTGAGAAATGTTGAGTTCTGAAATAAATGAAAAATCTTTTGAAGAAATTGAAATTAATGTTTGATTTTTTTTTACAATGATTGCTGGAATATTTTTTTGTTTAAATTCTTCTCCATTAATTATTGTTCCTTCCTCCATTGGACTTAAAAAAGGTTTTACAAACAAAGGAATATTTGAGTTTTGAAGAGGCTTTATAGTTTTTGGATGAATTACAGTTGCTCCATAATAGGTCATTTCTACCGCCTCGGCATACGATAATTGGTTAAATTTTTGGTATTCTGAAAAAAGTCTAGGGTCAGCACTAAGTACACCAGGCACGTCTTTCCAAATAGTTACAGATTCTGCCTTTAGACAATTAGCAAAAATAGAAGCCGTATAGTCTGAGCCTTCTCTACCTAAAGTAGTGGTTTTCCCATCAGAAGTGCCTCCTATAAAACCTTGTGTGACAAATAAATTTATGTTTTCATCTAATAAGTCTATACTGCTTTTAGTTGCTTCCCAATTCACTTTAGCTTCCCTAAAGTTGGAATCTGTTTTTACATACTTACGGGCATCTAGCCATTTATTATTTATTCCTATAGCATTTAGATAATGGCTAATAATTAGTGTAGAAAGCAATTCTCCATTCGAAATTACCTCATCATATATTTCATCATATTTTTGTTGTTCAATGTTTTTTAAATAGCTTTTTATTTTTTGTATTATTTTTTGTAATTGATTTGAAATCTCAACTTGCTCATCAAACAAAAGATCAATAATACTTTGATGGAATTTTTCTATTTCTTGTAGTTTCTGGTCACAATTTCCTTTTTTGAAATAAAATGACTTTACAACTTCTTCTAATGCATTTGTGGTTTTCCCCATTGCAGAAACCACAACTAATAATCTTTTGTTTTTGTAAGTACTTAAGATATTTTTTATGTTTTTAACGCCTTCCGAATCTTTAACAGAAGCACCTCCAAATTTGAATACAAGCATTTTTTTGGTTTAGTTTAAAAAACAAATTTAAATTTTCATTCACAATTTTGTGTATTAAAACCCAAGTTTTTTAAATCTTGAATTTAATAAGACATCAAAATCATTTTTCAAATCCTCTGGCAAAAAACTATTATGTACCACTTCTAGTATTTCCAATCTACAATAATAAAAATTTTCAAGGGTCTTGTCGAGTAATTTTTTAGAAAGACCAGATAAAGTATAAGCCGTTAAGAAATCATTATATTTCAAATTACTCTTTTTGCCGTTTAGCGTCAAAGCCAACTCTTCCGTATCGGCCTTATTGACCAATGCAGTACTGAGCATATCATAAGCAGGGCTTAGCATGTATTTTCCTTTCTCCTCTGTTTCAAGTAAAGAGAAATTCTTTAAATGCATGTCGGCGTTGCCAGTCAAATAACTGAATATCACATATTCATAAAAATTTGTAAGGTCCAGTAGTGGAGCAACTGAAAATTTCATAACAGCTTTTGCTATTTGTTCATGGCTTCCCTTATATTTATCTTCTGTAAGTCTTTCTGTTATCTGGCACATGTCTTCCATATGCCGCATACCGGTGCGGGTTCTATCCACTCTTTTGGTAAGATAGCATAATGTGCCGTCATTTAAGGGGAAAAGCGTATGAGGTACAGTCTTTAAGCCACATTCTTCGGCCATTTTCATAGTACAATCTTCCAACTCGGGCAAACTTGGATAATAATCTGATGGCGGTTTCAGTATATAATCACCATAAAGACCCACTATAGTAAGTTTTTTAAGTACGTTTCGGTCTTGTTTACGGTGCCAACTCAGACTGACCTTGGCTTGAACGCCCGTAACAGCCATGTTGGCATTTAGGAATTTTTGAGCTAAGTCTGCCAATTCTTCTTTATTATATTCAAAAGTAGGTACATAGGCCTGCCCAAAAAACCTTTTGCTACAAGCTTGATGATAATGTACTTCGCTTTGTTTTAAAAAATCATAACAATATAAGCATCGTTCATTACTATTATTCAACTCCACCCGTGGTTCAAAAACCATGTTTTGAATCTCTTGCCTATATTTCGGATTTTTATTTTTATAATTTTTCATCGTCTAATGCTAGTATGCTTACTGCCCCTACGGTGTTTTTGCAACAAGCCAAGAGCAAGCCAAATCTATCTCTTCCGTTTATTTTCCAATTGTCTATGGCTATATCCAACAACCATCCTTCGGGTATCAATCCATCAAAAAAAGGAAACAATACTTTGCTCGAATATGATTTAGTATTCATCGGCAAAGTTTTGCTTATTGGATGGCCATTTCCATTTGCAATATAGTCCGAATCGTAGCTAAAAATATAACCCGAATCGGTTTCTGTCAATTCCCCAGCGTACTCATCATGAAATAATACTTTAGCTTTCCTATTCATTGTTTTTATCCTTTTCTATTGGAGCTAGTTCTGCTCCAAACAATGCCAACACTTTATTTACTGTATCCATTCGTAGCGATTTTTTGCCTTGTTCCAAATCTCTCACAAATCTCAAACCTACATCAGCTTTTTCAGCCAATTCTACTTGTGTAATATCTGCCAGTTTTCTTTTCTGTTTTACAAACGCCATTAATTTACTTTTTTCTTCCATTTTTATACCTTTTATGATACAATAATACAAATTTATTTATTTTTTATATACTATTAGGAATATTTTTTTAATTTTTTATACCCTATAAATGGTATTATTGCTAATTTGTTAAACTATTATACCTTTTATGGTATATTTTAACTATATTTATCCAAATTTAATTGTTGGCTTCAATCGAATAGTACTGCTAGTCTGGGGACTTTAATACAAAACTTGGCATTTTAAATAGAAGCTATTTATGTTTTTAAGGCTTAAATTGGAATGGGGTTTTGAAAATTGACCATAAAATAAAAATTATTAGGGTTATTTTCTTATTTACAAATAAATTTCTTTTATTTGAAATAAAAATTTGTATTCTACCTACTCCTTCTATTAATAGTTTCTAATTTATAGATTTTAAAAAGCAATGAAAACTGCCCAAGTAACATGAAAAAACTATTCATTCTTTTATTTTTTACAAATGGCCTATTTGCACAACAAGCCACCGAAATAGACTCAAAGAGCCTAAGAACGCCTCGCTATGCCAGCTTAGCCGCTATTAATTCCGCTATTCCTTGCCCACAGCAGGGCATGATGGTGTACAGCTTAGAAACGCAATCCAACTGGACGTACAATGGAAGTGCCTGGGTCAATACTGTGAGCCCAGCTTCTGGCATCCAAAAATTATCATACGAGTCTATTTTGGCTTTGGCTTCTCCTCAAACAGGCGACATGGTCTTTGACCTAACGTTTGAGGTGCTTCGGGTGCGAGTAGCCACTGAGTGGCGAGCTGTCTCTACGGTTGGGGATAGAGATTCTTATGGAGCATTTAGTACTTCCCAACTTTTTCCAAGAGATGTCGCTGTTGATGGCAGTGGAAATATTTACCTAACAGGAAATTTTCAGGGCACAGTTACCATTGCTGGACAGACCATTATTTCGGCAGGAGGAGCTACTGATATTTTCATAGCCAAATACAGCAGCTCTGGCACCTTGCAATGGCTTCGCCGAGGAGGTTCAAACAGTCTAGGGAATGAATATGGTGATGGTATAGCCGTAGATGGGAGCGGGAATGTGTATATAACAGGTGTTTTTTCTTTAACATCCAATTTCAACACCCCCGCGGCAAATTTTAGCAATGAATTGATTTCGGCAGGAAATTCTGATATTTTCATAGTCAAATACAATAGCTCCGGCACCTTGGAATGGCTTCGCCGAGGAGGAGGCACAAGTGAGGATTCGGCTTATAAAATAGCCGTAGATGGGAGTGGGAATGTGTATATAACAGGTTTTTTTTTCAAGGGATTGCCAATTTCAACACCCCTTCGGCATTTGGCGGCAATGAATTGATTTCGGCTGGAGTTACTGATATTTTCATAGCCAAATACAATACCTCTGGCACCTTGCAATGGCTTCGCCGAGGAGGTGGAGAAAATGTTGATTTTAGTAATGGTATAGTCGTAGATGGGAGTGAGAATGTCTATGTAACAGGTATGTTTCAAGGGACAGCCAATTTCAACACCCCATCAGCAATCGGCAGCAATGAATTAATTTCGGCTGGAAGTAATGACATTTTCATTGCCAAATACAATACCTCTGGCACCTTGCAATGGCTTCGCCGAGGAGGAGGCACAAGTAGTTTAGATTCTGGTTTAGGCATAGCCGTAGATGGGATCGGGAATGTGTATTGTACAGGTTATTTTGATGGGACAGCCAATTTCAACACCCCATCGGCAATCGGCAGCAATGAATTGATTTCAGCGGGAAGTATTGATATTTTCATTGCCAAATACAATACTTCTGGCACCTTGCAATGGCTTCGCCGAGGAGGAGGCACAAGTAGTTTAGATTCTGGTTTAGACATAGCCATAGATGCGAGTGGGAAAGTGTATTGTACAGGTTATTTTTCTTTGACAGCCAATTTCAACACCCCCTCGGCAATCGGCAGCAATGAGTTAATTTCGGCGGGGAGTTATGATATTTTCATAGCCAAATACAATACCTCTGGCACCTTGGAATGGCTTCGCCGAGGAGGAGGTACAAGTGGTGATCGTGGAGTAGGAATCGCCACCTCTGTTTTAGGGAGAGTAATAACCGTAGGATCTAATAGTGCGGGAGCTGATTTTGGAGCTTCAACTCTATCAAGTAGTGGTGGTTTTGTATGGGTGTTGGGGCAATGATTTTTTTGACAGCCCTTTAAGCAGTGCTAGCAAATGGTATTTAAAATAGTGAAAAAATACCATAAACCTAAGCAAAAATTACTAGTTTTGTGTACTAAAAAAAATCCAAAAATAGCAATGAAGATGCTGGTATTCTTAGGGTTTGTCTTACTTATTATTTTAATACTCTTTGGGTATTTTTTCAAAAAAAACAAACAAGTTTTTGATTATTCTTTTCAAAGCCCCGTTTTTCAGCAGTACTTAGCTAAAGACCTTAAAGAAATATCCGGCATTTCATACTATGCAGAAAATCAAGTAATATGCGTGAACGATGAAAATGGAAAGTTGTTTATCTATGATTTTGAAAAACAAGCTATTATAGATACCCTAGACTTTGACGATGCCGGTGACTATGAGGCCGTGGAATTTGTTAACAATACCGCTTATGTGTTACAAAGCAATGGCCACTTAAAAGCTTTTGATTTACAAACAAAAACTACCAAAACATTTGATTGTAGACAAGAAGATGTGGAGGAATTCGAAGGATTGGGCTACGATTCAAAATCAAACTCTTTATTATTGGCAGCCAAAGAAATGAAAAATGATAAAACCATCTTTGCGTTTAATATTATTTCGGAGCAAATGTCTAGAAAGTTTTCGATTTCAAAGAAAGATATAAAAAGCAATGCCAAAAATGGGAAAGAATTTAAACCCTCCGGAATTGCTGTTCACCCCACTTCCAACGATATTTATGTTTTGGCATCAGCAGGTAAAAAACTTTTGGTATTTACAGAAAACGGTAAAATAAAACAACAATACAATTTAAATGAAGACCAATTTCCACAGCCCGAAGGCATTTGCTTTACTCCGAAAGGAGATTTAATTATTGCATCCGAAGGGAAAAATGGAAAGGCATGTATTTTAATGTTTAAATACGAACCTAAGAAATAGATAAAAACTATTAAACCCAAAAAACTCAACAGACATTCTGGCGAAATGAACGGTTCGTCGCACGATTTTGCAAAATGGCTATGACGAGCATCGAAATACCTATCGAGATAGGTTTGCAGATGATCGAAAATAGGTGGGGCGGCCTTCCGATGAAGTAAAGGGGGTCGCCTTCGACTTTTATTGAAGCCGATTTTCTAATGAGTTTTTTGGGTTAAACTCTTGCAAATAGCTGAGAACCTAAATTAAGAATCAGTGAAAATCACTTATTTTACTAGTACAAATTTGAGGCTATTAAATCCGAAAAAAATATCAGAGACTAAGATTTTTATAAATTTTCATTATTTTTTTTTAAAGACTTATTTCCATTTGAGAAACTTCAAAACTTCTAATTAGAATTTAAATATCATTTAGTAAAACAGCTGCCTCTTTCGCGAAATAACTCAATATTATATCTGCACCTGCCCGTTTTATGCTTAAAAGCATTTCCATCATAGCTTTATCATTGTCTATCCATCCGTTTTGAGCAGCAGCTTTTATCATAGCATATTCGCCCGAAACATTATAAGCAGATATAGGAATATTAAAATTGTCTTTTAATGTTTTTATGATATCTAAATAGCTGAAAGCGGGCTTTACCATCATAATATCAGCCCCTTCTGCAAAATCAAGTTGTGCTTCTAATAAAGCTTCTCTTGCATTGGCGGGGTTCATTTGATACGTTTTTTTGTCACCAAATTTGGGAGCAGATTCCAAAGCATCTCTAAATGGTCCATAAAATGCACTAGCATATTTTGCAGTGTAAGCCATTATAGAAACATCTGTATATCCTTCCTGATCTAATCCACTTCTTATAGCTCCTATTCTGCCATCCATCATGTCTGAAGGTCCAATAATATCAGCCCCGGCTTTGGCTTGCACAATTGCCATTTTAGTCAATAGTTCGATAGTTTCATCATTTAAAATTTTTCCATTTTCAACTATTCCATCATGACCATCTGAACTGTAAGGATCTAATGCTACGTCCGTCATTAGTACTAAATCTGGGAATTTGGATTTTATTTCTGAAAGTGCTTTTAAATACAAAGTTTCACTTTTTAAACTTTCAGAGCCGTATCTATCTTTTTTAGCTTCGGGGTAATTAGGGAAAAGACAAATAGCTTTAATCCCCAAACTTACAACATCAGCAATTTCCTTTAATATTAAATCTAAGCTGTACCTATAAATTCCAGGCATAGATTTAATTTCAATTTTAATTGATTTTCCTTCTTGTATAAACATTGGGAAAATAAAATCATTGACAGAAAGTGAAGTCTCTTGAACCATAGCACGAATTGCTAAGGATTTTCTATTACGCCTGGGTCTTCTTTGAAGGTATTGCATTTTGTCTAAAATTTTATACAAAAATAAGCAATTCGAATAAAATATGTAACATCTCAGTAAAATTTTGGAGCAATAGCAGCAGTAAGGGCTCAAGGGTGGGTATTATCGGGAAATATGATTTCTTCAGCTTTTGCTAGTAGCTTCAAAAGAAAAAACGCTAACTTTCGTTTCTTAAAAAACCGATGTACTATCAAAAATGGAAAGAAAGGAATTTTTAAAACTTTGCGGTATATTGGGTATTGGACTGCCAGCTCACTTTTCATTGCTTGCCTGCACAACAGACGAAAATTTGCTTTACGACTTCAAGGGTAAAGTGCTGATAATAGGTGCGGGAGCTGGCGGATTGTCAGCAGCCTATTTGCTAAGCCAGCGAGGTGTGGATTTTGAGATTTTGGAAGCCTCCTCGATTTATGGTGGCAGAATGCGGATAAATACAAGTTTTGCTGATTTTCCTATTCCATTGGGTGCCGAATGGTTAGAAACAAATCCCAGTATTTTTCAAGAAATTGTAAATAATCCTCAGGTAAAAATTGATATAAAAACGGTTGTTGATTCGCCTGATAGGAAGTTTGTGGGTTCTTCTTGGTTTAACTTTTTTGACGAATATATTTTGCCTCCCATAAAAACAAAAATAAAATACAACGTACTTGTACAGTCTATAGATTATTCAGGTGAAAAAATTAAAGTGCGTACAAAAAACGCCGAATACATGGCTGATAAAGTGATTGTTTCTGTACCAGTAAAAATTTTACAAGACAAAGTAGTAACCTTTGTGCCTAATTTGCCCCAAGAAAAGCAGGACGCAATAGCCAATATACCTATTTGGGAGGGCTTCAAAGCTTTTTTTGAATTCACCGAGAACTTTTATGGAGATGGCTACGAATATGCCATCAGACCAGAAACAGATGGGCAAAAGATTTATTATAATGCTAGTTTTGGACAAAATACTAAAAAAAATATCTTAGGTTTGTTTGCGGTTGGAAAGCCAGCTCGAGAGTTTTTGTCATTTAACGACAAAGATTTAAAAGCTTCAATTTTGAATGATCTAGACAAACTTTTCAATAAAAGAGCCACCTCAAGCTATCTAAAACACATCAGTCAAAATTGGAATGAAGAACCCTTCATAAAGTCGGGTTATATTTCTGATTATGCAGATTGGCGTGCTGTGAAGGCCATAGGCAAGTCGGTAGCTGGCAAAGTGTATTTTGCTGGTGGTGAATACACCGATGGTGAGGATTGGGTTTCGGTGCATATCGCTGCACAATCGGCAAAGGTGGCAGTTACAGAACTTCTAAAATAAACTTTGTTTATGAAATAATCCTTAGCCACTTTTAATGCCAAAATCAATAGGGCAGCCTCTGCAACTTCAATTATTTGACGTTCTGACGCTATGTATTCCAGCCAAAGGTAAGTTTTCATTAGTAGCCTTACCGTTAAACCCAAAAGGCTAAAAAAATCTCAAGCTTTAAACGGCAAAAAATTACAGATTACTATATAAATTTACTAAAAAAAGGCACAAAAAAAGCGAGTCTTTTAAACTCGCTAAATTTTTGAAGGGAGGGGATTGGGGTTCGAATCGAGTCGTCGAACCGCCACGACCCCCGGCACCACAAACCAGCAAGAATTTAGGGAAAAGGCACAATCGAGTAGGAGACAAAGATAGATAATCTCTTGGACGTTTCTATCTTTGTCGACCTCTCACACCACCGTACGTGCCGTTCGGCATACGGCGGTTTGTTAAGAAAATGGATTAGTAATTTTCTTTTACTGGTCTTCTCGCTACTTTTCCTAGTCTTAGCTAAGCTCCTCTTTATGTTGCTCTCAGCTTCCAGCCTACCTTTTCATAAGAGTTCTCCGATGTATTTTCTGCTTTTGACGCTTTTAACTAAAAAAAATGTAGGTCTGATGACCTTTTCTTAACATTCAGCCCTTCCTCACTACTGTTTCTCTCGCTTCATGAGTACTATGGCCTGCCGGCGGGCGTTCCCGTGACTTCTGGGTTTTAACCACTCGGGTATTCGCTCATACCTCCGTCAATT
>JANOMP010000135.1:0-26993 GCA_031420365.1 Cytophagaceae bacterium
TTCGTAATTTCGTAATTCGTAATTTCATATTTCGTAATTCATAATTCATAATTAAGTAATGAACATACCATTAAACGAATTTGAGCATCTGATTGATGAAAGCATCTTAAAAAGAGGGCTATCGTACTTTAAGGGAGGGGCAATAACAGATTTTTCTGAAATTTCTAATGGCAAATATGAAGCTATTGTTTCCGGTACGGAAGAATATACGGTTCAATTAGAAGTAAAAAACAACATCGTAATTGAACATAATTGCGATTGTCCGTATGATTTAGGTCCCGTTTGTAAACACATAGTTGCAGTAATTTTCTATTTAAAGCAGGATGAATTGGAGTTAGATCAATCTGCACCCAAAAGTACTGAGAAGAAAAAAACAAAGACTGTTAATCAACAAGTCCAAGACCTGCTAAAAGCTATTTCACACAATGAGTTAATTGAATTTGTAGCTGAAAATAGTAAAAAGGACAAGAAATTCAGAAGCTATTTTTTGGCATCATTCGGACATTTGAGCCAAAATCAATCGAAAGAATTTTATCAAAAACAAATACATTCCATACTGCAAACCGCTGCGGGGAGAGACGGTTGGATTGGTTGGTCAGATATGAAATATGTGGTTCATACTACCGAACCTTTTTTAGAAAATGCAGAGAAGTATTTAGCAAAGAAAAATTTTGAAAATGTCTTTTTCATCAGTACTGCTTTATTAGAAGAAATGACAAAAGCTTTCCAATATGGAGATGACAGCAATGGTGATTTGGGTTATTTTGTAGATTCAGCAATAAAATTACTATCAAAATTATCAAAAGAGAAAATTTCAAAAACACTAAAAAAAGAAATCTTTGAATATTGTATTTCTGCTTTTAAACAGCGATTGTTTAAGGGTTGGGATTGGCATTTAGGAATATTGCATATTGCTGGTGAGCTAATTGATAATGAAAGTGAAGCAGATGTTATTTTGAATTGTTTGGATGCTGTTAATGGTGAATATGAAATAGAACGTGCTCAATCTTTTAAATTAGATTTGTTCAGGCGGTATAAGCACCAAAAAGAGGTAGAGGATTTTATCAACAAGCACATTGCAAATTCAAGTATCAGAAGGCAAGAGATTGAAAAAGCATTTGAAAACAAAAATTTTAAGAGAGCAAAAGAACTATCTAAAGACGGGATTAAATGTGACGAACAAAATAAACCAGGTCTTGCAAAAGATTGGTACGATTGGTTATTAAAAATTGCATTAGCACAAAATGATACCCCAAATATTATTGAATATGCACGGTACCGATTGATTGAGAATTTTGGAGGAACTCAAGACTATTATCAAATACTAAAAAACACTATCGAGGCTGAAAAATGGAATTCTTTTTTAGAAGGAATAATTAAGGAAATTACCCCTAAAAGTAGCTGGACTTCCACTGAAGTAATAAAAAAAATTTATATAAAAGAAGAATGGTGGGACAGGTTATTTCTTATGCTAAAACAAAATCTGTCTTTAGAAAATATTCAAGAAAACGAACAGTATTTAGCTAAAGATTACTCAACTGAATTGGTTGAATTGTACAGGGAAAGAATAACAAATTATGTTGAAAAAAATATGGGTCGAAATCATTACCAAACAGCTTGTGGATACTTAGGAAGAATGAAAAAATTGGGAGGTAACAAGCAAGTAAATGAATTGATAGAATTGTTTAGAAATCAGTATCCACAACGCAAAGCGTTAATGGATGAATTAAATAACCTATAAATACTACCGCTTCGCATCCCAAAAGAGTATGTTACAACCCAAGCATGGCAAAGAGTGTGTCTGTCCAACATCACCGAAGACAGACCAATTGCGACCGAAAAGACCAACGAAAGCATAACGACACCTACCCAAAAAACCTGGGTTTCGGGTTGCAAAGACAGTTTTGTGGTTAATCAAACATTAGTTTTTCAAATCAAGTTTTGTGGCAAAAGTCCCGCCATTCTGGTAGCTGCAAACCGATATACATTATAGATACTTATATTTGCTATTCCACCCTTTTCTATATAATCCAATCAAAGTGTACCACCCAATGCAGGGAACTGGCGATTGGAATGAACAAATTGTACAGTATTGCAGACAAGGCAATATGCCTATTGATTTAATAATTTTTGACCTATTGAGTTTTGGATTTACTACGGAAGACTTAAAGCATCTTGAAAAACTATCAGACCCTGAAGTTTTGGCAGGCTTAGGAAATAAAAAAAATGATTTACGCCACAATCAAAAGGCAGACGTAGTCGTTTATTTAAATGAATAGGTGAAAATGTTAGAAAATCAAATGATAGACAGCATTAATCTACCTACATTTGCGTACGAATATGAACCAAATTATGTATAAAATATTTTTGCTTTTGGTATGTAGTATTAGTCTTTCTGCTCAAGTTATTCCACAAGCCGAGCCTATTGAAGAGGCATTGCAAGGAGAGAAACCCGTGGTTTTTGAAACTCCTAAATCCTTATGGAAACAAAAGCTGCATTATGGCGGTAATGTATGGTTAGGCTTTTTCGGAGCTTTTTATATTGATGCATCACCTATGGCTGGATTTGAAGTAACGAAAAAAGGAACAGTTGTTGGACTTGGTCTTTCTTTTATCTATCAAGGTCAATATAAACAAAAGGGAGCTATATCTGCTGGTCCACGCATTTTTGTTCGTCAGCCCATATGGAAATCTATTTTTATTCATGGAGAATATGAACTAATGAATGCCGAAGCTTTTAATTTCTATAATTATGATGAAACTTCAGAGTTAGGCAAAAAAAAATGGGGTGGGTCTCCTTTAATTGGTGCAGGTTTTTATCAAGGCAGAACTGGCCAACAAAGGGGTAGTTTTGTTTCACTAATGTATAATTTAGGAGCTCCAAGTTTTGGATTTATTAGCCCTCAAGGCCTAGGTGCTAACGATTCTCCTTTTTTGATTCGTATTGGTTATTTCTTTTGAAATTAAAGAATTATAGTCCTGCTCTCATAAAAAAATAAAGACTATTCAAAACCAGTTTTAAAGGCTATATAAATATCATTATTTCAACCTCTCTTTCAACTAGGACCATTTCTAAAAAAGTGAAACGGTAATGAACAACCCCAATATGCTTTGAATAATAGTTTATTCTTATTAATTGCATATTTTTAAAATATACAATTGCTCAATTATTTTAACTTCAAATTTCTAAACTTAATTTTGCGAATTTGATATAAGCAATTTAGGCAAAAACAAATGAATGAATATTTACCATTTTATTGGAAAAATGGGAATTTAAACACAAGAAACTTGAAAAATAAGACCTACGAAAACTCAGCATTCCATAAAAAGAATCACCAATTCATTTTCAATTTTAAGCTGCAAATTTAAAATTCAATTAAAATACCATCAATCCAAAGCAAAATCACTTCTGTCTGAAGAAAGTTGTAATTACCACACCTTCAAAACCAAAATTTTCCCTTATTTTATTCTGCAAAAATCGCTGGTACGATTCTTTTACATACTGAGGTAAATTACAAAAAAACACAAAGGTAGGCGAAGGAGTGGGTACCTGAACGATGTACTTAATCTTAACCATTTTACCTTTAATAGCCGGCGGTGGCGTATGTTCAATAATAGGCAACAATATATCATTAATTTTTGAAGTAGAAATCATACTTTTTCGGTTTTCATACACTTCAGTAGCTTTTTCAACCACCTGAAATATCCTTTGCTTTTCTAAAACAGATGCAAAAATGACCGGCATGTAGTTCATTGGAGCTAATCTATCCAAAATCTCTGTTTTCATGGTTTCTGCCGTTTTGGAATCTTTGACTATTACATCCCATTTATTTACCATTAGTACAATTCCTTTTTTTGCATTATGAGCTTGGCCAATAATATTCATATCTTGGGCTTCCAAACCTCGTTCAGCATCTAACAAAATTATGCACACATCTGCACTATCTAAGGCTTTTATAGACCTCAAAACAGAATAAAACTCTATATCTTCATTTACTTTTGCTTTCTTTCTAATCCCGGCAGTGTCGGTTAATATAAACTCTTTCCCATATAAATTATAATGGGTATCGATTGCATCTCTAGTAGTTCCGGCCAAATCTGTTACAATACTTCTTTCTTTTCCTAATAAAGCATTCAAAAATGACGATTTTCCAACATTTGGACGACCTAAAATCGCAATCCTTGGTATTCCTTCATATGGATTTTCTTTGTCTTCATCTTCAAAATAAGCAACTAGAGCTTCTAACATTTCACCTGTTCCAGAACCGTCGGTGGAAGAAATAGCATATACTTCACTATTTAATCCCATTCCATAAAATTCCGCTGATACTAAATTTGCCCTCTCGGCTGTTTCAGCTTTGTTGGCAATTACCATTACAGGTTTTTTAGACCTTCGTAGCACATCAGCAAATTCCATGTCCATATCAGTCAACCCAGCTTTGGTATCCACCACAAATAGTACCACAGTAGCTTCTTCTAATGCTAATTCCACTTGTGTTCTTATGGCTTCTTCGAAAGTATCATCAGATCCAACTACATAACCACCAGTATCTATTACCGTAAAATTTTTATCTTGCCAAAATGCATTTCCATAATGCCTATCTCTTGTAACCCCCGGTTGGTTGTCTGTAATGGCCACTCTTGCTTCAATCAACCTATTAAACAAAGTCGATTTCCCTACGTTTGGCCTTCCTACTATTGCAACTATATTGGACATATCAATAAACCCTCTTTTTATATAAATATTTTATTATCAATCCTTTCTAAAAATCAAAAAGGATGCAAAGATACGAAAATAATGTGATTTGGAGAATAATTTATAAGCTAATATTAAATAATCAGAAGAACCTTAGTAAAACTAAGCCCATTTAAAAAAGCCATACTATAGGAAATAAAATTTTTGCAAAAAGAATTTTCAAAGTAATTTCTTAATAACAAACTTAAGAATTCCGGTTGGGGACTATTTGAAAAAACAAAAATTCAATTTAACATACCCCTAAAATTTCTTGCCAAGAGATTAAGAAAATAGCTACTACGGCTAAAATTAAACCGACAATATTCAGAGCATTTAGTTTTTCTTTAAAAAACATAATGGAGACCAAAGTTGAAATTAATATAACTCCAATATTATAAATCGGATACACATAAGCTCCACTATTTCCAAAATGAGTGAGGGTAAGAATAATAAAATAAAAAGATAAGAAATTAGGAATACCCAGTGTAAACCCAGCCAAAATGTTCTTTAAAGCAATCTTTTCCCTTCCATTTATAATTCTAATTATTAATAAAATTAGTCCGCTTATTACAGCTCCTAATACCATTACAAGTGTTACTGGAACTACTTGGTCTGGATTGGGAATAAAATTTAGATTAAGGTAATTAATAGCAGCATTTGTGAGCCCATACAAAAGGAAAACACCTAAGGCTAATCCCCCACGCAACCAAAAACTAGCGTTTTGATTTGACTTTTCGCCAATTTTTAATGTAGCTATGGCTACGGCAAGAATTGCTAAAACTAGCCCACTATAATTAATTAAGTCAAAAGTTTTTGAGCCTGATTTTAAAACAAACAGACTTATCAAAACGGGAATAACCAATGAAACATTATTGGCCATAGAGGTGAGTGTCATTCCTATTTTTTGAGTTGCTAGGCCGCTAAGCACAAAAGTCAAAATAAAACCCACTCCTAAAGCCAAGCAGTACCAAGTCCAGTATTGGGAAAAGTCTAAGTTAAAATGTTGGCCAGCTGGCATAAGAAGCATACCAGTCAAAAAACAAACAGGATAATTAAAAGCAATGGCTTGAAAAGTACTAATTTGGAATTTTGGAAAAATCCTAAAATTAACTAACAATAGAACCGAAAACAGAATACTTAATAAAAGAGTAGTCATAGCTTATCGTACAAAGTCAGAATAGGTGATACACTCTTTCAGGACTTCTTTATGATACTGAGTAGTTCTATAGTTTTGCCACAATTTATTAAAATAGCTCCTAAATTTAGGCAATTCGTTTTTTATCATTTCAGCGGTGTAGCCTTCGTGTTTATCGTAATCTTCTGGTTGATTAGCATAAAACTTTACTAAATACTGATTCCTTTCACAAAGAGCACCCGCGTAACAAATTCTTGCAGCAAGTTCGGCTTCAGGTTTTAAAGAAAGTGCTTTATCAAAGCATTTTCTTGCCTCATCTGTACTATAAAAATCCAAAGATTTAGTTTCTTCATATTGAAGATCATATTCACTTTTATGACGTGAGCTTAAAATCCAAGCTTGTCCAAAGTAGCTTAAATTATATAAATTTTTACCATATTGAAACCAAGTTGCTGCATCAGCAATATTATCTTCTGTTTTTTGTTTTAACGATACCAATTCTTTCAAAAAGTCTAAAACAGAAGAATTATTTATTGCACTTTTAACTTTAAAATCTTTCGGTTCTGCTTTAAAATAATCCTGAAACCCAATTTGGTTTAAATAATCTGGAGAAATACTTTGAAAGGTTTGTAATGCTGATTCATAATCTCCTTCTTTTATTTGCCTACGTCCCAATGCCAAAAGCAAATAATCAGTCTCTAAATTTGCATAGCTAATTAAAGATTTTTCGGCTTTTGAATTGGATGAATTTTTCACGAAAGAGATAACTTCTTTTAAAAAACCAACAGAACAAGAATCTGTGTAAAAGTCTTGACTTTTATTTACCTGATAGCCATAATCTTCGCTCTTAGTAGCACCAATATTCAAAGCTAAAAATGCTTTCACCTGATTACCATGCTTTCTTTCTTTAGTTTTTGAGCAAGAAGAAAACCAACCCCATGATTTTTTATCTTTAGGTTCATTTGCATAAAACTTATATAAAGTTTCAGACATTTTCACTAGCATATTGTTGTCTCTAAAATTATCAACTTTAGTAAACATAGCTAATTTGGAAATCAGAGCTGCCTCATTTTCTTTGTTTAGGGTTTTGTTTAAAAATTCAAATTGAAGAAAAGCCGCTTGTTTTCTAATATACGTATTACTTGAATTTTGAAAACTAGAAAGTAACAGATTAGCTTTTTCTTCTTCTCCATCCAAATAATACAAGTAGGCAGAGGCCAAATCCCAAAACTGTTTTGATTTTACTTTTGAATCTTTAGAAACTTGAGAAGTAAAATCTAAAATTTCATTTAAATACGATTCCCCCTTCTTTTTTCCAGCTTTAATTTTTGCTTCATCTACGCTATATTTATCATCTAAAAAAAAGGACTCTGCAGCATAAATATTTGAATTTTTTTCAGAAAAAAACAACATTTCATTTTTATTTATCTCGCGGGCAATCACCAATTCTAAAATAGGGTGATTAGCATCAATTGAATATATTTTCTTAGCCAAAGTTAAACCATCTTGAAAAGGCTGAATTGCATTTAATGCATAAATATTCGCTTTCTCCTTATCATTTTTACAAAATTTAAGTGCAGATTCAAAAAACTTAGTATTAAGTCTTCTTACACTCAAATCGGCTTGAGATCTACGACTAACTGATCTACTAAAAAGCTGAGCAAAATCAAAAACCGCTTGGGCAGTATCACCTATTGCCATTTTAGAACCTGCTAATCTACTAAAAGACCAATCAGAAATAAATGTTTTATTTTTTATTTGCTTCAATAAGGATGGATATTCCGTTAATATTTCTTGATACTTTCCATTAATCGCACTAAGTTTTACATATTGAAACAAATACCTTTCTTTTAAAAAATCATCCGTGGTAAGCAAAAATTCGTTTTTAGCACGTTCATTCAGATCCAACAATTTTAAAGTATCAATTGATTCTGGTTTTTCCCAATCAAATGTGTAAAACGGAGTTTCCTTCTCCACTTCCTGACTAAATTCTAAATACTTAGATGCTTCGGAGTTTAAATTATTTATATATTTAGCAAATCCAAGCGTCCGTTTCTCACCGTAAAGACCATTTTTAATTACTTCTCTTCCAACCTTTCCTTGAAAATAATCATACCAAGATGCTACATTCTCTTTTACATCTGGGCTCATTTCAGATACCATTGGGCTTTCTACATATATTTCACTTTCCGTATTCAAAAGCATAGGTGTGTAAAAATAAGGCTTAGTTTGCTCTGGAAAATTTGCAGATTCTGGATAAAATAAAGAAAAGTATTCTCCAAAATCTTGAGGAGATGGTCCACAGGCTAACAAGATAAAAACAGCAAGAATTTTATAACTATTGCTAGTTTTGGCTATAAATTTTATCAATTTGAAATTGCGTAAATTGTTTAATACTTTTCTCATCTAAATGAAATAAAATTATAGAGGTTTGATTTTGATGCAATTTATCAAATACTTCCGACTTTACTAAATTCAGCTCTTCAAATTCGCCCTTTTCCAATTTAAAAATATCGCCCTTCCTAAACGAAATTCCATTAAGAAAAATGTTTTCTGTACAAATTATTTGAAAATTTGAGATTTTTTTAAAGGAGCCAATTTTCAATAATTGATACCAATTAAATTCTTTCAAAAAAACAAAAAACTTTCCAGACCTATAAACTAAGACTTGCTGATAAATAGGAAATGCTATATTTAAAAATAAAGGATAACTAGACAAATTATCTAAATAACCAAAAATTGTTTCTGGATCAAATAGCGAATTTTTTGTTTTAGCGTTTTTCCAATCCCCGGTATTATAAAGCATCAATGCTCCCTCGTCTACAGGAGGTACCCCTGTTTTCTCAAAATATTTAATTTGATGTAATCGGATCGTAGCAGAAGTCTTAATTCCTTTTGATTTAAGAATATTTAAAAAATGAAAATACTTTTCTTTGGTTCCAATTGTCCAATCACAATCTATTTGAATCTCTTTAAAATCTATTTTATTTTTTGAAGCAATATTCTTTATCGAAGAATGAATTTGGTCTACAAGTTTAGCTACATTTTCAAAATTCGTGTTTTCAAAAACTCTGTTTGTAATAAATACAGTAGGAATAATTAAATTAAATTTTGGTTCTGCTGAAAAAATTAACTTTCCTTTGGGTATGGCCTTCGAAACTCGGAAATCAAAATCAACATCAAAAAAACGGATGTAAATTTTTGAAACCTTATGATCTTTTAAAAAATCATTTTCTATTTTAGAAATTTCAAACTTTGTTTTCCAGTAATACAAAGCCCTTTCAACTTTTATTGTTGAAGGGTTAGTTTGACAAGATAAAGTTATTAGACAAAAAAAGACCAAAAGTCTTTTTCGAAAACTCGGCATTACATTCAAAACACTTTAGTGAATTCAAATATAATTCCAATTTAAAAAAATAAGTGAAAATCCCTTTCTAATTTTGCAACAATGAAAATTTATTTTAAAATACTTCGGTACGCGGGCAATTTTAAAGGCTTTTTGTTCCCATTTATCTTTACTTCTTTAATTGCTGGGGTTTTTGGTGTATTAAATTTGGTATTATTAAAACCCCTTTTAGACGTACTTTTTGGACAAGTTCCTGCCTCTGAAATTACAGAAATGGCTCAAAAAGTACCTTCTGGATTTAATTTCTTGGCTTATTATCAAAAGTATTTTGCTATGGCTATTCTTAAAGATAGCAAATTAGGAGGCTTAAAATTTGTATGTATTTCGGTATTAGTAGTAAGTTTCATTTCCAACATAACCCGCTATTTTAGCCTTCGTTTATTAGAGAGATTTAAAACCAACATGGTGGCCAATCTTCGGCATGCTGTTTTTAAAAATACCATTAATTTACATTTAGGCTTTTTTTCAAATGAGAAAAAAGGAGAACTCATATCCAGAATTACCACTGACGTACAAGAGGTAGAAAACTCAATAGCAAATTCATTTTCTGCAGCTGTTAAAGAATTTATATTGCTTACAGCTTATTTGGTGGCCTTATTTTATATCTCTTGGCAGCTTACTCTTTTTTCACTTTTGGTTATTCCACTTACAGGCGCGTTTCTTGGTTTTATGCTAAAAAAAATGCGACATGACGCAAGCGATAGTCAGCAACGATTAAGTAATCTATTAACAATAATGGACGAAGGCTTTGGTAGTATGAGAGTTATAAAGGCATTTTTAGCGGAAAAATTTATTTCCGAAAAATTTAAAACAGAAAACCAATCCTATAGAAAAGCTATTTTCTCCTATGCTGCAAAAAGAGAATTGGCCAACCCGTTTTCTGAGTTTATTGGTGTAAGTATGGTGGCTACACTTTTATATTTTGGAGGAAGCATGATTTTGAATGAGAGTAGCAGTTTGTCTGCCTCCACTTTTATTTCCTACATAGCCTTGTTTTCTCAGGTTATAAGACCGGCAAAAGACATTTCACAAGCCATAAGCACCGCTCAAAGGGGTTTGTCTTCTGGGGAAAGAGTCCTAGAATTATTAAATCAACCTGCTGAAATAACGGACCTAAAAACAACTATTCCCTTTATTAATTTTGAGAATAGTATAAAATTTGAAAATGTAAGTTTCTCTTATTTACAAGGCTCTGAAACTTTAAAAACCATAAATATCGAGATCCCAAAAGGCAAAATGATTGCACTTGTGGGTGCATCTGGAGGAGGAAAGTCTACTATTGCCGATCTATTAATCCGCTTTTATGATGTAAATTATGGAAAAATCACTATTGATAATTTAGATATCAAAATGATTTCTCAGAAAAATTTAAGAGAAAAAATGGGAATAGTAACCCAAGAACCTATATTATTTAATGATAGTATTTATAACAATATAGCTTTTGGCAGAAATTGTACGCAAGAAGAAATCATTAATGCCGCCAAAATTGCCAACGCATTTGACTTTATACAAGCACAGCCTGAAGGCTTTCAAACCAATATTGGAGACCGGGGTACAAAACTTTCAGGAGGACAAAAACAAAGAATTTCAATTGCAAGGGCTATATTAATGAATCCACCCATTCTTATTTTAGACGAAGCAACTTCCGCTTTAGATACAGAATCTGAAAAATTGGTTCAAGAGGCACTATCTAACTTGATGAAAAACCGGACTTCTTTGGTAATTGCACATAGACTAAGTACGATTCAATCAGCCGATTATATCTATGTAATACAAAACGGAGAAATTATAGAACAGGGAAATCACACTTTTTTAAACGCTATAGAAAACGGATATTACCGAAAATTGGTAAGTATGCAAGAACTTGCTTAAACTAATGTGGTTACCAAAGAAAAATTAATAAAATTTTTAATCAAAAACTTATTAATCCAGATTTTAATAAGTTCCCATTAACAAAAGAAAGCACGTAGGCTTGTTTATTCGTGTTTAACACTTTTGAAGCATACACCTCTGAAACTCCTCCTTTTTTTATTTCAAATTTAATAGTAAAAGGAGGCTTTGCAGTAGTATTAGTGTTTAAAATAAAGTTATCCTTTGGTAAAGGTTTATCAAAATTAGGTTTAGCCCCTTTCGAAACAGAAGCCCATTGAGCTAATTCTTCTTTATCTACTAATAAATTTTCAACAAAAGTATTTGTTGAGTCCTCCACCCAAATGGCCATTTCGGCCTCATGAGAAGCTTCTGTTTTTTGAATAGTTAAAGTAAATGCAGTACCGACCACTTCCTTATTGGTAGCAATTTCTAGAAAATTTATGGTCTTTGCCTTATCTCCGCTTTCTTGACTTTTAAATATATTTCCAAACTCTGCCACCGGCTCCAATACTTCAGTTAGTCCACCAATAATAACCGAACCAGCAATTATACTTGCAATAATAAACTCTTTTTTAATTTTTCCAGTTTTATGTTCTTTAGTATATCCTGTTATAGAAGACCAATTATTAATAATATGAAAAATAGCGAATCCCACAAAAAGTAAACCGACTACTGTATGGGTTATCTCAACAAAATGTACTTTTTGTTTAATAAAAAGGAGGATTCCAGAAATAGATAAAGCCAAAAAAGTAATGGCGATAGTTAAACTAATTAGGTTTTTTTTATTCATTATTTGTATTTAGAAGTATAATTTCAAATGTGTTCTAGGCGTAAATATAAGGTGCATTCAAGTAACAAATACAACTTTATATAGATAGTTTTTTAAAATATTATTTGGGTAAAAGTCCAATAAAAAATAGAATAAGTAAACTCTAGAAATTTATTGAGCCATCCTCAAAATAATAAAATTGCCTATTTGTAAAGTTTATGCAAGCTCCCCATACAAATCAAATTCTGAGGCAGACTTTACTTTTACATTCGAGAAGTCTCCAATTCTCACGTAAGTATTTTCAGCTGAAACTAATACTTCGTTATCCACTTCAGGTGAATCAAATTCTGTTCTTCCAATAAAGTACCCACCTTCTTTTCTATCAAACAAAACTTTTAGCGTTTTTCCTACTTTTTGTTGGTTCAACTCCTCAGAAATGCCTTGTTGTAATTCCATTATTATTTCTTGGCGTTCCTGTTTTATTTCAGATGGAATGCTATCTTCCATACTATAAGAATGCGTTTGGTCTTCATGAGAGTATTGAAAAACACCTAATCTATCAAATCTTTGGCTCTCTACGAAGCTGTACATTTCTTCAAAATGTTCTTCTGTTTCTCCAGGATGACCAGCAATTAATGTAGTCCTGATGGCAATTTCTGGCAATTTCTCTCTTATGGTGGCTATTAAAGCTTCCGTTTTATGGCGGTCTATTCCCCTACGCATAAGCTTCAACATTTCAGAGGAACCGTGCTGCAAAGGCATATCTAAATATTTGCAAATATTCGGCTTTTTAGCCATTACATCTAAAACGTCCAAAGGAAAACCAGATGGATATGCATATTGCAATCTGATCCAATCAATCCCTTCCACGTCGGAAAGCCTTTCTAAGAGCTCTGACAAGTTCCTTTTTTTGTAAATATCTAAACCATAATACGTTAAGTCTTGCGCAATCAAAATTAATTCTTTGGTGCCTTTTGCAGCTAAATTTTTTGCTTGCAACACCATTTCTTCCATGGGCCTTGACTCGTGCTTGCCTCTCATTAAAGGAATCGCACAAAACGAACACGGCCTGTCGCAGCCTTCCGCAATTTTTAAATAAGCAAAGTGTACTGGGGTCGTCAACAATCGTTCACCAACCAATTCATGTTTATAATCTGCCTTTAGCGTTTTTAATAGCCTAGGAAGATCATTTGTGCCAAACCATGCATCTACCTGAGGAATTTCTAATGAAAGTTCGTCTTTATACCGATGGGAAAGACAGCCAGAAACTATAACTTTATCAATTATTCCCGCTTCTTTTGCCTCTACATATCTTAAAATAGTATCTATAGATTCTTGCTTCGCATTATCAATAAAACCACAGGTATTAATTACCACAATTTGAGCATCGTCTTTGTCAGATTCATGGGTAACATCCATTCCATTACCTTTCAGTTGTGTAAAAAGCACTTCTGAGTCCACCAAATTTTTGGAACATCCAAGCGTAACAATATTTATCTTTGATTTTCTATTTCCTTTTGTCTTCATAACATTACCATTCAAATGGCAAAGGTCGCAAAAATTTTTTGAAAGTACTATTTAGATATAAAATCAGCATAGGAATAAGAGTATTTGGTGAAGATTAATAAATCAAAAGCCTTAGAAATTATATTCATTTCAAATTAGATTTAAGCAGTTTGTATTCCAAATCTAGAACCCTTCTTTCTCTTCTTCTTTTTTTGTAGCAGATTTTGCCTTTGGTTGCGTTGGCAAAACTGTAGTAGCCTTAGATTTTATCGCAAATTCTGTTTCTTTTACTCCTTTATAAACTTGTAAAAATCTCTTTCTGAATTTTGAGGCTTCATTAGCATCTACAAAAGCCACTTCAGATTTTTTTTCTTTACCACCAATGGGCGTGCTAATGAGTCTGTTAATCTCTTCATCAGAGGATGTCATACCTAATTGCCCATTTTTAAAACCAAAATAGTACCAATTGGAAGGAGAAATTTCTAGAAAAACAAAAAGTTCGTCTCCAGTTTGAGGGCTTTTTACAATCTCTACATATCCATCCACCATAGCATTAATATCTATATCCCCTATATTCGAAATTCCGATTTTACCCACACTATGAAATGCATTTGCTACTGGATTCCACTTTAAATCTAAGTCTGAAAAAACTAGCGTATTCAGAAATTTTGTTGAAAATTTTGGCAGAGGTAAATGTTCTTTTAGGTTTTTGTTTTTATAGTCTTCCGTATCTTTATTGCCAATAAACTGCGCAAGTTTAGACGTAAAATACGGAGAATCAGGAACAATTGCTGGATCGCTATTTCCTGCATCAAGATTTGACTTAACAATATTTTGCCCCAATTTTTGGGTAGTAGGAATAGATAAAGGAAAATCAAATTTCATCATGGTTGAAAATTGATATTTCATAGAATCTAAAGCCAAGTTGGCGATTCCTACCGTTTCAAATATCTTTGAAGGAGCCCCTAACAAATTAAATTTACCTTCCATTGCAATAATACCCTTGGAATCATAAAATTCGTATAGGTTGGAAATTTCATTTACATTTGTACTACTTACAACAAACTTTTTATTGGCCTCAACTCTTTTAAATACGCCTTTCGCTAAAAAAATATCTAAATCATCCTCGTTCTTTTTTGCTGACAAAAAAGTAGGATACAAAGCCCCATTTTGTGCCCCTGCTCTAAAATGCATCCCAACATAAAGTGATTTACCACCATCTTTTAAAGTCTCATCAACATTAATACTTATCTCTTCGGATTTATTTCCTTTATAATTAATCCAATTTCCACCCAAAATCGGATATTTTTTTAGCTCAGGAAGTACCGCTCCATTTAAGGAAAGATTTTTAAAAGGGGCTAGCATCGTAACATCTCCTTTGTAAAGTATCTTCGGAGATAAATAAATACTGTCCTTTTCTGTTACTTTTGCTCTGGCAATGGTAGAAAGCTTATTAGAAGATTTAGAATTTAATAAATTTCCATCTGGTCCTATTTCAGCAAATTCAAAATTACCTAGTTTAATATTAAACGTATCGGAACTTACATTTACAAATTGATAATCTGCATTCCCAGAAAACGAAAGCTTAGAATTGATCTTTACAGTGGCGTTAGTTAAAACATGAAATTTATTTAGGGTGTCTGCAATTATTTTAGCTTTAGTAAAAGACTCAAGCATTCCATCTTTTTTTACGGCCACCAACCCTTTTGGTGGAATAATTGCGGCATCAACAGAATTTATGCTTTCTACACCTGAAATATTCAAATTTAACTCTGCAATATCATACGTGGCTGCGGTGCCGTTAAATTTTAGTCCAAATTGAGTTGGAGAGGTGGATTTAAACTCTGAATTCTCCAGTAAACCAGCCATGGTTATTTTTTTGGATTTGATATTCCAAACCGCATTATCAATTGTGGTTACATAAGAAGAATAGGGGAACTCTAACAAGGATTTTTGGCTTGAATCAAATCCTTCATTTTTAGAAGATATTTTTACAATTGCAGTTTGCACGTTAAAATCAACTCCAACAAACTTGCCTGAAAATATTGATTTTGCGTCTTTTTCAGCCGATTTTATATTTACAATAGAATTCTCAGCTAAAAATCCAAACTTATTAAACTTGAAACTCTCCGATTTTGTATCAGAATCTTTTCTATCTAAAAATCCGTTTCCAAATAATCCTTTATGATTTATGAGTAATGCTCCACTTAACACCGACGATCCGGCATAAAACCTAAAGCCTTTTTCAGAGGCAATACTCATACTGTCCAATTTGGGCTCCCAATATAACTTATATTCAGAAATAGACACTTCTGGAAAGTAAGCACCAGGAGTGAAAGTGGACTCTGTAATTTTGCCTACCTCACCTTTAGCATTTAAATTATCTTCAAAAAGATTAATTTCTTTAGCTTTAAACTTTCCAGCTAAATGTGATATTTCACCAGAAGTTTTAATTCCCTTTTTACTTAATACTATTTCTGATTCTGCTTTTAAAGAAGATTCAGTTCCATAAAGTTTATAAGGACTTTTTGCTTTATGCATTATCCCAACACTCGTATCAGGCAATACAATTAAGTTTTCTTGAATAGGTTTGAAAATATTTCCTGTATAAAATACGCCTGAAATAACTGGATTTACACTATTTAAACTATCAATTTTTATTGAATTTGCTTTAAAATAAACATCTTTTTCAAAAACCTGATTCCTCCCAGGTTCGTTAAAAAAGACCAAAACTCCATCTTGAATATCTAATTTAGGATATTCCGCCAATTTTCTTCTTCCAGATTTGTTATCAGGACTATTTAAATAAAGAGTTCCCGTTTTTCCATATACCATATGGCCCCCTATTTCAATTTTACTTCCTTTTTTAAACAATTCCAATGGAATAAATCGGATGGAATCTATTCTTTTAAGTTTTACCAAAAATTGTTCATATTGAACTTCAAAATCTCCATAAAATCTATAATTTTTTACAACAATCTCTCCGTTAAACCTAAAAACTTTATTCCCTACAATTTGCATAGACTGATCTTTAGGTATAAAATTAATACCAAGCGAGTCGCTTAACTTAAAATCTTGAGTTCCTTTTATATCTAATGCCTTGGTATTTAAATCGATAGAAGCATTTCCAGCTTTTCCACCCCCTGGTGACAGTGAAGAAAGCACCAAATCATCAAAATCAGCTTTGCCCATATAAGACAAAAAATAATGTTGACCTTTACGACTCAAAGAATAATTATTAGTAATAGGATCGAAATCAAAAAAGCCCATTTGATGTCCAATTAGCATACCATTACTTACTTGGTATCTTTCTTTCTTGGTAAGATTTACCATCTCGTCTATGGTAATTAAATTAACTTTTTTTCTAGCCACAATATTTCCTGCTAAAATCAATGGATTAAAACCTGCATTTGTACTTAAATTTCTGATTCTATCTGGATTAAAATAATTGAAAGATTCAAATACAGCTGGCACTTCTGCCTTGCCTGAAATAATATAAAAATCCATTTTTCCTCCCTTTAGATCCCAAGCCATAGCATCGGATTTAATATCTACTTGATGAAATGTGTCAGAATACATAGAGTTCCGATACCCCCCTCTATCGATCTTATTAAGATTTAAAATACTATTTTTTAAATCAAATCTCATTTTAACTGCTGGATGCGATACGGAATCTTTGTCAAATTTTGTAACAAAACTTACCCTATCAGAGGTAATTAAAGTATCAGTGATTTCAAAATTTCGAGACTGTACAATAAAAGTATTTCTTGAACCTTTGTTTGCAACAATTTTTGCGTATGGGTCAAAAATTGAAGCTGAATACATTTTAGAACCGATTAAACTCAATCCCCCAAAATAGTCGTAATTATCAATGTTCAGTAGTAATTCTGCATCATTATGATACGATTTGAATTTCGGATAATTTGAACCTATTCCTTTCGCTCTTTTTTCTAATTTGATTTCTAAAACTCCTTTTATTGGTTTTTTTAATTTGTTTTGATAAGTCAAAATGACCTGTTCGGCCAAAAGTCTAGGATTTTGAACTTTTAAAGAAAATAAATCGAGCTTGGCATTCAAATTATTGCCGTTTAAAACCCATTCAATTTCACCGCCTTTTCCAACAAAAACACCATTAAAAAGGTCATAAGCACCATTAGTTTTTAATATTACAATGGAATCTGACGGACTTACCAAAACTAAATCAATATCCTTGAAAACAAAAAACAATTTTTCTATGCTTGGTAGATTAACTTGTTCTAATTTTTGCTTTTTAGAAAAATCTAAATTTGGATCATTCCATGGGTCGTATTCTTCCACATTATTTTGTTCGCCCCAACCAATATCTTCCTCCTCAGAATCTTTTTTTCCTGTAGCAATAACGAGGTCAGGATTAAAATAATCTTGTTTTTTGTCGAAATAACCAATCTCAAATTTTGCGTTTAATATACTTACCTTATTAAAATTTGAATTATATAAAACTTTATTTTTAAACAAAGCTTCTAAATTAAAAATGGTTTCTATTATCCTTTTCGGATTTTGAGGCTCAAGTGTTTTTACTAAACTTTTGCTTAATTCTTGGCAGAATTTTTGATTAAAATCTCCTGATTTTATAAAATACTGATAGGCATTTATTAAACTATAGAGCTCAATAGGTTTAAGCCCTCTTTTCGACAAAGCATTAAACAATGCAACAAAATATTTTCTGGATTCTTCATCAAAGGTGTTTTGATAATTTGCAGTAAAATCTACAAGTACAGTTTTAACACCAGGGCCCAATTGCTTTTCGAATTGTTTGTTTATATCAATAATAAAATTGGCAGGTTCAGATGAGAAAATTAAACTCTGACCCAGACAAAATCTTGATACAAATAGAAACAAGAATAAAATAGTTGCAAACCTCATTTTAAAAATCTGTTTTACCTACGCTTTACTTAAAACGACTGCAGACCAATTATTCTTACTAATTTTTTTGATTATTTTTAATCCGCATGAAATCGCCTTAGATTCAATATCTTCGACATCTGTGGCATAAAAGCCACTAAGTATCAAAAAAGCTTTTTCTCTCATAAATTTTTCATAAATAGGAATCTCTGTCAATAATATGTTTCGATTAATATTAGCTAAAACAATATCGTATAGGGCACTATTTTGCGTTTCTATTGTTCCTTTTTCTACTTTGATATTTGGAGTATTGTTTAATCCTATATTTTCTAGCGTATTTTCCACAGACCATTCATCAATATCAAATGCGGTAATATGTTTTGCTCCTAATTTAGAAGCCAAAATTGCCAAAATACCAGTTCCTGTACCCACATCCAGAACAGATTTATTAGAATGATCTATCTCCAATTGCAATTCTAAAACTTGAGATGTAGTTTCGTGGTGCCCTGTCCCAAAAGACATTTTAGGGGTAATTATTATTTCGTGAGCATAACTATCATCTGCTGGCTCATGAAATGTGGCCCGAATATACACTTTGTCGACAACTGAAATAGGCGAAAAGTTAGATTCCCATTCTTTATTCCAATTTTGTTTTTCTATTTTTTTTAAACTGTAAGAAATAGCCGTTTTATTCGCATAATTCTCCATTAATTGTTTCAACAAATTATCATTAAAATCACTGCTTAAAACGTAAGCTTGAATTCCATCTGAAGTGTCAATAAAAGAATCAAATCCAATTTCAGCCAATTCGGCAACTAAAATATCCGAAAAATCAGGTTCAATTTGTAGTGTAAGTTCTATATAACTCATAAAAAACAAAAATTAGATTGTAGTTTAAAAAGCAAAAAGCCCGAAAATCGGGCAAGAAAATATTAAGTAAATACTTTGAGTTTTTTTATTCTTCTTCCTCTTTTAACTCACTAGATTTAAGAATTTTGGATGGAATAGAAAAATTTAAACTAATTCTCCATGTATTAGCCAAAGGATTTCCAGTTTTTGTAGGTATTAAATAAGCCATATCTAAATTATAAATATCTTTTAGCTTAACTCCAAAACCAGTGGTGATGTATTGGCGACTGCCTTTATCATTCGATTCGTGAAAATAGCCCGTTCTAAAAGCAATCAAATCGTCATATTTGTATTCTAATCCCACCGAAGCCATAACTTCTTTTATTTCTTCTCTTAAGCCACTTGGTGCATCATTAAATGATCTGACTATAGAAGAAAAAATTCCTTGTTGTGAAACTGGAGTAGAATTACTTGCGGGTGTAGGCACCAACAACTTATTAAAATCTACTAAAAAACTAAATGTATTATGAAAATCAGATTTATGTGAAATTTTAGTTCCAATTTTAAGGTTTGCTGGTATAAAATACTCTCCAAAACCGTAATTCACTTTTCCACCAATATTTTGTAAGACTACACCATAAGCTATGTCGGTAGTTTTTCTAAATTCTGCATCTAAATCTTTTGGTCTATTTTTTTTATAATAAATCCCAAGATCTGCGGCAGCCGTTCTTCCAGGCTTACCTGCTTGCCCATTAATAACTGTATTTCCAACGAGGTTAGAATTTATGAATTTTATATTTAAACCCATTGAAAAATCTGAACTGAGTTTTTGAGCTATTCCAGCAACAAACGACATTTCTCTAGATTGAAACGTACCCGCCTCTTCCCCAGAATTTGTCCTAAAGTCAATCAAACCTTGATTAAAATAGGTTAATCCTGCGGTAAGTGTTTGTTTATCTGAGAGCTTATAATACCCATAAGCGTTCATTAGACCCATATCTTGCACTAAATCGCGAAGCCAAGGAGCATAAGAAACACTAGCTCCAAACTTATTTTCCACAAAAGCAAGCTTCGCTGTATTCCAAAAAATAGAGTTGGCGTCCGGTGTATCTGCTACTCCAGCATCACCTAAAGAAGCGGCACGTGAATCAGGTGAAATGGATAAAAAAGGCACTGCCGTAGTAACAACTTTATATTCCTTTGTTATTGATCCTTGAGCATGTAATTGGAACTGAAATACACCAATAAAAATAAATAAGCCCAAAAAGATTTTTTTCATTAACGAAAATGTCATAGCACAATAATTATTCAAATTCCAATTTGTAAGTCCAAAGTAATAAATTTTTATTGTCATTTCCAAAATAACATCCTACCAGAAGAGAACGATTGAACATTTTCTGAAAGAGACTTTAAAATGATTTTAAAAAATAATTGATTATTAAACACATTAGTACTAGCAAAATCTAAACCAAATTCAATTTTAGGGTCACATTCAAAACATTGTTGTGCATATTCTCTAATTAATTTACCTTTTAAATCATATACTTTTAAAATTGCTTCTAAATTATCTCCTTTTCTATTATGAATAAAAACTAAATTAGTATAATTATAAAATGGATTAGGGTAATTTAAAAAGCTTTTAACTTCAAAAGCCTGCTTTTCAATGTTAAAGTCAAACGATTTTTCCGTTTTGTTATTATAATTATCAAAAACAATAATTTTAGCCTTATGTTTTCCTTTCGATAAATTACCAGCGAAATAACTTAATTTAGCCTCTTTGTACCCATTTGTTAAATTAAAAAATCTTTTTATATCAATTACTGGTGAATCGTCGATGGCTAAACTCAATTGATGATTTTGGTCAATGTCGGACAGATTAAATCCACTTTCGTCAAAAAAATCAAAATTTAAATTCCTTTCTTGGTCTAATGAACTATTAATTAGAGGAGGATCAAAATCAGTTTTTAGACCCTTTAAATCTCCATTCAATTTAAAATTATTAAAAAATCCAAACTGCTCTTTATTTGTGTTAGTATCAATTAAATGAAATATAATTTTACCATCTCCAATACCTTTTAAAATTTCAGAAGGAATTATAATATTGCCCTCAAAAACCCCACTTTTAACATCTAAAAGCGATTCAAATATTTTATTGTCTAATTTATTAAATTCTAGAATTGGGCTATCAATAAAAGACCCTAGAGTTTTTTCTTTTAAAACTTTATCGTAAAGTTTAAGCCTAATTTGCCCTTTTTTAACATTATTAACTTCTCCTTTTATCTTTACATTGGATTGTGCTTTCAATTCAGTTCCTTCAGCTGCCCTATTGTCTATAGATTGAAGTGAAATAGCGTTTCCAAAAATTGGCAAGGCCAAACTTGGATCACCCAAAAGACTAAAATTTCGATTAATTTCCCCTTGTATGGATTCGTTCTTTGTAATTCTAAACAACTCACCAAGCGTTTTTGAAGAAGTAATATTTTTATAAAATGCGGAATTTATTTTTTCATTGGTACTTGAATACACAGGTCTTGTGGTAGTAAGTAATGCTATTGCACCACCATTTGGACTAAGTAAAGCAAGTTCGGCTCCTGACACAATATTAGGATTATCAAATTTTCCAAACTGACAAGTTGCTGTAAAGAAAATAGGAAGTCTGCTTGTATTTTTCCACTTTGCAATTTCCATGTTAGTCAATAACTTTTCCTGAGCCCAGCCGTCCTCTGAACCATGTCCATTATAGTTTATTATAAATGCACCTTCTAAGATTGCCTTATTTAGAGTTGAGGTAGCCAAAGGAGCTGAAACCGCTTGCCCATTTCCAATTATAGGATAATCATCCAAATAAATTTTGGAAATATCGAATCCTGGCCAATTCTTCAATGCAATTTCTGACAAGTTCTCAGCATCTCTTTGATGAATATTATAGTCGCGATTATCCGCTACAAATACAATTTTGTCTTTCCAAGAGTTCTCCTTTATCAAAGGTTTTTCATAACTAATTAACTTATTAACCATGTTACGCGCTTCAAAAATGTTTTTCACAGGTAATCTTCCAACAGCAATATCTAAGCTATGGTCATTTGCAGTATTACTAATCCATACATTTTCTTTACTGTAGCCTTCTTCCCATTCTCCCTCTTGAGGCTCTAAAAACCCAAAATAATCATCAGAAGAAAAACTATAGATGGGCTCCAATGATTCTCTGGATTCATAGGTTGGAACAAGCAATTGTTGATCTAAAAAAGTTATTTCATTATTATTTTTGTAGTCAAAAGAAGCGTCCCCAAAAAGCAATAAAAATTTAAACGTATTGGGGTCTTTTGTCCAAAAATACTTACATACGTCTCTAATAGCAGACGGATCCCTTTTTCCTGAACTAAACTCGTTATAAATTTCTGCAGTACTAAGGCCTAAAACTTCCAAATCCATTTGCTTTTTATGAATAATCAATCGCTCCGCTTCTTGCCTAAGTTTTTCAGGAAATATGATAAGTAGCTCTGGAACTAAATTCTTTTTTATGTCTTGATTTTTTATACCCCCATGAAAAACAGGATATTCTGCAGATGATTTATTAAAAAGCACGATTTGATTTTCTCCTTTTTCTAATCTCAAATCAAATGGTTCATTTCCTTTAAATAGAACATTTTTCACATTTAATTTATCATCAATCGACCATAGCAAAGTATTTTGATCAGAATTCGATAGTGCTAATGAAATCTTAGAGTCTTTTAAAGTACCATGTAATCTGAAAATTCTAGTGGTCTTTGGATCTTGAATAAACTTTTTTAAATAATTAATGGAATAATAATCTAGATATGCTCCAGCATTAGCAGAATTCTCGGTGGCTAGTTTAAATTCTACATTAAATTTTTCCTTAGGCGAATCTAAGGTAAAATTAAGATCAGAAAAATTGGAATACCTATTATAGCGAGCAAAAGCATCAGTTGCGGAATACAAACTTCCTATTAGTGTTAATTTTCTTTTACTTAGTTTATCTATCTGAAAATCAAGCGTTTGATTTGTACGACCAATCCCTAGAATGGAAGCTTTAAAAACTACATTCTGTGATTCATCTAAGTCAGATAGCTCTACATTTATGCTTAAATTATTATAAAAAAACTCTCCAAGCCACCTTCTACCAGAAGCAAAAACATTTTTTATCTCCTTTTCAAAATAATCATAATAAGGCAATGCAGTCTTGGTTTTTGAAGTCGCTAATACGATATCTTGGTTTGTGATTTTCCTAGAAACTAGTCCATTAAGATTAATAAAGACAAAATTAGAGTCAGAATAAGGGTTTACTTCATGAGCATATAGATTACTAATAGTATCGAGTTTTATCTTATGTGGAGAAGGAATAAAAAATAAAATCTGATCTTTCTTGTCAAATTTATTGTCTGAGTCTATCACAAAAATTGAGAGCTCCTTTAAATCTTGAGTTCTAAAGACACTATTTTTTTGCGGTAAAGTGGTGGAATGACCCATAAAAACCTGAATATTCTGAGGATTTAAGTTTTTTGAATTAATCCCATTAATACTTAAAAAAGATTGATCTATCTTAAAAATACCTTCTTTTTTAACACCAACTTTTATCCAATTGCCAGAAGCCAAAACCGAACTTTGGCCTTTTGCAATAGAAAAAGAAAAAAGGAGAATAATAATAAAAAAACGACTCATCCAAAAAAGATAAATAAAACCAAAACGAAACTAAAACAAAATTAAGTATTTGAAATAGATAATACTTCAAAAAATATCAAAAAAAAAGCACCTCTTTCGAAGTGCTTTTTTTATATTATTCTTTTAAAATTACTCAAGAATCTCGGTAACTTGGCCAGCACCTACTGTACGACCACCTTCACGAATTGCAAAGCGAAGACCTTTGTCCATTGCAATAGCATTGATTAAATTAACAGTAATAGTAATGTTGTCACCCGGCATAACCATTTCAACATTTTCAGGTAAGAAAATTTCTCCTGTTACGTCAGTAGTTCTGAAATAGAACTGTGGACGATATTTGTTAAAGAATGGCGTATGACGTCCACCTTCTTCTTTTGAAAGAACGTAAACCTCAGCTTTAAATTTAGTGTGAGGTTTAACTGAACCTGGCTTGCAGATTACCATTCCTCTTTTGATAGATTCTTTGTCGATTCCTCTCAACAATAAACCTACGTTATCACCAGCTTCACCTCTATCTAATATTTTACGGAACATCTCCACACCAGTTACTACTGATTTAAGACCTACTGCTCCCATGCCTAAAATGTCCACTGATTCTCCAGAGTTAATAATACCAGCTTCAATACGACCTGTAGCAACAGTACCACGACCAGTTATTGAGAATACATCTTCAACTGGCATTAAGAACGGCTTATCAGTCGCACGTGGAGGAAGTGGAATAAAATTGTCCACAGCATCCATTAATTCTTCGATTTTAGTTACCCATTCCGCTTCTCCATTCAAGCCACCAAGTGCCGAACCTTGAATTACAGGAATATTGTCTCCATCATATTTATAGAATGTTAGTAATTCTCTGATTTCCATCTCAACAAGCTCAAGAAGTTCAGGATCATCCACTAAGTCAACTTTATTCATAAAAACAACTAGCTCAGGAACACCTACTTGACGAGCAAGAAGGATGTGCTCACGAGTTTGTGGCATTGGACCGTCGGTGGCAGCAACTACGATAATAGCACCGTCCATTTGAGCAGCTCCCGTAACCATGTTCTTCACGTAGTCAGCGTGACCTGGACAGTCAACGTGAGCGTAATGACGCTTTACGGTTTCATACTCAACGTGTGAAGTATTAATTGTAATACCTCTTTCTTTTTCTTCTGGAGCATTGTCAATAGAAGAGAAATCTCTTAATTGAGCTAGTCCTTTTTTTGCAAGAACACTAGTAATTGCAGCTGTCAATGTTGTTTTGCCGTGGTCAACGTGACCGATGGTACCAATATTAACGTGGGGCTTACTACGGTCAAAATTCTCTTTTGCCATTTTATTGATAAAATTTATATTTGTTCAAAATTAAAATTCAATTCAAAACGAGTAAAAAATCTAAAATTACTCAAAAAATTCCTTTCTGCTTTTGAGCCTTTGAGCAGAATCGGACTGCCGACCTCTTCCTTACCAAGGAAGTGCTCTACCACTGAGCTACAAAGGCTTTATGGAATTTGAGCGGGAGACCGGGCTCGAACCGGCCACCTATAGCTTGGAAGGCTATCGCTCTACCAAATGAGCTACTCCCGCTTAAAAAATGGTGGGGGCGGATGGATTCGAACCACCGTAAGCGTAAGCTAGCAGATTTACAGTCTGCCCCATTTGGCCACTCTGGTACACCCCCATTTTACTTCAAAGAACTTGCCCTTTTCGAAAGGAGATGCAAAAGTAGAACCTTTTTTTTTATCCGCAAAACTTTGCCCGAAAATTTATTGAGAATTTTTTTATTTCAACCTATTGTATTCCCTTCATCTTTTTGAACCTATATTAAAAATGTTATGAAATAGCTTAAAAAGCATTTTCAAATTTCTTTGATCATAAAAATAGCCTCATTTTTAATTTAATAAAAGACCCCTTAATACGGTAATTAAATATGCTAACTCCCTTAGAAAAAGGTCTCCTTATTATGATGAAATCAAAGTTTGGAGATTGTGGAAAAATTATTGGCCATAAAACACAAAAGAAAATCTTATTGGCTACATTAATAACTGATGTTACGCAAAATCAAAAATAGTCAAAAAAAATAGTAACTTTGAAATAAACTGTCATGGATAAAGAAATGATGGATTTATATACTGATTTTTTGATAAGCTCAACTTGTCAGACGAGCTGCACTCAATTATCAAAGATGCTTGGTAAAAGAATCAGCCATGATAAGTTTACACGATTTTTGACTAATAATGATTTTGGCAGTAAAGAATTATGGACTATGGTCAAATTAACTGTTAAAGAAATTGAAGAAGCCGATGGGATATTAGTTTTTGATGATTCGATTTGCGAAAAGCCTTATACGGATGAAAGTGAATTGGTTTGTTGGCATTATGACCATTCCAAAAGTAGGTCAATTAAGGGTATTGGCTTATTAACAGGTCTTTACGTTGGAAAGGAAGATGCTGCCATTCCAGTTTGTTATGAACTGATTAATAAAGACTTAATAGATGCAAATGGTAAAAGACAAAGCAAAAAGAGTAAAAATGAGCGAATGAGAAATTGCTTAGCTCAGGCCATAAAGAACGAATTAAAATTTAAATGGGTAATAAATGACATTTGGTTTGGAAGTGCTGAAAACATGAAGTTTATAAAGCAAGAAGGCAAAGATTTTATAATGCCCTTAAAAACCAATCGAAAAATAGCACTTAGTTTTGAAGATAAAAATAATGGAAAATATTTGCCGATTGAATCGCTTAAACTGGAACCGGGCGACTGTCTAGAAGTGTACATGGAGAAAATACCTTTCGCTGTCACTTTATCAAAAGAAGAATATGTCAATAAAGACAATTCAACAGCTGTTCTGTATTTGGTTTGTAGCGATTTGACGGCAAATTATCAACAAATTATCAGCCTTTATCAAAAACGATGGAAGGTTGAAGAGTATCACAAGTCACTGAAAAACAACTCATCATTAGCAAAATCACCTACAAGAACCATTAAAACACAATCAAATCACCTATTTATGTCATTAATTGGTTATTGTAAGCTTGAACTCATAAGAATGAAAAAAGGATTCAATCACTTTAAACTCAAATCAAAATTGTACACAGTTGCTGTGGCTGCCGCTTTTCTGGAACTAAGAAAACAAAATGTCGGAATTCAATTACAATTTGACTTTGCGTAACATCAG
>JANOMP010000136.1:0-1960 GCA_031420365.1 Cytophagaceae bacterium
TTTTCAAATCCCACACCTGCACAAAGCCCTGTACGTTATAGCCAATGGTAGGACAGACCGCAACACATAAAAAAACAACACGACAATGACAACAAAAGAAGCAGTTTTAAAAAGTTTAGACGATTTAAAAGGACTTGCAAACTATTTGGAAGTATGCAATCACATCATAAGTAAAGGTTACTATGACTTTGGTGAAACAAAAAAACCAGAAATGACAATTTCGGCTCAATTAGGAAACTTCATTCGCGAAAATTATACAAGAGTAAAATGGATGAAACAAGAAGGTGGAACATATTCTTACTACTTGACAAAAAATGAGCAGAATATCGGAATTGACGTTTTAAGTGGTGCGACCGAAACGTTAACTACAACGACTGTAAAGGTTGACAAAACCAAAACTTATGACGAAAGAGATTTGCATAAACTTTTGAGCAGCTACCTAAAAAACACAGGCATTTATTCAAAGACAATTTTTCACGAACAATCAAACGGCAAAGACAATAATCAAATTTGGACACATCCCGATATGGTCGGTATAAAGTTTTTAAACTTGCAGACCAAAGTGAGTCAGAACTTTTTAAAAGCAATTAATCGTGGCGACACTTTCAAATTGAATTCGTATGAAATTAAAAAGGAAATAAACAACGACAACGAACTAAAAAAAGCATTTTTTCAAGCAGTTTCAAATTCAACTTGGGCAAACTACGGTTACTTGGTGGCATTTGAGTTCAGCGACAGTTTGATGGAAGAAATGGAACGACTTAATCAATCATTTGGAATTGGAGTAATAGAACTAAACGCAAACCCTTATCAAAGCAAAGTTTTATTTCAAGCAAAGTTTCGTGACTTGGACTTCAAGACAATTGACAAACTTTGCAAAATGAATAAAGAATTTGAAAAATTCATTGAGCAGACAGAGAAATTAATGACCGCAGAAGAACGTTATTCAAAATCAACAGAAAAAGAACTTGACGAATTTTGTGACGACTATTTTTCAAACGACACCGAAATAGAAAAATATTGCAAGGACAAACACATACCGACCGAACAGCAATGACGACAAGAACCACTGGCTATAACAGCACCTACAAGAAATTGGCGGTTCAGTGGTTAAATAAAGCTTTGTGCTTCGTAGCAAGTTCAGTGCTGGCAGACAGTTTTGTGCTTCGAAATCGCCAACTTCTTGTAGCTGCCAAACGTTATGCCTCACCCTAAAAAACGACACCGACCGGCAATAAACGAATGAGAAAATACATTGATTATAAAAATGAAATTTCCGGCACCGACTTATATGACGGCTTGGTTGGCTATGGACTTTTTGCAGAAAAAATTCCTAACTTTTTAACCAGTGTTGAATTTTTAGCATTTACCCAAACACTAACTTTTCCAGTAAATGACAAACCCAAAGATTTTATAAGATATTCAAGTATGAGGAATATTAATATTCCAAGACCAATGGCAATACCTGAACCATTTGCATACTCAAATCAAGCGAAATGTTTAGCGGACAATTGGACAAAATTGCAAAGTCACTTCAACGACAAGACAATAAATGATTCATTCAAAATCAGTAGAATTCATTTAAGAAAACTTGAAAATAGACCTGAGCTTTTTGAAATGAACTACAAAAACTTTTCTAAAGACGGAGACCCAGAGCAAGACATTGTAATTAAAAGTAAATATGTGGCATTAGCTGATATTTCAAATTGTTTTCCAAGTGTATACAGCCATTCAATTTCTTGGGCATTAGTTGGGAAAAGTTTCGCCAAGTCAAAATCAAAACCAGCAGACAAACACGAGTGGTTTAATCAAATAGATTTCAATACACGTAATTTAAAACACGGAGAAACAAATGGGGTTTTAATTGGACCTCACTCTTCAAATCTAATTTCAGAAATTATACTTGTGGCGGTTGATAACGAACTAACACAACAAGGTTTTAAATACATAAGAAATATAG
>JANOMP010000137.1:0-6340 GCA_031420365.1 Cytophagaceae bacterium
AAAGTAGATATTCCCCGGAAATTGTATTGGGCTGATAAACTAGGGCTTTTGGTAATGGCCGATTTGCCCAATTTTTGGGGCGAACCAGAACCTACCGCTCAAAAAGAATCTGAATATACATTAAGAGAAATGATAAAACGTGACTACAATCATCCCTCCATTTTTTCGTGGATAGTATTTAACGAGTCGTGGGGATTGCAATCCAAAATTAAAAACGAAAACACAGAAAAAACCGAAAGTGTGTATTTGCCAAAAACACAAAACTGGGTGGCATCTATGTATTATTTGGCCAAATCACTAGATCAAACTCGAATTGTAGAGGATAATTCTATTTGCTGTGGTGGCGGACACACTGAAACAGACCTTAACTCGTGGCATGAATATCTGCCGGGGTATGAATGGGAAAACCACATGCAAAAAATAGATAAAGGCACTTTCCCTGGTAGCAGCTTTCATTTTGAAAAGGGTTTTACACAGGGCAATCAACCCATGATAAACTCAGAATGCGGCAATGTTTGGGGCTATGAAGGTAGCACTGGTGACGTAGACTGGAGTTACGACTATCACCGAATGATGAATACCTTTCGAAGACACCCAAAAATGGCGGGTTGGCTATATACAGAGCACCATGACGTTATCAACGAATGGAACGGCTATTGGCGTTTCGACCGCAGCATGAAGTTTACGGGTCTTAACGAGCTTGCTCCCGGAATGACGGACAAAGACTTTCATTCTTTAGTATATTTATCTAACGGCCAAGATATTACACATACTGTAAAAGCCAATCAAGAAGTAAATGTACCGATATTTATTTCGGTAATGGATGACCTAAAACTGGTTGATCCTGTTTTTTTAGTTGAATATTCTTTGGATGGGGTTAATCAACTAGGCGCTATTGTAAAGGTTTTGGAAGGAAAAATTAACTTGCCTTTTGAGCCTTGGATGCAAAAAGAATTTGATCCCCTAAAAATAAAAATGCCAGAAACCAACGGGCTTTATACCCTCACTTTTACGCTAAAAGACAGTAAAGGAGGCACCGTGTATCATAAAAACTTTGTATCGTTTGTAGTGGTGGCAGGAAAACTCCCGAACGGTGTACAAGTCATAGAAAAAACTCCAAACGCTTATTCAAATGGGGATTGGTCAATGAAAAAATGGGAGATAATGGGAGGAAAAAAAATGAATGGTGCTGGAAACGGAAGTTTTACTTATGTATTTGAAGGAAATCCTATCAAAGCCAAGTCTGGTTATGTTTTAATGGAATTAGGAGCAAAAGAATTGTTTTTTAAAGATAGAGAAGGCTCCGAAATCAAAAATACCAATTATATGTTGGGAGCAAAAGCCGAGCCCAGTCAAAACAAAAATTCCTATCCGATGACTGACGAAAAGAAGTTTGCTTCAAATGTGCAAATAGAAATTGATGGCTCTTTTGCTAAAACAATCCTACTTGAAGATGACCCCGCAGACCACCGAGGTATATTGAGTTGGCATAGCCAGCTCCAAAATAGAAAGCTTTCTGAAGCAGGCAGCTACGGGTACATGGTAAAAATACCGTTAAAATCTAAGCAAATAAGATCTTTGGCAAAAACTGGAAAACTTACTGTGAAACTATCGGTAAACAACGGCGGTGGATTGGCTGTTTATGGAAAAGAATTTGGTAGATATGCTTTTAACCCTTCAGTGATACTATTAGATTAATAAATGTATTAATTCTTTAAAATATTCTTTTTTAGGAGTTTTGGCAAAAGTCAAACGATTCAAATTATTGAAATATAAATGACCTTAAAAATAGCAATACTATGAAAAACAGAAGAGACTTTCTTAAAACTTTAGGGCTTTCAGGAGCGATGTTTATTACCGGAGAGGCTTTTTCTTCCGATGCCTTTCTGACCTCCCGAAATAAGATTGTTTTAAGATTTATTGTGGCTTCAGATGCTCATTATGGGCAACCCAAAACCGAATATGATGCCATGATAGAGCGATTCGTTGACCTAGCTAATAATTTGAACAAAACCCAAAAAGTAAATTTTTGTGTGCTAAATGGCGATTTAATTCATGATATGCCAGACTTGATGCCCAAAGTAAAAGTCAAGTTTGACAAACTAAACATCCCATATTATGTAACAAAGGGCAATCACGACAAAATTACTGACATTGCTTGGGAAAACATCTGGAAAATGCCTGTAAATTATACAGATGAAAAAAAGGACAACGCGTTGATATTTGCCACTACATCAAATGAAAATGGAGAATATCTTTCTCCAAATTTAGATTGGCTAAAATTACAATTGGAGATTTCAAAAAAGAATAAGAATACATTTCTATTTATTCATATTCCTCAAGCCAAATGGACGGCCAATGGCATCGATACTCCAGCATTTTTTGAATTAATAAATGGCTATCCCAACATAAAAGCAGTCTTTCATGGCCACGAACACGACAAAGACGGAATCAAAATGCATAATGGAATCCCTTTTGTTTTCGATGCTCATATTGGAGGAAACTGGGGCACTACATATAGAGGCTTCCGGGTGGTGGAAGTGATGAAAGACAATTCCGTTTTAACGTACATGATGAACCCTACTGAACGGATATTGGAGGCGAAGTTGTAGGATCACATTTTTGTGTAAAATTTGAAACACGAGCATTAATAAAATAGCATCTTTTTTATGTAAGTATTTTATTCACCCCCCCCCCGCTGCCGCACGATTGTATCGTGTGGCTACTCCAATGCTACTTTTTAGCTCAATAGTATTTATCATTTAAACTTCAAAATATTCAAATATTGTCTAACATACTTCTACCACCAAAGTATTTAACAGCACTACTATATTTATAGTCTTGAGGCTAAAATATTATGTCTTCATCTACTGGATTGTTATGAATATTACTGCTCATTTTTTCTAAATATAGGTTTAACCCATGTTGCGTATAGTCTCATACAAGTATTTATTTGCTAGATATTTACACCATATTTAGTTATACTTGTGTACTACAGATTTTCATTTTATAATTGCTTTTTATAAGATTCATTCTATTGTTAGCTAAAGATGATTATTCTATTCAGAATCTGTATTAATAACTTGAAACTAGATATTTTTTTTGAAATCATGCACAAAGGTACTGCTGACTTGACCAAAAAGTCAAACCCCTGTGTACTACAAATGAAAAAACGCAAAATCTAAAATGTTCACAATCAATGATATAGAAATTTGATAAGTTCGAAAAAAATTGATACTTGTCAAAAAAACATCAATATTTCATGAAAATACTTTTTTTATCGAATATTTCGAGCGTTCTGAGCAATGTGGGTTAAAATTAATTCTGGCTTAAATTACTAAATTCTAATTTGGCCTTTCTACTTACCACACGATGAAATCGTGCGGTAGCAGGGTTTAAAAAAGAGGCTATTATTTTGGGACTAAGAAAAAATCTTTTTCAATATGAAAATCGTACTTTAAAAATCCCTTGTGAAGGTCTAAGAGTATAGGAGGTTTCAATATATGAAAAAGTACCAGAACTTACGGTTAATAAAACATTTGAATTAAAAATGTTTGTAAAATTTGCTTCCAAATCAACTTTCCTTTTTCCTATAGTTTTCCTGAAAAATAAATCTGTAAAAAAATTTCTTTGGTTATTAAAATTATTGATATATGCTTCGTTATAAATTCCAAAAAGTAGTTGGTTTTTTGTATTAAAGTTTAGATTAAAAAAGTGATTTTGTTGCTCCACCTTGGGTCTTGTTTCTCTACCTACTTTGTTTTGAAAGCTCGAATACCCATAGTTATAAGATAAGCTAAGCCAAGTACTTAAATTTGAGCTTATGTCAAAAACAGGTCTTATCCCTTTGGAACTTACCAAAGTCTCTCTTTGATTGATGATTTGAATACCATTTTGCAAAAAAATGTTGGTTTTCAAAGTAAATGTTGTTTTTATGGTTCTTATATATTTTCCAATACGTGCATTTGTATTTTGAGAATTGTTTTCATTGTTTGCTTCAATGGCATTTTGTTCAATACTTCCGTTTGTATTTAACAAACTAGAATAGGTTAGATTTGAAATAGTCTTACTTTTTGTATAAGATAACGATCCAAACCAATTCGTGATTGGGTTGGCATAATTTAATCCTACATACCCAGAATACGTTACGTTTTGTAGAATAGGGGCATCGAAGCGTTTAACGTCACGGTAATTATTCAAAATATATCCAAAATACATTTGTCTGATATCTCCAAAACTGTTCGTTTTGCTGGCATTTGCATATAGCGTCCAAAAGTTTTTTATTTCTTTATTTATGCTCAACCTGGGTTCGAAAATCACACGGTGTAAGCTTTGTTGCTTTTTTGTTTCTTGATCTTTCGCCAAAAAGGAAATATAACTGAGTGGTGTGGTTAAAGCAATTTTCCAATTGCCAACATTAAGTCTGCTCTTTGTTTCTAAATAGTATTTTTGTTCTATCCAATCTAAATTATTTCTAAACTCTTGTCCTAAAGGTCTTAGTTCTTGCTGATTTTGTAAGGTTAAATCACTGCTTAAATTTTCTTTATTTAAACTAAGCCCTAAGCTGTTTTCTAAAGTAATTCTTTTGATTTTTTTTATGAACTGCACCGAATTTTCAGTATAAAGTTTTGAATTAAATACATTTTGGCGTGCCGTTTCCTTCGTGGTTTTAGCATCAAACAACGCTAAAAACATACTTGGGTCTACCCACAACGTTTGACTACTTTTTTCATACCCAGCCCTCGAATTTAAAGCCAAAATGTTGTTTTTAATTTTAAAAAAATCTTGATAATTATTTGAAGCTGAAAACGTAGGCAAGGTGGTTTTCTGCATTAAATTACCAATATTCCTAGTTATATTTCCCTGTTGGGTGTCCCAATATGCATTTATCTTTACTGTGTTTTTTAAATATTTGCTTTTTGTGTTTTTTTGCAGTGTCAAATCGGTTTTTGAAGAATTAAATCCCAGCCTATTGCTCTTGATTTCAGTCAAAACAATGTTTTCTTTTGCCGAATCAAAAAACGTGGTGTTTGTGGCACCTTCTTGGTATTGAATATCTGTTGCAAAATCTTGGATTAGTCGAAGCTCAAGCCCTTTTTTTGCTTTTCGAAGTATATTTATGGACCCTATTTTAACATTATTATCAAGCCATCTGCTTTCTTTAAAAGCAGGATTGGCTAATTGTTGTATGCCCAACATATTGCTTTTTCCAGAGACTAAATCACTAAATACTGTGCCTGGGGTAAGCTGCATAAGCTGTGAAGCACTATTTTTGCCAATGTTGTTGGCTTGAAAAGTACCTATAATCTGTAGCTTCTTAGAAAATAGCATTGGCGTAAAGTTGGCATCCCAAAGAAAAGGCGATAGCCCGGCTCCAAGGCTCATTTGTCCAGAATTAGTTATCCCTTTTTTTAGTTTAATGTTGATAGCGGCTTTTTCTGAAAATACTGTACTGTCTAGCATTCTGATGGGTTGATGGTTTTCTAAAACCTCCACACTTCGCACTGCATCTATGTTGAGATTGTCGTTTGCTAACTTATATCGCCCGTTTAAAAGGTCCAAGCCCTCAATGTAATATTTGTTGATCGGTTGGCCTTGATACAGTATGCGTCCGCTGGGTTCTACTTCAATGCCAGGAAGTCTTTTTAAAACATCAGCAAGTACTCTATCGTTTTTGTCTTTAAACTCGCCTACGTTGTAGCTCAGGGTATCGCCATATTTTCGAATGGGTTCTTGTTTTACTTTTATTTCTTTGAGTTCAATGAACGCTTGTTCGAGTAATAAGTCAAATTTTTTGCTTTTATTCAAAATTTTTAAAATGATTGGAGCATAACCCATGATTCTTACATTCAAAACCACAGAGTCTAGGTTTGGTATTGAATTAATTACAAAACTTCCGTTCTTGTCAGAAAATGTAAAAGAAATTATTGTTTCTGAATTTAGTTTTTTAAGGATTATGTTGGCGTTTTGAATTGGTGCGTTTGTGTTTTTGTCGAAAAGTTGCCCAGTAAATTGAATTTGACAAAAGGAGATATTAATTTTAAAAAAAACAAAAAAGAAGATTAAATTTCTTTTAACAAGCATTTTTATAAATTATTTTTTAATTGTTAAGTAAAATAAAGCCATAAATATTTCCCTCTTTTGATTACTCCGAAAAATTGTAACAATCTATTTTATAATTTTAATTATCCAAAATGATACCCTCTTACAATTTGCGAAATAAACTAAAACAATTTTAAACTAAATCTATTCTCTTATTGTATTTTAATTGATTTCAATGTAATTTTTTTTCACCGTGTTATTTTTCTTTTTTAACATTTCAGGGTCAATATAACTTATT
>JANOMP010000138.1:0-1880 GCA_031420365.1 Cytophagaceae bacterium
CGCCTAAACAGTCCACGCTCAACGCCTCTTTTCATTATATGATGAACTATATCAAAACTACTATCAAAAAATTCAGCCGTTTTAGTTTGATTTTTACTCATCAAAAGTGCTTCTAAAACTCTAAATTCAAATAAATAACTACTGGTGTCCGAGAAAAGATAAAAGAAATATGTTCCTTATATCAGCCAGCACTGTTTGAAATGGTACGGCAACCCGACGCTCAAAATTCTTTGACACAAATTTACACTTTTGTAACCTATTGATTTATAGAATTTTGAGGTAGTGCGGCTGGCCGATGTGAGTTTGCTGGCGGTCGCTGCCAGGCTGTTTTTTTTGGTGGGACGCCACTCCGATTCGTTTTAGACTGGGCCGGCATCCCGGCGGTGCGTAGTACGCAAAAAAGAAGGGGAACGCCCTTTGCCCCGCGGCAGGCGACGCAGAGTATGTTAGGGGGGTGCTTTTTAAGAATTTGAATAAATGTGCCTCATAAGTACTTTTATGCAGTATTTTTGGACGAATTAAATTTTAGTCGGATGCCAGTAATAAATAACTAAAACTAACTCGCTCATCCGCCCATTTTAGAGCAATATTCCTAATACCTAATTTGCCATCTTTAACCCTTGGAATACGAGCATTTAGATAACATTTGTATTCGAAAAGATCTAAATGGCGTATTCTTCTTGATCTTGAGTAATCATAAACATTCAATAATTCTTTATTTCTAGGAAAGTAACCAGTTGAACTTATAAATTCAATAAAGATATCAATCTCTTTAATTTTTTTATCAATTTTCTTATCCATGATAATCCATCCTTCACCTAAATCTAAAATTTCAATCAGTATTTCTGCTATGCTTTTCATTTAAATTTTTTTTCCTAAATTTATGAAATAATTCAGGTTTTCACTCTAAATCTTAAACCCTTAATCTACCCCGTCCTCAAATACTGGTGTTGAGTTACGACCTTTGTCAAAACTAATTTAAAGATATATGACAAAGGAAACACAGATGGGAAGGCATTACAATGATTTTTTAAATTCTGGGCTTTCACGCAAGCATTATTGTGAAAAGCACAGTATCAATCTTTCTACTTTTAAATATTGGCATGGTAAGTTGGAGTCTAAGCCTAAAAGTAGTTTTGTGAGTGTTGAAATACCTTCAAAAATACAGGCTGTTACTTTTAAAGCTCTATTAGAAATAGAATATCCAAATGGCGTAAAGATAAAATCTATTTGTGATTTTGAAATTATTCGTAAATTAATTTCTTTAGTTTAATGTTTCCGCTTACTTCTTTGCATCGGTTTGAGTATTATGCTAAGCCATGCGACATGCGAAAAGGTTAGGGGAGTTTGTGTGGTTTAGTACAAAACGAGTTGGGCAGAAATCCTCTTAATGGTGATGTTTTTGTGTTTTTAAATAAGGCACGAAATACCATTAACCTATTAAATTGGGATGGAGACGGCCTAGTGATTTACTACAAAAGGTTAGAAAAAGGGACTTTCCCACCTCCTCAAATCGAAGAAACTAAAAGCCAAATTCGTTGGCCAGAATCCAGCATTTTTGTGCGACAAAAAAAGAAAATTTGCTAACGGTAAAGAGGCCAGTCGCTCAAAAATATTAATCGAATGAAAGCTCGTTTTATCAATTGGTGCAATCAGAAATGATAGCCCGATCAGAATCCTGACGTTGGGAGCATTGTCAAAAAAAAATTGGTGGAGCTTTGAGCTACCCCGTTCACAATAATTATTATTCCAAAAGAATGTTCCTGATTCGATTAATTTATTATTCAATCATTTATACTTCCCCTACTTTTGTAGGTAGGGTATTTTTTTGCTAAGTTTATAATAATAGCTACTTTAGTAACAAAACCGTTAGTCACAAT
>JANOMP010000139.1:0-23251 GCA_031420365.1 Cytophagaceae bacterium
TAATTTCTCCAATTCTTTTAACAAAACCAGATCATTACCATAAAGTCCATCGGCATTAATCCAGTCGAAACGAATACCTGCGCTTCGTTGGGCTTTAATGATTTCTAAAGCTAATTGTGTTTTTGTTTTGAAAGTTCTATGCTCTTCAGGGATACCTGCTTTTTTGCATTTTTTTGCGTCATCAGTCCAACTTTTGGGCAAATAAAGGCGTGTATCGATGATACTGACTAGGTTATCCGTCACCAAGGCTGCACAAACGGCTGACTGGCTATTGCAAGTTTTGCCTAAATTACCACAATATTGATGAGCCACTCCGACTGACTCACTGCCTTTTTTTCCTCGCCTGTTTCATCAATAACTAAGGCCACATGTTTGCGGCCAGCAAATAATAATTGATTCACGTCTTTTGCTGCATCTGCCAAGGCATCTTCAGCACTCCATGGCGATTCACTTATAAAATGCTGAATCTTGAAATAATCTTCTTTTGGATAGCCGTCCGTCATTTTTTCAATATTACGATGCGACTTCTCAGTGGTATATAATGCTTTTAGGTAAAACAGTGCTTTATCAAAACCTCTGCCCGTCTTTGTTCTAAATATCAATGATTTATTTGCGAAAAACCGATTGAATCTTTGTTGAATCAAGGAAAAATTGGTTATTTTACCCGAAGGATTTTGTTAGTTGTTTACATACGTAAATATACTAATTTTCCGTGATATTTACAAATCAAATACTTGATTTACATATTTTTAATTAATATTTTTTATAACTATTTTAAGTTTGTCAAAGTAGAATTAATAATATTTGGAATTACTGGCATCCGACTAAAACTTAATTCGCCCAAAAATACTGCATAAAAGTACTTATGAGGCACATTATTCAGATTCTTAAAAAGCCCCCCTAACATACTCTGCGTCGCCTGATGCGGGGCAAAGGGCGTTCCCCTTCTTTTTTGGGTACGACGCACCGCCGGGATGCCAGCCCAGTCAAAAACGAATCGGAGTGGCGCGCCACCAAAAAAAACAGCCCGGTAGCAGCCGCCAGCAAACTCACATCGGCCTGCCGCACCACCTCAAAATTCTATAAATCAATAGGTTAGAAAAGTTTAAATTTGTGTCAAAGAATTTTGAACGCCGGGTTGTCGTACCATTTCAAACAGTGCTGGCTGATATAAGGAACATATTTCTTTTATTTTTTCTCGGATGCCAGTAATTTGGAATCTGAAAATTCTAGGATTGAAAGAAAAGGAGAATATTAGATACCATTAGGTTTTAATAGCCATAGCTTTTATATTTTAGTGAAAGGAAAGCTTTGAAACTTAATGAAAGAAGTCAGGTAAATTGTAAATTTTTTTAAATCTTCTACTGTAAAAACCATTCAATAGCAAAATCGTAGCCCTTAAGTCCAAGCCCACAAATCATTCCTTTGCATTTGGCAGTCAGATAGGAGTGTTTCCTATATTCTTCTCTAGCATGTATATTTGAAATATGAACTTCAATTGCTGGAGTTTTTACACCGCCTAAAGCGTCTGAAAGCGAAACAGAAGTGTGTGTTAAGCCACCAGCATTAATTATTATTCCATCAAAAATAAATCCTATTTCGTGTATTTTATCAATTATTTCTCCTTCGTGGTTGCTTTGAAAATAATATAGTTCTATGCTTTCAAATTTGGCTTTAAGCTTTTCAAAATAGTTTTCAAAACTTTCACTCCCATAGATTTCAGGTTCTCTTTTTCCTAAAAGATTCAAATTCGGACCGTTAATTATTATTATTTTCATTTAAAAAAGGATTGAAAAAATATGAAACAAAATTTTGAATGACAAATATCATAAAAACAACGATTCGATGCAGTTATTTTTGCCAAAAAAGTATAGTTTGGGAATGAGCCAACAAAAATTAATTCAAAAATACACGAAAACAGGCCCTAGATATACCAGCTACCCTACTGTTCCTAATTGGAATTCAAATGCTTTTAATGATTTAGTTTGGGAAAGCAAATTAGCTGATTTATCAGATATTCAGCTACAAAATGAAGGAATCAGTATTTATATTCATTTACCATATTGCGAAAGTTTATGTACATTTTGTGCATGTCATAAAAGAATTACCAAGAATCATGGAGTAGAGGAATCATATATAAACGCATTACTTTCAGAATGGCAAATGTATTTAAGAACTTTCGAAAAAAAACCAACCATTAATGAAATTCATTTAGGTGGAGGAACACCTAGTTTTTTTTCAGCAGAAAATTTAGAAATGCTTATAAATGGGATTTTAAAAGAAGTCAATGTGTCTGAAAATAAAGTATTTAGCTTTGAAGGTCATCCAAATAATACCACGGAGCTACATTTACAAACTTTATTTAATTTAGGATTTCGAAGAGTAAGTTTTGGTGTTCAAGATTTCAACAATGTTGTTCAAAATGCTATTCATCGCCTTCAAAGTTTTGAAACAGTTAAAAATATAACTCAAATATCTAGAAATATTGGATACACTTCCATAAGCCTTGATTTAGTTTTTGGACTTCCTTTTCAAACGGAAGATACAATCAAAGATACCATTCTTATGACACTCAAGCTAAGGCCTGATCGTATTGCATTTTACTCTTATGCGCATGTACCTTGGATAAAAGGAAATGGGCAAAGAGGCTTTAGTGACGAGGATTTGCCAAAACCGAATGAAAAACGACAACTTTATGAGATGGGCTTAAAGTTGTTTGAAAAAGAAGGTTATTCTGAAATAGGAATGGATCACTTCGCTTTACCAAGCGATGAATTGTTTTTGGCTTTGCAAAATGGAACGCTTCATCGGAATTTCATGGGTTATACTACCAAGCCTTCAAAAATTCTCATTGGTTTAGGTGCATCGGCCATTAGTGAAATTTATGGGGCCTTTAGTCAGAATCAAAAAGATATTAGTTTATATAAACAGCTGATATTGGGTTCGCAATTTCCAGTGGAAAAAGGACATGTACTTTCTATTCAAGATATTTTTATTAAATCTCAGATAAGAAATCTAATGTGTGATTTTGAAACGAAATGGTCCTTAGAGGAGATGAATCTTGTTAATTTTGATTTTATTTTTCAGGCTTTAGAGGGATTTAAAAATGACGGTTTGTTATCTTTTACTAATAATTCTGTAAAAATTTCTGAAATTGGGAAGCCATTTGTGAGAAATATAAGTATGGTATTTGATCAATATTTGGATTCAGAATTAAATACAGAAAGAATCTTTTCACAGACTATCTAAATGTATTTTAAAAAGCTCCACATTTTTCTTTTTTGTAGATACACTAAATCATTTTCATTACTGTAAGCTTCTCGTTCAAAACAAATATTTCTGTAGGCTTTATGAAAATTTTTGGTTCTTAAAAATCGTATTGCCCATTCAGTCAAATACCACACATAAAAAAGAATAACAAGCATTTCTGCTTGTTGTTTCAAGTGTATCTTTTCATGATTTATGAGTATGTCATTTGGCCATTTATGTTTAGTAAAAATAAATGGCCACAATGCAATACCACTAATTTTTGTAAATTTTATGCCACTAAATAAAATCAAATTTGATTATTTTTTTTGCAAATTAGTTTTTTACTTTTAAATGCAAATTATATCATCCTTAATTTAATTTAATCTTATATTTATTTTCGCAGGCTTTATTATAAACCAGAAGAAAAATAGGTTCTTTAAAACTGGATTTTTGCTTCATTTTTAAGGCAGCAAGCTTTCCTAATGATAAATTATCTTTGTCCTTCCATTCATAGGTATATTCTTGCTCTTTATTAAAGGCCAGCAAGTTAATTTCTTCAGCAGTTTGACTAAAATCATAACTTGCTTTTGGTGATTCATTTATTATTAAATCTATCATCCCTCCAAAAATCTTATTGTCCTTGAAAATTCTGAGGGTATATCTCCCGCTTTGCTTTGCATTTGCATTTTCGAAATATATTTTCCTTTGGTAAGATCTAAAGCCATTCGGTCCTTCCCAAAACAAAAGCCCAGACTCTTCCATTCTTGGGGCTTCTAAAAGTACTTTAGATCCTTCACAAACTTCCAATGTTTCAAATAAACTAGAAAGCTTTTCATTGTTTAAATCAATCACTTTTTCTAATTGAAAAGAATAATAGAACATTTTGCTAGTATCTTGTTGTAAATCTGGTTTTGAAATTTCAAATTTATTTTTAAAAAGATTAGGTGGATATTTTTGTAAAGGAAAAAAGCTGGAGCAACAAAAAAGTAGTGGTATAATCATAATGCTAATTGGTAGTATAATAATACCAATGCCTTCCACAATTATTAAGCCACACTTTTGGCACGAAATATCAAAAAGGATCTTTGTTTTATTTATTTATTGCACTTCTTCTACAATTACCCTCATTTCTTTTAAAAGAGGATTCCCAAATTGGGTAATAAAAGCAACATCGTTTGCGTCCCTTCCATATGCGAGTACAATTCTACCGCCCAATGTTTTTTCTTGAACGGCATCAAAAGTGAACCATTTCCCACCTATAAATACTTCAAACCAAGCATGTAGGTCTGAATAGGGTAGGTCTTTTAGGAATCCTACAACCATTCTTGCTGGAATATTTATGCTTCTACAAAGAGCCATTGCTAAATGAGCAAAATCTCTACAAACACCCACTTTATTTTTTAAAATATCGTTTGAATTTGAAGTATAAAAAGAGAATCCATATTGGTAAGATATATTTTCATATATCCAATTGCAAATAGCCAATACTTGGTCGTTTCCTATTTCTATATTTTTTGTAATTTCAGAAGCTAATTGTATTATTTCTTGTGTATCAGAATGGCAATACCTGCTTGGTAGTAAAAACTGTATGGCTTCAAAAGGTAAATCTTCTATTAATACATATTCAGCGAGTACGTTTCTTTCCACTTCTGAATCTACAATAACAATATTTTCGATTTTTAATTCTACTTCCCCTTTTTCAAAGAGCATTCTTTGGCAGGCATTTCCAAAATTGTCTGTATAATGAAAAATTTCTATGGAAGGTGTAACGGTCATAACATCTGCCACAACGTGTTGATTGATGTCTTTACGAGGGCTAAGCACTGCAATTATTGGTGTAGGATATTCAATTTGGTACACAAAACATGCACTTGCTTTTAATTTCATTAAACTTTGGTTTCTGTTGCAAAGGTACACCTTTTTTCCTACTATTTTGGACGAATTTTAATTCAAACAATAACTTATAAATTTGTATTTCTTTATTTTAAACCTACTGAAAATTAGAATTAAATGGACTCCTATGTACAAGTTTTGTGATGAGAAATCAAATTAGTTCGATTGAAATTTTAAAATTAATGGAAAATTTTGCCAAAGCTACGTTGAGGACTATTTTTTAATTTTATGAAGTAATATGTTTTTGTGGCATTTTATATTAAAAAGTAGATTATAGGAGGCCTCCAAAATGCAAATACTGGATTTATTGAAAATTTTTCAATAAATTATATTGCGGCAGAAAAATTCTTAATTTGCACGCCACTTATCATTTTTAATATTCAAGATTGTTTTTTTGAAAATAAATTTGTTTTTTATTTTTACAAATCCATTATTTTATCTTTTTATTTCAATCTAGAATTAAACGATTTTTCCATTTATTTATCAGTTAAAATGCTTGAAGTTAGTCAATATGAAAAAAAATATGCCAATCATATTGTTTTGGCCATCGATAGTTTAATAATAGGTAATGGTATACACTGGTTTGTTGGAAAGAATGGCTCAGGCAAATCAACATTCTTCAAATCTATGGCTGGAATAGTGCCATTTTCTGGTAAAATTTTAATTAATGGATTTTTTCCACATGAAAATAAATGTAAACTTTTCACAAATTATGCTGAGGCAGAGGCACAATATCCTGATTTTGTAAGTGCAAAAGATATATTAAAATTTATGGCTTTTGCCAAAAAAGCTGAAAAGGGACAATTAGAACTTTTAGTTTCAAAACTTGGAGTTGATTTATATTGGGATAATAACATTTCTACATATTCTAGTGGAATGTTAAAAAAGATTTCTTTGGTTAGTGGTTTTTTAGGAAGGCCATCTCTAATAATTCTTGATGAACCTTTTATTTTGATTGATTCTCATTCTATTGAGAATTTATATGAATTAATTAATGAATACCATAATGAAAGAAATGTTACTTTTTTTCTGTCCTCCCATCAGGATTTGATTCCGAATAAACTTAAAGTAGATAGTGTATTGTTAGTTGATAACCAGAATATTGTTTACAAATGAAAGATGTTTTTAAGCTTTTTTATAAAACGATTGTTTGGGATTATTACCGACAAAATACCTTATTTATACTAATAATAATCTTATTAGGTTTTGGTTTTTTAAGTGGTGCTGAGCACCAATCAATCATAAAAAATGCGCTACAAAATCCACAGATTTTGGCTTATATATTTTTACTGTGGATATTTCATAGTTTAAAAACGATATTATTTGTTTTAAGGAGATTTTCAGAAAAAAAATTTAGATTTTTATTTGCAATAAATTTGTTAAATTTTTGGCAAAGGATGTCAGTTTTAATTTTTCTTCAGTTTTTATTGATTCAATTAACATTTCTATATGCCATTTTAATGGTAAACTTTGCCATAAGCTGGCAGTATTACTATCAAGCTTTATTGATTTTTCTATGTAATATTTTTATTGTAATATTTGGAGCTTTAATATTTGAAAAGAGATTAAATAAACTTCCAGAAACAAAGCCTTTAATAAATTTTACTATTTTTAAATTACATAGAATTCCAACTCCATATATTTTATTTTTTCATAAATTCCTTATTAATAAGCAACCTGTTTTGTTCTTAACCTCAAAGGTATTTAGTATTTTAATTGTAGTATTTACCATTTGGATATATCCTACAGATGATTACGATGCTAGACTTTTTAGCATTATTGCAGTGGTGATTGTTGCTTCACATCTTAAATTAATAAGTAATTTTATCTCTTTTGAATCGGCTAACTTAACATTTTATAGAAATTTGCCATTTAGTAATTGGACAAGAATCCTGTTATTGGGCATAAGTTATTCAATTTTAGTTTTACCAGAATTTCTTATATTCCTATTAAATATTCCTTCAGACATTTCGATTATTTATGCAATTAAGTGGTTTTTCTTTGTACTTAGTTTGATTCTTTTCACTCATAATTTAAATTATGTATCTATTCTTTCGGAGGATTTTAAAATGCAAAGTTACTTTTTTGGATCTATTGCAATAGTTATTATACTAATGAGTCATTTCTCAATTATTCTCTTTAGCTTTCTCTTTTTTATATTGGCCTCTTTCTTGTTTTTTAAAAATTACCCCACTTTTGAAAGTCTTGATTAAGCTTTATATAATCAAAAATAATAGAATAAGATTTTCTTATATATTAGAATGCTATTTTATTTATTAAAATGTCATCAACAATGTTGTGAAACTTTACAGTTATTAGTATTCATTTTTTCTTCAAAGTAAGAATTGTAGCAAATGAAAAGGTATGGGATGCCGCAGACAAAGCAGATAAAAGATTAGCCAAATTGCAAATTCAAACGCCAGCTATATCATATTCAGCAGCTGGTACTTCTTATTCTAGTAAATATTTAGCGGGACTTTACAAAGGGGGCTCAGACTTAGTGCCAATTATTAGAAACGAAGAGTAAATATTAATTGCCGCCGAAGCTGCAGCACAAACTGGAAATACTGCTGAAGCGGTTAAGCACATTAACGTGGTTCGCAAAGCCGCTGGTTTAAAAGACTATGCCGGAGCAACTACGAAAGACGCTTTAGTAAATGCAATTTTAAGTGAAAGATTCTATTCTCTTTGGTTTGAAGGTCATCGTTGGGTAGATATGAGAAGTCTAAACAAACTTTCAGAAATTGAATTACCAGTAACTGGAATGAAAGTATTGGAAAACATGGAACGTCCAGTGCAAGAGGTTAACTGGGCCAACAGAATTGTGAAGTAAATCGCAAATAAATTTAAAAAAAAACGCCATCTATATTTTAGGTAGCGTTTTTTAGTTTAAAACGGTTTATTTTTTATTGAAATTTATCCTACTATAATTTATTTCTCAAGAATCAGATTAGATAAAAATACAAAAAAAACTTGATGGTTCGTTTTTAGAACTGAACTATTACTACAATATCTTTTTAGCAATCGTAAATTGCCAGCCTTTTTGCATTTGATTATATTTGTCGTAAGTATCAAATTGTTTTGAAGAAATATCTCCTAAACTGCCCATGTTTCTGAGATCAAAATCAAAACCAATTAACTTAAAGCCTATACCTGCTTGATAACCAATGGTAGAATTGCTAAATGCTTCGTCCACATTGCCAGTAATCTTTTTTAACTCGTTCGCAAATTTTTCATCTTCGTTTAACTTAAAAGAAGCAACAGGACCCGCCATTATCCTAATTCTATTAAACAATTTATATCCCAAGAGCAAAGGAATATCTAAATTATTGGTTTTTACAACTAAACTAACTGGGCTACCGCTTAGTGGTGTCACATTTACTTTTCCGCCTTTTGTAGCAAATAAAACCTCAGGTTGTAAAAATAATTTTTTACCAAATCTGGTATAAACTCCCAAAGCTAAACCCGTTTTGGTATCTCTACTTTCTTGGATATTTTTGCCAAAAGAACCTGCATCGGTTACTAAATTAGAGAAATTTAGCCCTCCTTTTACACCCAATACGAATTGACCATAAGAACTTTGTATTGCTAAAAATAACAAAAAAACCAAATTTACTTTTTTCATAAATCGATATATATTTAAATTTTTAAGATTTGTTGTATTAAACGTATATTGCGTTTTATTAGTACAAAATTAACGAGTATTTAATAAATGGCTAAACTTAAGTCAGCTTATTTCTGTCAAAATTGTGGTTACAATTCTCCAAAATGGTTGGGAAAATGCCCTTCTTGTGGAGAATGGAATACCATTCAAGAAGAGTTAATTACAAAAGACGAGCCAGAAAAAGGTTCATGGAGATTTTCTTCTAATTCAAGTTCAAGATCAGCTTCAAAGCCCAAATTAATTTCAGAAATTAATAAAGTAGAGAAATACCGTATTGTAACCGAAGATCAGGAATTAAATAGAGTTTTAGGAGGAGGTTTGGTGCCAGGGTCACTTACTTTAGTAGGGGGAGAACCAGGAATTGGCAAGTCTACTTTAATGCTTCAAATAGCTTTGAGTCTGAGTGAATATACTATATTGTACATTTCAGGTGAAGAAAGCGAGCAGCAAATAAAAATGAGAGCCGAAAGGTTACCTTTTTTTAATCCCAAATGTTATGTGCTTACCGAAACAGCTACTGATTTAATTTTTAAACAAATTGAACTTATAGAGCCCGATATTGTAATTATTGACTCTATTCAAACACTAGTTTCCCCATTAATAGAAAGTAGTGCAGGAAGCGTTTCACAAGTAAAAGAGTGTGCTTCTGAAATTATGAAATTTGCCAAGGAATCGGATGTTCCAGTAATTCTAATAGGGCACATAACAAAAGATGGAAGTCTAGCTGGCCCAAAAGTTTTAGAGCACATGGTGGATACTGTATTGCAATTTGAGGGCGATCAATTTATGACGTATAGGATTTTACGGACTACAAAGAATAGATTTGGAAATGCTTCGGAACTAGGGATTTATGAAATGTTATCGAATGGGTTGCGTCAAGTGAGCAATCCTTCTGAAATATTAATTTCTGAAAGGAATATTCATTTAAGTGGCATTGCTATAGCTGCGATGATTGAAGGGAATAGGCCATTGCAAATTGAAATACAATCATTAGTTAGCACCGCCAACTATGGAACTCCACAGCGAAGTAGCAATGGTTTTGACCCTAGGCGATTGCAAATGTTGTTGGCGGTATTGGAAAAACGTGGAGGCTTTCGATTGGGAACTCAAGATGTATTTTTAAATGTAGCTGGAGGTTTAAAAGTGGAAGATCCCGCCATTGATTTGGCGGTTTGTGTTTCTATTGCTTCATCTTATGAAGATTTACCAGTAAATAAAGCTTTTTGTTTTTGTGCTGAATGTGGTCTTGGAGGAGAGATTAGAGCTGTGAATAGAATAGAAAACAGGATTTCAGAGGCTGCTAAACTCGGTTTTGAGAAAATTTACATTGCAAAAAACAACTTAAAGGGACTTACTATTACTGATTATGCTATTTCTATTGTGGCTATGGAAAAATTAGAAGATGTGTTTTCTGATTTATTTGGATAAAAAAACTATAACAAGGTCATTTTCTATGAAATTTTTCTATTATTTTCGGGCATACAAATATTTTTTCTAAAACATGCCCGAAATAGATGACATAGATCGTGAAATATTACTGGCTTTACAAAAAAATGCTAGAACAACTACTAAAGAATTATCGTATAATCTTAAACTCTCTCAAACTCCTATTTATGAACGAATTAAGAGATTAGAGCGGGATGAATACATTGATAATTATGTGGCATTGCTAAATAAAAAGAAAATTGGTAAACCCATGTTGGCGTATTGTAATGTTCAATTAAAAGAACATGCCAAGCCATTTTTAATACAATTTGAAAAGGAGGTAATTCTATTTAATGAGGTTGTGGAGTGTTATTATATTGCTGGTAATTTTGATTATTTGTTACGTGTTTTAGTAAAAGATATAGCTGAATATCAAAATTTTATGGTAAACAAACTAGCTGCATTAGAGAATATCCAAAATGTCCAATCCATGTTTGTTATGACAGAAATTAAATGGTCTACAGAAATTCCATTTTAAAATTTTAAACTTTTTTGATTTTTTTTTACTGGCGTCCGAGAAAAAATAAAAACAAAATGAATTCCTTTAATCACAAAATCGGGACGCCGAAACGTAACCATTTTGAAAATTTGATTGGAGAATTAATATAAAATCTTAAATAGCTAATAATCAAATTTTAAAGGGGAACGCCCTTTAGGTTTATTCTAAAGGGCGTACCGATTTGTGAATGTTTTTTTGGTGGGACGCCACTCCGATTCTTTTTTCGATTGGACAGGCATACCTGCGGTGCGTCGAAACGCAAAAGTAAGACCGTCCGCAGGATACACAAAGAATAAAACGGAGGGGGTCTTTTTTAAAAACCAGTAAAATGGCCCCGATTCGGCGACCCGATTGAATAGTCATTTGATTAGGATTTTTAATAAATTTTAAATTTAGTCGGTTGCCAGTAATTATTTTTCATATATAATTTGAATATTGATTTAAAAAACACTTTAATTTTTATGCCTACTAATTTTTATAATGGATATGCCTCCAATCTTTTCTTATTTTCATAAAGGCTTAATTATTTCTAAGACAAAATAGATAAGTTTAGCTTTTTGAACAAAATCTTTTGAATTTCAAATCTTTCTTATTTAAATCATAATACAAGTTTTCATTGCCAATAAAGTTTATTGTAACATTAAAAGGTGTCGCTGAATTATTAAAATCTTATAAATAAGTTAGTTGCATAAATAGTTAGCGTTAAGGTTAAAGACGGTTTCTTTAAATCGCTTTGTATTTTAAGGTTTTAAATTTATTAAAATATAAAAGATATTAAATAAGAAACTATGTGGTAAAATTAATTTTCATGGCTACCAAATTTATAAATGCAAAACCAATGTTCCAATATTTTTTTTGTATTTAAAATCATTGTTCAAATGTATACACTTGTAAATAAAAACACTTTGTGTATTTGACCAAAAACTTAGTCTATTATGGTATTAGTTTAGTGTATTGTTGCAGAATAAATAATAAAAACCTCCATTAGTGTGAGGATTTTGCGATTTATTTTGAAGGAAGTATTTGGAATTTGAAAAATTATCAAAAATAATAAAAGATAACTATTTGGTTATTAGAAAGTTGTAATACAATAATTGTTATTTATCACTAAGAAATTATTTTTTATGGAAAAGAGTTAAAATGGACAATAATTAACCAAAATTTTATTGTTAATGTTTTTATATAACAAAGTCTTAAGCTCATCTCTTAAATATTTTAAAGAAAATACTAATGATATTTTCTTGATTGTAAAAGCATTATTTTTATTCATCTGATGCACCGTTTTCTATAAAGTTTACGCCTTTTGTCACAATTTTACCTTGCATTAATGTAGGTTCAATTATCTCTATAAACCCATTCGCAATTCTTCCAGTCTTTACTTCGATTTTATAAAACCTCACATTTTCTTTTTCTTCTTTCATTTTAAAAATAAATTTTCCATCAGAATTAGATAAGATAGCTGACTCAGGCAAGGCCATTACTTTTAAGTTTTTCACATTGATCCTTCCTGAAATATATTGTCCAGGTCTTAGTGTCTTTTCAAATACTTCATCTTCCACATGCACGTGTAGGTTAAGCGACTTATTTTCTATATCTACTGTTTTGTCAACTAAATAAACTTTTCCTAAAACATTTTTTCCTTCAAGGGAAACAAAGTCAACTTTTTGACCTTCTTTTACCGCAAACATATCGTTTCCAAATACTTTTAATTCAACATGCATGTGTTGTGTACCAATAAGCTCAAAAAGTGTTTCATCGCTGGTAAAACTTTTTCCATTAGTCACATTAACATTTTTGACAAAACCATTTTGCAAGGCATAAATAACATGTTTTGCAGATAGATTGACATTTGAAAGTTCAGTTGAATTAACTCCCATTACTTTTAGCTTTTCACTCAAAGATTTGATTTTGATTCTGTTAAGTTTTATAGCATTGTCTACTTCCTGAAATTTCTTTTTGGCCGTGGCGTCATCTGCGAGCAGGTTTTTTTGGCGTTCGTATTCTTGTGAAAACAGCTCATTTTTTGTTGTTTCATTCAAATATTCTTCTTGCGTTTGCAATAATTCCATACTTTGAATTTCTGCCAATATCTGGCCTTTTTTAATGAATTTTCCTGGCAGAAGGTTATGATTAATGCTCGAAATTACTCCATTCATAGGATAGCTTACCGAAAAAATTTGGTCAGGTGGTACATCAACCACACCATTTGCATCAATACTGATGTCCATAATTTTTTCCTTTATTGCTCCAGTTTCAATCACTAAATTTTTAAATTGTTTTTTGGAGAAAACAATGGAATTATTAACAGATTTCTGAGTGGTCTCTTCTATTTTTTTTTCTGATTTGCAAGCTAATATTGAAGCCAAACAAATTATGATGCTTATTTTTTTATTCATTTCTTGTAAAATATTTTAAAGTGGAAATTTTTATATTTCTCACTTTTTCTAAATTTATCAATTCGGTTTTGTAAGTAAAACTTTGGGTATAAACCAAAAACCAATCGTAATAATTGATTTGTCCTGCCAAATATTTTTTCATTGAAATCTCTATTAATTTTTCAGACTCAGGCAAAAGTTTTTCATTTATTAAAAGCAATTCATTTTCAGTGTTTTGGAGACTATTTTGAAGCGTAATTATTTCATTGTCAATTTGATAGTTCATTTTTTCAAATTCAGATTGTTGAATCAAAATATTGATTTTGGAGGCATCGATTCTTGCTTTTTGAGCTTTTGCGAAAAGTGGAATTTCAAATCCAGCCATTCCAACAAGCTGTTTCCAACTACCAAGCATGCTTTGGTTCATAACTCCCAAGTTGACGCTTGGTAAAAGTTTACTTTTTTCAGTTTCAAGGAAACTTATAGAACTATTAACCAAACTTTGGTGCCATTCCAATTTTGCATTTTTGCTAAAATCTTGGTTTAAAGATTTAGAAGCATTATGAAAATCTAAAATTGGAATATTAGGCATATTTAAAATAATTTTCAAAGAACTTTCTATCTCTTGTTCTTGGGTTTTTATTTTTAAAATTTTCATTTGGTTTTCTAATATTCGTAAATGAATATTTGCAAATTCAATTACATCAGTTTCGCCTTGCTCAAACCTTTTTTTGTAAACCATCTCAATTCCAGCAAGGCTTAAATTTTCAGTTTCCAAGACATGGTTCAATTTTTTCAAATAGAATAGATTGTAATAGAATGTGGCAACATTCAGTTTGTATTCATTTTCCAAAATTCCATATTCAGATTCACCAATTTTTACAAGCGATTGATTATAAGATTTTTTAAGTTTAAATACTTTGGGCAAGTCGATATTTTGAATTGCACTTATTGAATAATCTGTGGCACCTGGAGTTTGAATATTTCCTAGTGCATAGTCAAATTTCGTTTTTGGAACTTCATAGGCGGTATTTAACAAGGCTTTTTGAAAATCTATCCGTTTCAAGGCTATTGTAAGGTCTCTATTTTGAGTTAAACCTATTTGGATTAATCCATCTAAATTAGTTTTTTGACCAAAAATAAATGACTCAGAGAGCATAAGAAATAGTATTGTCTTCTTCATACTTTTTCGATTTTTTTCATGAAAATCATGTAAATTATAGGTAAAACCACTAGGGTAAGCAAAGTTGAGGTTATTAAGCCGCCGATTACTACTGTGGCTAAGGGCTTTTGCACTTCCGCACCCGCAGATGTAGAAATGGCCATAGGTAAAAATCCTAAGGAAGCCACAAAGGCAGTGACTAAAACGGGTCTAAATCTAACGGAAACTCCTTCAATAACTCGCTTCAATATGTTTTTTTCCGTGGATTGGTTAAAATAACTGATTAAAACAAGGCCGTTTAGTACTGCTACCCCAAATAAAGCAATAAAACCAACTCCAGCTGAAATACTAAATGGCATGCCACGTACCAAAAGTGCCAAAACACCCCCAATAGCCGAAAAAGGAATAGCACTAAAAACTAAACCAGCTTGTAAAAAAGAACCTAAAGAAAAATACAACAAAAAAAGAATCAAAATCATAGCAGCCGGCACCGCAATCATTAAACGATTTTTCGCTCTAATTAAATTTTCAAAAGAACCGCCATATTCAAAGTAATAACCTGAGGGGAGCTTTATTTGAGTTTCTAATATTTCTGCGACTTCATTGGCATAACTTTCTACATCTCTGCCTGATATATCCACTCCGATAATTATTCTTCGGTTTGATTTTTCTCTAGATATTTGAGTAGGTGCATTTTTGTAATCTATGGATGCTAGATTCTCAAATTTTATCATTGAGCCTGTTCCAGTCCTTATTTGTAGATTTTTGACATGTTCTAAGTCGTCCGCAGCTTGCTTCTCAAAACGCACAACCACATCAAACCTTTTTTCATTTTCGAAAAATACACCTGCTACTTCTCCTGCAAAAGAGGTTTTTAAAATGAAATTTAAATCATCAATATTTAAACCGAATTCAGCCAGTTTTGCTTTATTATATTTTACATTGATTTGTGGCCTACCACTTATTCTTTCTATCCTTACTGTTCTTGTGCCTTCAATTTTATTTAGAATTTTTTCTGCAGTTTTTGCTATTTTGTTTAATATTTCCAAATCATTTCCGAATATTTTTATGGCAAATTCTGATTTTGAACCTGCTATCATTTCATTAAAACGCATTTGGATAGGCTGAGTAAATTCAGCAGAATTACCTGGAACCTCTTCTTCAAGTACAGCTGCCATTTTTTCTGCCAATTCTTGAGGAGTTTTAGCACTGGTCCATTCGGAGTGGTCTTTTAAGTCAATCATCAAATCAGAAGCTTCTGGAGGCATAGGGTCTGTTGGAACTTCTGAGGCACCAATTCTTCCTACTATTTGTTGGATTTCAGGAAATTTTTTCATCAAGGCCTTTTGAGCCCGAGTGGTAGCCTCAATAGTAGTATTCAAAGAAGAACCTTGTGGCGTTTGGAAATCAATTGCTATATCTCCTTCATCTAAAGTTGGGATAAATTCTCCACCCATTTTTAAAAATAATAATACGCTAATTAAAAATAGTATAATTGCACCAAATAATACTTTTATGTTGTGCTTAAGGGCATATTGAAAAATTGGTGAGTAAACACTAAACATCCAATCAATAATTTTTTTTGAAAGTTTAAATTCTTTTTTACCTTCTTTGGAAAGTAATAAAGTAGTAATTGCCGGCACATAGGTAAGGGATAACAAAATGGCAACCACCAAAGCCAGGCTAACAGTCATGGCCATTGGGTTAAACATTTTACCCTCAATTCCTCCTAATGATAGAATGGGTAAATAGACAATAAGAATGATAATTCCTCCAAACATTGCTGTGGACATAACTTTAGTAGAAGAATTTAAGACCAAGTCTTTAAAAACTGCCTCCTCTATTTTATCCACATGATATTCTTTTTTTGAATGAATAGTAAAAAGAACACTTTCGACTATAATTACTGAACAGTCAACCAAAAGGCCAAAATCTATTGCACCAAGGCTCATTAAATTGGCTGAAATTCCAAAAACTTTCATCAAACCAAAAGTGATAATCATTGTAATCGGTATCACAGATGCTACAATTAAGCCAGCTTTAATACTTCCCATCAATAAAACAAGTACAAAAACTACGATTAGACCACCTTCTATCAGGTTATTTCGAACTGTGTTTATAGATTTGTCGATTAACTTGGTTCTATCTATAAAAGGTTTTACACTTAAACCATCAGGTAGATTCTTGTTAATTTTTTCGATTCTCGTTTTTACTTGTTTAATGGTTTTCTCAGAATCTGCACCTTTCAACATCAAAACTATTCCCCCAACCGCCTCTCCATTTCCGTTTTTTGTCATCGCTCCAAACCGCTTGGCATGCCCAAATCTAAGTTCAGCCACATTTTTTACCAAAACAGGTACGCCATTAGACATTTTTACAAAAATTTGGCCTAATTCCTCTAAAGAACTAGAAGTTCCTTCTCCTCTGATAAAATACGTTTGGTCAAATTTCTCAATATAACTACCCCCAGTATTGGTATTGTTTGCACTTACTGCATCAAAAACTTCTTTTAGGCTAACTCCCATTTGTAATAATTTCTCAGGAACTACTGATACTTCATACTGTTTTACAAACCCACCAAAACTACTTATTTCCGTTACCCCGTCAATTCCTGATAATTGCTTTTTTACAATCCAATCTTGAATTGTTCTTTGGGTGGTTAAATCAAATTTTTTCTCAAAGCCAGGTTTTACATCTAAAGTATATTGATAGATTTCGCCCAATCCCGTTGTGATTGGGGCTAATTCAGGGGTCCCAAATTCCTTTGGAATAACCTCTGAAGCCATTTTTATTTGATCAGAAGTAAGCTGACGAGCCAAATGTATATTTACTTCATCAGTAAAAACAAGTGTAATTACCGATAATCCTTGCCTAGAAACAGAGCGAATATCAGTAAGATTTTGAATATTAATAAACTGCATTTCGAGGGGCGCAGTAATATATTGTTCCACTTCTTGGGTTGCCAAGGTTGGCGCGAGTGTAAGCACCACCACTTGATTATTGGTAATATCAGGAACAGCATCGATTGGTAGATTTTTCAAGGAAATAAATCCAGCTACCATACTAAGAAATACCACAATACCCACCACAAGTTTGTGATGAATACTATATTTGACAAGTTTATCAAACATAATTATGATTTAAAATTTTAGAAAAATTGTTTAGTAAAAGAATTTAGCTAAACTGTGGAGGGTTAAGAAGGAATCTGAGAAAGTTGAAATGGTAATTATTAAAATAATCGTTTAGCCCTATATTTTCTAATGTTGGAATTTCAAAAACAAAATATTCTAAGTTAACATTAAAAGAAGGAATGTAAAATAGATAACTAAAATGGAGGTTTATTGATGGTAATTTCTGGTGTTCAGAATTTGATTTGTGGATTGACTCTGCTGCATAATGCATCCATAAAAATTCAGATAAACTTACACCTGCTTTATTATGATCTTTAAAATGACTGTATAGTTCCCCCATTTTAGCCGATTGAGTAAGCGACATAAAATTTGGCAAAAAACTTTCAAATAAAAGTAAAATTGCAAGTGACACAATCATTACAGTCTTCATCATACACAAACTTAATACTAATTATCGATTTCACGAATTTTTGATAAAATTTAGATTTATTCTAAACTATTTCAAATTGTTTTGAATTGTTTTTTTTGATTGAATTGAGTTAAGGGAATTTCTGTTTTTTAAATTGTTTATAATAAATAGATTAGATAAATAAATTATCAGATAGGTAATTTTTCTTACCATTTCATTTGTTAAATTTCTAAAATAATCTTACTTTTGTGTCACATTCAAATAAATAAGGTTTAATCTTTTTTTATGGCCTATAGCTCAATTGGTTAGAAAAATTGAATTTGCGGTTAGGTTTCAGAAAAAAATGTTTGAATGTATATTATTTATAGGGGCCTATAGCTCATTCGGTTAGAGCAACTGACTCTCCCGAAAGCTTTCGGGACAGTAGGTGAGAGAAAAGAATATAGTTTTATAAATTTTGGGGCCTATAGCTCATTCGGTTAGAGCAACTGACTCATAATCAGTAGGTGCCTGGTTCGATTCCAGGTGGGCCCACAAAAGATTGTCATAATTGGCAATCTTTTTTGTTTTATGGACATTTGCACATACATACTTTTTTCCAAAATATTGAATCGGTTTTACATTGGTGCTTGCCAGAAATCATTATCTGAGAGAATTCAAAAGCATAAATCTCACTTTTACCAAGGAAAACATTTTACAAATTCAGCTGACGATTGGGAATTGTATTTAGCTATTCAACTTACCTCCTATGCTCATGCCATACGTTTAGAACGTAAAATAAAAGACATGAAAAGTTCTAATTATATTCGAAATTTAAAAAAGTATCCCGAATTAATCGAAAAAATAATATTGGAAACAAGTTAGAGCACCTACTCCCCCGAATTACATATTCCGACCAAAGTATACCACTGATTCCGATAGCTCTATCGGGACGGGGCAGTAGGTGCCTGGTTCGATTCCAGGTGGGCCCACAAAAGATTGTCATAATTGGCAATCTTTTGTGTTTTATGGACATTTGCAGATGCCTCAAAAATTATGAACCGTTTCTACATTGGTGCTATTCATGAGAATCTTGAAGAAAAATTAAAAAAACATAACACTCATTTTTGCAAAGGAAAACATTTTACTGTAGCTACAGAGGACTGGGAATTGTTTCTCAAAATACTTGAAGAAAATCGTTGGCATTCGTAGCTGTGTCGTTTGAGTTTTGCACTTTATTCGTCCTCCGTGTTTTTCATTTTCATTAGCAAGGTGTAAGCTCCCTTAGTAACAAATGTTTTGTTGGTCATATCCGCATTGTTTTGGAAAGTGATTTGAGTAAAATTGTTTTCCGTGTTTTGGGTTATTACTTCTTGCATAAGATATTTTTTGTTTTCAGTTTGAGTGAAAACATATTGCTTGCCTTCAAAGCGAACTATGCCATCGTTATGAATTACAAAAGCGTTGTTGGTGCTTACTTCTACTTCTGCATTCATATACATTCCAGGAATTAAGGCTTTGTCGTATCGCTCAAAGTGGCAATGAACAATTACTGCTCTTTCAGGTGAAATGTCTTTACCAATAAGTATAATTTCGCAATTGTATTTTTTGCTGGATTGATTATTGTTGTAAGCAATAATTTTTTGTCCGATAAAAAGTTTGTCTAAATCCTTTTCAAACACGGTTAAAGCCAAATGAATGTCGGCAGGGTTTACCAATTCAAACAAAACATCGGTAGGACTTGCATATTTTCCAATGTTCATTTTGATAGTGGAAACAAAACCGTCTATTGGCGAATAGATGTTGATGCTTCGTGAAATTGTGTTTTCGTTTAAGTTATCGGGATTGATACTTATTAGTTTTAGCTTCTCGGACAAAGATTTAATCAATACTTTTTGTGAAAGATATTCGGCTTGAGCATTCTCAAAAACCTTGTCGCTACTGGCTTTGCTTTCATTCAATTCCTTTTGTCGCTGAAATTCTTTTTCTAAAGAACTAAAATGTACTTTGGCTGTGAGGTAATCTTGTTGCAGCTGAATGTATTGCTGGTCTTCCATTACTGCAATTACTTCGCCTTTGCTGATGTGCATACCTTCTAAAAGTTTGGTTGATTTGAGATAACCACCAAGCGGAACGCTAACCGATACCATATTTTGAGGTGGCACATCAATTTTTCCGTTCACTTTAAGTAAGGACGAAATTACCTTTTGTTCAATTTTCCCTATTTCAATTTTAGAGTTTTTTAATTGTGCATCAGTAAGTTCTACTGAATTTTCAGCTATAGTTGCTTCGGTTTTCTCTTCTGCTTTTTTATTGTCGCAAGCTGAGAGTACTGCTATTACAAATGATATGATGATATATTTTTTCATTGTTGAAATTTATTTAGAAGTTAAGTAATTGAGTTGAATGATAAATTGGTTAAGGTCTTTGACTGCATCGGCATAATTGCTTTGAATACTGACTGCGTTGTTAATTAACATTGTCCATTCCAAATAATTAATGCCGCCATTTGCAAATTGTTGGTTGGCTGTTTTGGTAATGGTGTTAGCATTTTGCAAGGCTGTTTCTTCAAAGTATTTTACAGTTTTCAATTGCGTTTGATATTGTTTTAATGCTGTCTGATAATCAGCATTGCGGGTTTGCAAACCGATTTGATAATTGTTTTGGCTTATCAATTCAAGGGTTTTGCTTGAATTAATTTTTGCTTTTTGAGAACCGAAAAATAAAGGCACACCTAAACTAAATTGAACCGAATTGAACCTTGTTGATGTGGAATATAAAACATTATCGGCTCCTGTTCCTCTCATACTCATATTATAGTAACCAATATTCAGATTGGGCAATAATTTAGAATTCTCTAACTGTGTTTTGGCAATTGAAATTTCCTTTTGCTGCTGTAAAACTTGTAAAGTTGGGTGTTTGCTGATTGAAGAAGTGTCAAGCATTGCAGTAAAAACTATTTTCGGGTTGTCTGCTGTTGGTGTGAAAATGGTTGTGGTATTGAGCAATAATTGAAATTGCATTTGCAAAATTTCAATATCATTCATCAATTGGTTTAGCTGAATGGCAATTTGTCCTCTTTGCGTTTCGGCTGTAGTTTTTTCTAAGACATTGGTTTCTCCTTTAGCAAAACGCAAATTTGCTTTTTCAAGAAACGAAGCATAAACATTATCATTTTGCAAAAGAATTTTTTGCTTTTGCTGTAAGTAAACCAATAAGTAAAAGACTTCGCTAACCTGTTTTTTTAGTTCTGCTTCTTTCACGGCAATGTTCAGCACACTGCTTTTATAGTGTTCATTTTGCAGTGATTTTTGTTTTGCATACACGGTTGGAAAACTGATTGATTGTGCAATTCCAAACTTGGTGTCTTTGTAAAAAGAGTTGATTTGTCCGTATTCACCAATCAAATTACTTTGCGGAATATCAACGGCTGCGGCTTTTAGTTTCTGCTGATATTCTAAATTTAGTTTTTCATTCTTTACGGTCAAATTGTTTTTTAAAGCTGTGTCAATAGCTCTTTGTAAATTAATTGGCGTTTGAGCATTTGTGGTTTGAACTGATAAGAACAATAACACTAAAACGGCTGCTACGGTAGTTGTCTTGCTTTTAAATCCTTTCTCAAAAAGCATGTAAAGAACTGGTAATACAAAAAGTGTAAGTAAGGTTGCAATCAATAACCCTCCGATTACAACAGTTGCCAAAGGTCGTTGCACCTCTGCACCTGCACCGTTGCTTAGTGCCATTGGCAAAAACCCAAGAGAAGCTACAAAGGCAGTCATTAAAACTGGTCTTAAACGATGCTTTGTGCCTTGTAAAACAATTTGTTTCAGGTCGGTTTCTCCATCTTTTTTAATTCGGTTGTATTCTGATATTAAAACAATTCCGTTGAGGACTGCAACACCAAACAAAGCAATGAAACCAATACCCGCACTTATGCTGAAAGGCATACCACGAAGAGCCAAAAAGAAAATACCGCCAATTGCTGAAAGCGGAATTGCCGAGTAAATAAGCAAACTGTGTTTAACAGAATTGAATGCGAAATAGAGTAATATAAAAATGAGCAAAAGCGAAATTGGAACGGCAAGAGATAAACGTTTTTTTGCTGCAATTAGGTTTTCAAATGCTCCACCGTAAGTAACATAATAACCACTTGGAAATTTGATTTGCTTTTCAATTTGGGTTTGCAAATCTGATACAATGCTTTGCACATCTCTATTACCCACATTAAAACCTACAATAATTCTTCGTTTTGCATCGTCTCTCTGAATTTGATTTACACTTTCCTGTATGGAAACATCGGCAACTTGATACAACGGAATTTGCGTTCCCTGTGGTGTAGGGATTAAAAGATTTTGCACATCTTCTAACTCTTGTCTGTTTTCTCCTGCAAGACGAACAACCAATTCAAATCTCTTTTCATCTTCATAAACTAATCCGCTGCTTTGTCCTGCAAAGGCGGTGTTTACTACTCTGTTGATGTCTTGAATATTTAAGCCATATTGTGCTATTTGATTGCGTTTGTATGTGATAATGAGTTGCGGAAGTCCGTCAATAGGTTCAACATAAATATTTTCTGCACCGTCAATTTTATTGGCGATATCGCCCAATAGTTTTGAGTATTTTGAAAGTGTATCTAAGTTTTCACCAAATATTTTACAAACCACATCTTGCTTAGCACCAGTCATTAACTCATTAAATCGCATAGCAACTGGAAATTGAAAACTGTATGTAACGCCCGGAATATCTTTTAAAGCTTCACTCATTTTTTCGGAAAGTTCATTCCACGTTTCGGCAGATGTCCATTCGCTTTTATCTTTCAAAATAATCATCATATCCGAAGCTTCCATTGGCATTGGGTCGGTTGGAATTTCTCCGCTTCCTGTTTTTCCAACTATCTTTTCTACTTCAGGAAATTTGGCTAATAAAATATGAGCCGATTTTAAAATTGCTTCCGATGATGTTGTTATATTGCTTCCTGTCAAAACCCTTGTTTCTACTGCAAAATCTCCTTCGGGCAATTCGGGAATAAATTCTCCTCCAAGAGTAGAAAGCATAAACAATGAAACTGCAAACAAAGCCACCACAAAACCAATTACTATTTTTGGAATAGTTAAAATTCTGATTAAATATTTTTGATGTATGCGTTCCAATACTTCCATCATTCTATCAGAAATATTCTTTTTGTGTGAAATATTCTTATTAAGAAACAAAGCTGTCATCATTGGAATGTAGGTTAGCGAAAGGATAAATGCACCCAATAAAGCAAAGGCAACAGTTTGAGCCATTGGCTTAAACATTTTTCCCTCAATTCCTTCAAGCGTAAAAATTGGTAAATACACCGCAAGGATTATCAATTCGCCAAACACGGCTGCGTTTCTCATTCGGGAGGAAGTGCTGTAAACAAT
>JANOMP010000140.1:0-7291 GCA_031420365.1 Cytophagaceae bacterium
CGTATCTAAATAGATAGATTTTTTACAGTCTATTTTAATTTTTTTACTGGCATCCGAGAAAAAATAAAAGAAATATGTTCCTTATATCAGCCAGCACTGTTTGAAATGGTACGGCAACCCGGCGCTCAAAATTCTTTGACACAAATTTAAACTTTTGTAACCTATTGATTTACAGAATTTTGAGGTGGTGCGGCAGGCCGATGTGAGTTTGCTGGCGGAGGCCGCTGCCGGGCTGTTTTTTTGGTGGGACGCCACTCCGATTCGTTTTAGACTGGGCCGGCATCCCGGCGGTGCGTCGTACGCAAAAAAGAAGGAGAACGCCCTTTGCCCCGCGGCAGGCGACGCAGAGTATGTTAGGGGGGGCTTTTTAAGGATCTGAATAAATGTGCCTCATAAGTACTTTTACGCAGTATTTTTGGGCGAATTAAGTTTTAGTAGGATGCCAGTAATTTTTTCATATTTTTGAATTGTTTTTTTAAATTTTTAATATGAGCAGGCTACAATCTTTTATTTTAAAGTCAATATTTTTATTAAGCTGTTCAGATACAAACAATAAAAAGAAGCCAGAAATCGGAATCGATAAAACTAATTCCTATTCTTTTACAATAGATTTGGTTTCATTAAAAAGTCAGAGTCTTCTTAACAATTCCCAAATAGTAAAAGTTGAATTCAGCTAATTCAAAAAGTTATAGTGGCTTAGTTTTAAAAAATATTATAAAGAATTATTCGGGTTTAAAACCTGAAAAATAAGAAGAAACCAAAATTGTTTTCGAATGTGAAGATGGCTATAAACCAGAGATGCCTCTAAGTAAATTACTTTCCTCCGATTCTTATTTAGCAATTAGTGATGTAGACGCATCAAAAGGAAGTGATTGGGAACGAATTTTCTACAATAATGGACACGAAATGAAGGCAGCACCATTTTATATTGTTTACAAAGGAGTTTCAGACAAAGATGGGTCATGCAAATGGCCATATAATGAGGTAAAACGTCATTTTGTTCCTTTAAATAATAATCTTGAATTAATATTTCCAAAAAGAAGTATGCAGAGTCAGGATATAAATTATTTCAGAGACATTGCTAAACTTGTCATGCTATAAATGGAATTGGTGGCACAATGGAACCAGAATTAAATGTTCCTAAAAATGTTACAGAATATTGGAAAGAAAATGACTTGGAAGCATTTATTAAATATCCCGCCTCTTATAGAAAAAATGTTAAAATGCCTACAATAACTATATCCAAAAAAGAAGTTTCGGAAATAGTATACTATTTGAATGTTATGGCTCAACAAAAAATTTAATAAGTTTTACTCTTTATTTCATTGGCTTAGCTTTCGCTTTGTCAATCACTGTTTCAAATCTACTAACTTTTGATACAAAGAAAGCTCCTAATGCTTTTTTAGTTGATTTTGTATTAAGCGTAATAATATTCGTAGGAATATTGCTCAATGGCGTAGCAAATATTCCACCATTATTTGATTCTTGTACTATTTGAAGCAGATAGAAATAAGCTTCTCTAGGAATTGAAAATAACTCCACTTTAACTTTGTCTTTATCTCGAAATAGCCCTTGGTTTATTGATTTTCTAATAGGTAAAATAAACATTAAACCGTCTGTGTTGGAGCCTGGGGAAAATCCAGCATCATAAGCTAAAGACATTTGAGAAGGTAGAAATCTAAGTGTATCATTTCTAAAAGATCTTATCAAATAGGTATCTCCTGATCCTTTAATGTCGTTAGCATAAAACTCAGCCGTAAATCCGTCTTTTGGGTTTCCATCTGTTGGAGTTATTGGCAAACTGGTAACTTCATAAGCTAATGAATCTATCTTAGGTACTCGTTTGAGACTGGAAAGGGAATAATACTCTTCGTTTTCAAATTTAATATATAAAGCAGTAGTTTCATTTAACTTTAGGTATCCATTTTTTTTTGGTGTGTAAACGTAAACACCTGAATTGTTTTTGTCAGTAAAAACATGTGCAATACTATCTTGATTATAGACAATAACAATAGCACCTAAAGCTGGTTTTGGCTTGGAATTGTCAAAATAGGGTTGTGAAACACTTAATCTTATCTTTTGTTCTATGTTTTCGTCGGTAAGCCATGCGTCCACTACTAGCTGATTCACGCCATCTTTTATTGCTATAGTTACTACATCTTCACAAGAAAAGATTGAAATACTAGAAATTAGAAAAATGTAACAGAATATCTTTTTCATTGGATTAAAATTTAAAATTGTAGGTTACAGCTGGCAATATTGAAGCAAAAACTGAATATTTTACTGCTTCGGTATCTCCAGGTTTGTCGGGGTTTTGTCTAACATAAACTGAAAAAGGATTTCTTCTATTGTATAAATTATACACTGAAAAAACCCATTCGCTTTCACCTTTTTTAAACATCGCGTGTTTATTTTTCTTAGTGGCAGAAATATCTAGCCTATGCGAATTTGGAATTCGATAGGTGTTTCTTTCATCGGTATAATTATGAGGTAAAGCTATGCCTTGCCATAAAAATTTATTAGTTGGGAAACTGGCCGGAGTACCAGATGTAAAGGAGAAAGTAGAACCAAAAGACCATTTTTTATTTAAATCATATATGGCTACTACTGATAAATTATGGAGTTTATCTATTCTACTTGAAAACCAATCGTTATTATTTAGACCATCTATTTTTCGTTCTGTCCTGGCTAATGTATAACTCACCCATCCGTTTGCTTTTCCTTTGTTTTTTTTGATAAAAAATTCTGATCCATATGCAAGACCCTTACCAAAAAGCAAGTCAGCTTCTACAGCAGTATTTAGTAATAAATCTGCGTTTCTAACATAATCTATTTGATTTTGAAGGGTCTTATAATATACCTCAATAGAGGTTTCGTACATATTTTCTTTGAAATTTCTGAAAAGCCCTAGAGCTATTTGATCAGAAAGTTGAGGTTTAATATTGTTACTACTCGGCGTCCAAACATCTAAGGGCGAGGAAGCCACTGTATTTGAAAGTAGATGAATGTACTGAGCCAATCTATTGTATCCAATTTTTAATGAAGTGCTCGTATTTAAGCCTATGTTCAAAGATAAACGAGGCTCAAAATTTCCGTAATTTTGTATATTTTCGCCTTTTTTGTAGGTTATAGTTTCTGCTATTTCTCTTTTTCCTCCATTTTGGACAGTTTGTGGCTTTAATGTCACAGCGTTTCCTGGACCTAAATAACTATAATTTGAATACCGTATTCCATAATTTATCGTGATATTTTCTTTTAATTTTTGCTCGTTTCCAATATATAAAGCAGCCTCTGTTGCATATTTATTGGGTAATCCTATCGATCTCGTTTGTCCACCCGAAACCGCGGTGGCTTGTCCTGGGTTAAAACCATAATAAATTATTTGCCCGCCAAAAGAAATAGTATTTTTGGAGTTTAAGTAATAATTAAAAGCAGGCTTAATACTGTAGTTTTCTATATTTGATCTCCATTTAAAAGAATCTTTATTGTTTTCATTTTTCAAATCTGAATCCAAGGAATAGTCATAGTTAGAATAAAAAACGGTTGTATTTAAAAACAGTTTGTTGTTAAATACGTGATTCCATCTAAATGTAGTGGTAGAATTTCCCCAATTAAACCCAAAATCAGCCCCAAAAACGTCTCTTCCAAAATAGCCAGATAAATAGACGGTATTTTTATTGTTTATTCTAAAATTTACTTTGGCAGTAAAGTCATAGAAATAAAATCGAGAATCCTTTAAATCACCATTCAAAAACGGTTTTGCCAATACATCAATATAAGACCTTCGGATGGCAACGATAAACGACCCTTTATCTTTTACAAATGGGCTTTCAAAAGCAAATCTTGAAAAAATTGTTCCAATACCACCTGTAAATTCAGGTTTTTTTGAATTCCCTTCTTTCATTCTAACATCTAAAATAGAGGATATTCTTCCGCCGTAAGAAGAAGGGATTCCACCTTTTATTAACTTTACATCTTTCACCACGTCTGGATTAAAAACAGAAAAAAAGCCGAAAAGGTGTGATGAATTATAGACTGGAGCTTCATCTAGTAGCACAAGATTTTGGTCAATTGCACCTCCTCTTACGTTAAATCCTGATGAACCTTCGCCAACCGAACTAACACCAGGTAAAAACTGTATGCTTCTAATTACATCAACTTCGCCTAATAATGCAGGCATTTTTTTAATAGTTTTCATTTCAACTTTGTTTACTGACATTTCAATACTTTTTACGTTATCGTCCTCTTTTTTGCCAGTAATAATTAATTCTTCCAAAGTTTTATCTTCCTCCTTAATTTCAAAGTCTAAATTCTGATTTTTTTCAATTAACAGCTCTTTATTGATAGACGTATAGCCAATATAACTTATAGTTAAATTACATTTTCCACTAGGTACAGTTAAGGAGTAAAAGCCATAAACGTTGGTTTGTACCCCGATCTTTAATTCTTTTACCTTTAAATTTACCCCAATCATTTCTTCTCCGTTTTTAATATCTCTAATGTATCCACTAAAGGTTACATTAGTCTGGGCAACCAAGGAGTTGAAAAAAAATGTTAGAAATAGGAAAAGAAATAATTTTTTTTTGGTGTAGTTTCTCAATGTTAAGTTATTTGATTTATAATATTTACACATTCTTTTAAGTTTTTTTTTGCGTTAATTGCTTTATAATCATTCCAATTAAAGCCAATAAAAACACTGTTTCAAACGCAATTTTTGTTACTTTAGTTTTTTTTCTTACTTATATTTAGTTTTTTCATAAATACGTTATAATTTTTATAAAATTTATCCTGAAGCCATAGTTATTAAATTTTTTTAAAAACTATTTTTTACTTAGTAAAATATCGTAATTTTGTTTTAATTTCACTTTATCAACGAATAAACATGGAAAATCTACTATTTAAAGAGCCAATTGCATACGAAAAAATACCAACAAGGATTTTTAAAGATCCAAAAGAAGCTTCAAGGTCAGTGGCCCATGAAATTGCGGACTTAATAAGGTCTAAAGCTAAAGAAGGCAAAAAATGTGTACTTGGTTTGGCGACGGGCTCTTCACCTATGACAGTTTATGCCGAGCTTATTCGTTTGCACAGAGAAGAAGGCTTAAGTTTTAAGAATGTAGTTTCTTTTAATTTGGACGAGTACTATCCAATGGAGGCTGATGCAATTCAAAGTTACTGGAGATTTATGCGTGAACAACTTTTTGATCATGTAGATATTTCTAAAGAAAATTATTTTATACCAGTTGGTACTATTCCTCAAATCCAAATTGCAGATTTTTGTAAAAGTTACGAAGCAAAAATAGATAGTTTGGGAGGTTTAGATTTTCAATTATTAGGGATTGGTGGGAATGGACATATTGGATTTAATGAACCAGGGTCATTGATTAATTCCAAAACAAGACTAATGATGCTTGATCATTCAACTCGAGTAGCTGCTACAATGGATTTTGGAGGGGAATTGATAAAAGTACCTAAAAAAGCTATTACTCTTGGGGTTTCAAAAATAATGCAAGCCAAAAGAGTTGTATTGTTAGCGTGGGGAGAAAGAAAAGCCGGAATGATTGCTGATGCTGTACAAGGTTCTGTTTCTGAGCACAATCCATCTTCTTATTTACAAAATCATTCTAACGTGGTTTTTGTTGTTGATGAATCTGCCGCATCTGATTTAATAAGAATAAAATCTCCGTGGCTAGTTGAGGACGTAGAATGGGATAGTAAAACAGTAAAAAAAGCAGTTACAAGTCTATCTTTAGTTTTAGAAAAGCCCATTTTAAAATTGACGAATAAGGATTACAATGACAATGGGTTAAGTGATCTTTTGGCAAGGTATGGTCAGTCTTACGAAATAAATATTGAAGTTTTTAATCAATTACAGCACTCTATTTCTGGTTGGCCTGGTGGGAAAGCAAATTTTGATGATACGAATAGGCCCGAAAGAGCTTTGCCAGCTAAAAAACGAATTATTATTTTCAGCCCACACCCTGACGACGACATTATATCAATGGGGGGAACCTTCCAACGTTTAAAGGAACAAGGTCATGAAGTACATGTAGCTTATCAAACTTCTGGAAATATTGCAGTTTCTGATGATGAAGCCCTACGTTTTATTGATTTTGTAATGGATTTTAATGATCATTTTTTGATTAATAATACTCAAACAGCCACTATTTTTGAAGAAGCCAAGCAATTTTTAAAAAATAAAAAAGATAGTGAATTAGATTCTGCAGCAGTTAGGCATGTAAAAGGACTTATTAGGAAAGGGGAAGCTAAGAATACGTGTAGATTTGTTGGAATACCGGTTGAAAATGCACATTTTTTAAATATGCCATTTTATGAAACAGGTCAAATTCAAAAAGCCCCTCTCAGCAAAAGTGATATTGATATAATTAAAGATTTAATTGAAGAAATAAAGCCACATCAAATTTATGCTGCTGGAGATTTGGCAGATCCGCATGGTACACATAAAGTATGTTTAGATGCGATTTTTGCTTCGATAGGACTCTTAAAGCATAAAAATTTCATGAAAGATTGTTGGGTTTGGTTGTATAGAGGAGCTTGGGCAGAATGGGAAATTCACGAAATAGAAATGGCAGTTCCAATGAGTCCAGACCAGGTTCTTCAAAAAAGATTAGGAATATTTAAACATCAATCACAAAAAGATGGAGTAGTGTTTCAAGGTTCTGACGCAAGAGAGTTTTGGCAAAGAGCCGAAGAACGAAACCAAGCGACTGCTGAGCTTTATAATAAACTAGGATTAGCGGAATACGAAGCAATAGAAGCATTTGTAAGGTGGAAGTATTAATAGTCTGAAATTTAATAATAAGAAATAAAAGTCCTATACATATTATCAAAAAAAGACAACAAGTCTAGCATAATTAAACTTTGTTTTTTTGAAAGTTTATGAAGCTATATGTTTTTGGAGCATTTTGCAATAAAAAGTAGATTAATCCGAGGCCCCTTTAATAAACACTTTTTGCTTTTCAGCCAAAAATGAATTGACCTTTTTCAATTCATTTTTTTTAATTAATTACTAAAGATGATTTTATTATTAAGTAGTATGGGTTTTTCTTATACTTTGATAAGTATTTTTTCAATTTCAAGATTTAATAATGATTCTAAAATGTAAATTTAAGCCCTATATTTATTAATCAATTCAGAACTCCATGTCTAATCCTCTGATTTTAGTATTCGTGGGGATTTGCACGTAAACTAAAAAGTGGGGATATTTGTGAATGCAATTAATACTTCCCATTTTTCCGTCTGGCACACACCTTATCAGTGCTTGTACTGC
>JANOMP010000141.1:0-2861 GCA_031420365.1 Cytophagaceae bacterium
CTCTAAAACGTCACCAAGAAAAACTTTCCGACCGTGATTTTTTAAGGGTAAATCGATCGATGATTATTAATGTTCTATTTATAAATTCTATCATTCTTAAAAAAGATACGCATTTTGTTTGTTTGCAAAATGGCAATGAAATAAAAGTTTCACGCCGGCGTACGTCTGCCTTGGCTCACTTAGCTTCTTAATTACTTTTTTCTTTTTTTAAAACATATCCATTTAATACGGTTTCAAAACAAAATTTAAATAAACTCATATATGAAAGCATTTTTACAAACGCTGAATCGATTAGAATCTTCAAGTTTATTATTCCGAAAAACTTCGCACAAAAAAACAATCTTGAGTTTTTTGTTTTTTGTATTATTTATTGGAAGGTCATTTAGTGGAATGGCTCAAACTTGGAGTGGCTCAACTTCTGGGGGTGATTGGCAAGTAGGAGGCAACTGGACAGGGGGCGTTGCCCCAGCTGGTGGGGGTTTTGTTATTTTCTCAAATAGCGGTACAATGGTAATTACAAATGTACCAACCTATGCAACTACTGCATCTAATGAACTTGCTGGTTTGGAGGTAAGTTCTAATACTGCTGTCGAATTAAGAGGTATGGCTGCTACTAATACGGTTATTAATTTTGCAAACAGCGGTTCGTTACTAATTGCCTCTGGCTCAGCTCTTATTATAAAAGGAGGAAGTGCGACAAATACATTAACTTTAACATTGCCAAGCAAGACAGGGGCATCAGCAACACTAAATGGTACATTAACGATTGGGTATTTTTCAGGCACATCTGGTGCGGGAGCATTCTCAAAAGGAGCTATAGCTTCTATGACTATTGGTGCTACTGGCATTTATAATAGTAATACAGATGGTGCTATTCCAAGCAGTACAGTGGAAGCTAACGTAGTTTGGAATGCTGCTTCAACCTTAAATTTTAATGGATATGTGTCTGGAGCTTTGGGGACAATGGTAGCAGGTGAAACCTATGGTAATGTAAATTGGACTTGCCCTAATCAGACAGGCGATGTTCTGTTTTCTTCTGGAACAACTACGATTCAAGGAAATTTAACTATTACTAATACTAATACAGGTAAATTTAGAATTGCAGGTGCTTCGGCAGCGACATTAAATATAAATGGAAATTTCACACTTCAAGCTGGAACATTTTCATTCGGAAATACTGCTGCAATAACAGGAACTGTAAATTTGAAAGGAAATTTTATTAGGAGTTCGAGTACAATAGTTGAATCAACTACTTCAAGCTCTATTGGTCAATTAAATATAAATAATGGGTCGGGTACACAGTCATTTACTAACCCTGGAAGTTTTACTGGTACTGGAGCTATTAATGTAACTGTAACAAGCGGCTCTACTTTACAATTTACAGATGGTACTCACTTCATTGATGGTAATGGTTTGTTTACATTAGCAAGTGGAGCTACTTTGGGAATTAAATCTGCAGATGGTATCAATCTTTTAAATACAAGTGGACATTTAAGAAATCCTGGTGGCAAAGCAATAAATTCTGCAGCAAGCTATCTATATAATGGTACAGGCAATCAAAATACTGGAACATTGTTAGGCGATGGGACAAACATCGCATTTTCTGGTGGTGGAACAAAAACTTTTAATGGTGGTGCAGCCTCAAACTTTACAGGAAACTTTAGTATAGCAAATGATGGCACTTCAGTAGCTCTTGGGTCTTTAGGAACTGACCATACAGCTGGCTCTCTAACTTTAGGGGGACAAGGTGCAATAAATGGTACTTGGGGAAGTACAGCAGCTTCGACCGCTACTTATAAGCAAAGTGCATATTTTGGAACTAGTGGTACTGGCAGACTTTCGGTAGCTCCACCTTCAACTTGTAATCCTGGGAATCAAACCGCTGCTTTTTCTGGAACACCAAACAATGCCGATGCAAATGGCAAAATATGTAGCGGGACTAATGCAGTATTTAATTTGACAGGAACAGCCAATGCAACTATTTCATATACACTTAATGGCACACCAAATACTGTTATTTTAAATGGTTCAGGTATAGCAACTGTAACAATTACTGGAGCAACTACTACTCAGGCATTAGTTCTTACAAAAGTTACGAGTGGTACAACTTTTTGTGAAACAACTATTTCGGGAACTTCAACTATAACTATCAAAAATGTACCAGCTATTACTACTCAGCCTGTTGCAGCTTCAATTACTTATGGGTTAAATGCGGCTTTTAGTGTAGTGGCTACTTCTGATGATGTAAGTTCAGAAGTCTATCAATGGGAGGTAAAGATTGGTGTAGGTACATGGAGTTCTATCAGTAATGGAGGTGTATATACAGGTGCTACAACTGCTACTTTAAACCTGACCAAACCTGCTGTTTCAATGTCAGTCAATCTTTATAGATGTGTAATTACTAATATTTGTGGAAGCACTACAACTAATGATGTGGCGAGTTTGACGGTCGCGGTTGTCCCAATTACAATAACAGCAAGTAATCAAATAAAATGTTTTGGAGTTGCCTTCACGATTCCAAGTAATGCCTTTACTTTAACGTTAGGAACACTTGTATCAGGAGAAACCCTTACAAGTGTTATTTCAACAAGTAGTGGAAGTGGAGCAGGTGCTGGAGCAGGGTCATACCCAATCGTTCCAAGTGGTGCAACTGGCACAGGTGGCTTTTTAGCTGGCAATTATAATATTCTTTATGTTGATGGGAGCTTTACGGTAACAATTACAACTTTATCAACGGCAACTATTGCTTACTCAGCAACGCCATATTGCAAAACTGTTACCACTTCACAAGCCGTAACACAGACAGGAACAACAGGCGGAACGTACACGGTAAGTACATCGGGTTTAACCCTTGATGCTGG
>JANOMP010000142.1:0-1223 GCA_031420365.1 Cytophagaceae bacterium
ACCTCGTCTGACGATGCATACCGGCGATAGTCGTCGGCGAGCTTAACCAACAGCTATTAGAAAATGAAAACAAAAATCAAATTAAAATAACAAGAAAAGAAGCAGTAGCAGTATGACAAATATTTTAGAAGCAATTGTAAATATTGCGAATAACCCAATTCTTGAAATTAGAAATCATTACTCTGGAAGAAACAGAGCAAATAATGTTGGCGAGGCATTGGAAATATTTGTGAAAGATGCTTTCGCAAATCTTATTCACGCAACAGACGAACAAGAAAGAATGACGAGATACAATGAAGTATTTTCTTGGCTCGGCAATCAAAATCATCCACCCGATATTATGATTAGACAAGGTGATGCAATAGAGGTAAAGAAAACTCAAAGTGCAAATAGTGATTTAGCTTTAAATAGTTCCTATCCGAAATCAAATATTCAAGCTAACAGCACAATGATTACTCAAGAGTGTCGGACTTGTGAGAATTGGACTGAAAAAGATTTAATCTATTGTGTTGGTCATACGGATGACGAAAGTGCAAATTCCTTATGGATGGTTTATGGGAATATTTATGCAGCAAAACACGAAACCTATCAAGTTATCAAACAAAAAATAACTGACGGAATAAATGAAATTCCAAATGTTGAATTAGCCGAAACAAATGAATTAGGACGTGTTAATCGAGTTGACCCATTAGGCATAACCAATTTAAGAATTAGAGGAATGTGGCAAATTCAAAACCCAAGGCGTGTTTTCAATTATTTGCACACCCAAACAGACAATAAATTTGAACTTGTAGCAATTGTTCCAACTTCAAAATATAATTCTTTTCCAAACGACAGCAAAAATAGAGTTGAAAATTTAGGTAATCCAAACTTGACAATTAATAATGTTAAAGTGAAAGACCCTAACAATCCTGCGAACCTATTAGACGCTAAATTGATAGTTTTTAAAGTACTAAATTAAAATGCCAACGCTTCGCAGTCATACACATTTACAAGCCACACAAGCCGACACACAAACCAAAGCTTGCAAAAGAGTATGGCCTGCCCAACCGCACCTACGACAGACAAATAGACGACCGAAAAGAACAACAAAGGCATAACAGCACCTACCCAAAAGGCGGGGGTTCGTGTTCCAAAGACAGTTTTGTGGTTAATCAAACATTAGTTTTTCAAATCAAGTTTTGTGCTTCTAAATCCGCTTCTTCGCCAAGCTGCAAACCGTT
>JANOMP010000143.1:0-1489 GCA_031420365.1 Cytophagaceae bacterium
GCTAAACCACCTTATGCTGCGAGTATCGGAAACGTACTGGTGGTGAGCGATAAGGAAAAACGGGGACGATGATTCCTGTAGGTGCGTGTATGTGAGTTGAACGCAAGTGAACCAATGATGAAGCCTCGTAAGCGCAATAGATGATGTCGAAAGTGGGTAGTTACGGTTGTACCTGCGACAAGAGTGTATCGGACACCTGATTATTGGGTACACGGCATCCGGGGTTAAATTGGCAAGACGCCTACATAGGCTGTTTTAAGGAACAAGTGAACTCTATATGGTTCTGTAAAACCCGTCAGTTGACAGGGGGAAGCAGACATCAAAGGATGTGGGTGAGATATAGGGGGCAGACTTAGTCGTAGTAGTGTTGAAGTTCTTGTAATGAGAATGGAGCGAAGGGCTAGGCATGTTAAGTTTCAAAACAATTTACAACCGATTAAAAGGGATGATTGATTACTATGAGACAAAATCACAACCGATAACACTGTTATTGGTACATCCATGAATATGTTGATATATTTATGTGATTTATTAACATGAAGAGCCGTATGAAGGGAGACTTTCACGCACGGTTTCGTGAGAACGCAAGGGTGAGATTCCTTTGCGTGACTCGATTATGTGTAATGCTACGACCAATTACAAACTCTACAATAAACCAATTGACAAGTAGATATTTTTAACTATCTTTGATTTGACAAAAGATAAGAAATGAAACAGAGAATTTACATTGACACATCAGTTGTTGGTGGCTATTTTGACCAAGAGTTTAAAGAAGCTACCGTTAAGTTGTTTGACCGGCTTGATAACAACGAAATAATATTTGTAGTTTCAGAACTTCTTGACCTTGAGTTATTAAAAGCACCACAGCAAGTTCGACAGCTTTTACACAACTATTCAGCTGACAAATTTCAGCGAGTTGAATTGACAGAAGAAGCTATAAAGTTGGCAGACACATATGTCAGTGAAAAAGTGGTTGGTAAAACAAGTTTAGAAGATTGTCGACACATTGCTTTGGCAACTATTCATAAAGTAGATGTTTTAGCAAGTTGGAATTTTAAACATATCGTAAACCTTGACAGAATTAAGGGCTACAATTCTGTCAATATGCGACTTGGTTATACAATAATTGAAATCAGAAGCCCTAAAGACCTTGTAAATTATGAAAACGACTAAAAAAGAAAAACAGTTTGATGCTGTAAAAATGATGAGAGACATCAGAGATAAAATAAGCTTTGACACTCAAAATATGAATTTTGATGAATTGAAGGCATACATAAAACAACAACTTGCTGACAGTAAAACCAAACTTGTTGGACAGTAGTAATACACGTGAGAATGCACTACACATAATAACTAAGGTTTCGTTGCGTGCGAAGCACGAACAATGAAACCGCCTGTTGAACGAAATTTTGTCCAGCGGGGTAGTCATGCATTTCTTATGGGTATATAGATTTTTAGGAGCGTTCATTTGAGGCAAAGAGGCGACATT
>JANOMP010000144.1:0-4939 GCA_031420365.1 Cytophagaceae bacterium
TATCTGACCTCCATGAAGAGATAATAATCATAGATAGAAATTTAGCAAGCCCAAAACCCATTATAGTGGAACTTTATCTTCCACCATGGATAAGAACCGAAAAATGTTGGCCTTGTGTGGAGTCTTTTAACAGAACTAAAGTAAAACCAGGAGGGTGGAAATAAGATTAAATCAAGAAAATATGGCTCTGATAGATTTAATGAAAAAAAGTTTAAAATATTTTATTTTTATAGCCATACTTTCAGGGTTGTTTTATGCTTGCATAAGTGAGTTTGACCCAAAGTTAAATTCAAATCCTCAAAGATTGTCTATGGAGTCTCATCCAAACACAAAACTCGACTTTCTTTATGTATATTTAACGTATGACGCTCCTTACAACTCTACCTAATCAATATTTAAAGATTACATAATAGATGCAAAAGTAAAAATTGTGGATAATCTCGGAAACGAGTTTTATTTTTTTTTTGATACCTAAAGAAACAATTATGTAAATACCAATAAAGGTTACAATCACGCCAATCAAAAAACAAACAGCGATTACGAAGTCGTGAAACTGGAATTGAAAAAAGCCAACGATTTGTGGGAAGCGATGATGTTGGAAATGGAGTAAAATCAATATAAAGAAGCATTTTAAAGAAAAAATGCTTCTTTATATTCATTTTTTAAGCTATTTGCTGTTCTTTCCATATTTTTCCACGTCTGCAAGAAAAAGTAACCTTTTTTCTATTTGAGAGTGTAAAGGTATCATCTACAGGTTTTATATAATCTAAATTTACAATAGCTGATTTATTGAATCTTATGAAGTTTTTAAATGCTAAAAGCCTCATTTCCAAATTTTAAGTATCATGGCTGTTAAAATTATATTTCCATATTTCAAGGAAATAACCGTATAATTGATATTTGATTCCAGATGAAGCATTTCTTCGGGGAACAGGTATTTTCTACTTCCTACATGGATTTTATAAATTGTTTCTATTCTTTTCATGGCGTATTTATAGGTTTAAAAATCCCAGCCTAAACTTTAATTAAGCTGAGATTTAACAGTTCATCCTTTTAAGTTTTCTAACTGTCAATTACAGTAAGGGTTTGTCTTTACATGAATTCTTCCCGTAGTTGGATAAAAATGAGTACCTGGCTTGAGATATACTTTTTTAGACTGCAAGTGTCGAACTGCAGAACCAGTAACATTATAATTATCACTTGTGTTGTTGCTTATATAAAGTTCATCTCTGGCTGAATCCTGACCAACGCCAGTTGAATAAGTAAGCGGCAAATTTGATACTGGTGCATAAACTATATTATCAGCCACTATTGGAGTAAGTGTACCACTTGTTATCATCATCGAACGCATCCGTGTTCCTTGACCTGATGTGAATGAATTTCTACATGCACGATCACCGTAACCCATAACATTGTTTGTCAATGGTGTATAAACCGCAGCCACACTACAAGCATCGGATCTGCCTGCAGTATAAACACACAAAGAATTTACATTACCATTAGGATCTGTTGGGTCATCGGCTGGAGTATCACATAATAAATCACCATCAACTTCGCAGTCATAGCAAGCACTGGCTGAGTTGCGGGTTACATTTTCCCATCCAAGAGCAGATTCAAACGTATGATATAAACCAAAGCAGTGTCCAACTTCGTGTCCCATTGTAGTGAGATTGGTCGTACTGGCAATGGTTCCACCCGATAGACTCATGTAAGTATTGGGTATTGCATAAGCAGTACCGTTTAAACCGGGTAGACTATTATGAATGAAAATATTTAGGCAACCTCCAATTTTATAAGGGTTTAATTCAGCTTCTTCAATAGCAGCATCATGAGTATTCAAATCAGTATTATTTACCTGACGAACATCAATGAGTATGAAACAAATACTACGTGGCTGATATTGATTAACCATATTCTGAAATTGCCTCATAACGTTTGCATTTGTTGCTCCTACATTCAAGCCGTTATCATCAGCAAATACAGTGATATGAACCCTAACAGCATACGGTGTAGTTACGGCTAAAACAGCATTTAAGCTATCTTTTTGTTTTTGCGAGAACCTGACAGGTGGTTTAGTGATTTTAGTACCACATTCTTCCTGTGCTTTGGCAGAGATACTACTTAAAACTACCAAAAATAATATTATTAATTTCTTCATTGCTTAAAAAGATTAAATATAAAATAGAAATAAATTATTTTTTCTCATCTAAGCGTTTTTTCAGCTCATCAATTTCTTTCTTCTGTTGAATTGAATAAAGTGTCAATTCCTCTATTTTTTCCATCATTTTTGTCATTAATTCTGCCACATGAGCCCCTTTTTCTTGTATTGTGGCTGCCGATGGCACAGACGGTAGATGTTTGTTCTCTTTAATGAAAGCCTCTACTTCCGACAATGGTTTTAACTGATAATCATCTTTGAAAACGTAATCAGCCCATCCCGTTTCAACAATTACTTCGTTGGCTCTGATTATACCCAAAACATCTAATTTATTAGCAGGTGTAGATGTGCCAATACCTACATTGCCATTGTCACTAATTCTTATTCTTTCAGTCATCGGAGTAGTACCAACATTTGTTGTAAAAAAACTTAGGTACGAGCCTCTACCTGTTGAAGTCCAAGCTCCAGTAGACAAACTTCTGATTGAAGATGATGTTTGAAATGAAGTTCCATCATAGCCATTAAAGTTAATCCATCCCAAATTACGGGCACTTCCAATAGCGGTTGGGGCAGCTAAAGTACCAAGTGACCTATTAAAACTTAGAATGGTAAAATTTGTATTTTGGGCAATAAGGCTTAATTCTGTTTGATTACTTGTAGTACCAGCAATCTGAAAGCCAGTTGAAGGGGTCATTGTTCCAACACCAACTCCTGTTGGTGTTACGGCCATAATATCAAGGGTATTACTTCCGAAAATTGTTCGATGAGTACCGCCTGTGGTATAAATTCTTGCATCTCCTGCACCACCACCACCAGTAGCAACTCCAAACTTTAATTTATAAGTACTGTTACCAATGGCAAAGTCACCATTAGTTGTAGCTAAATCCCAATTCCCACCTGCTACATTGAGAGTAGATAATGGAACTGGTGTACCAATACCTACCTTGCCATTTCCTTTTATTCTCATGGTTTCGGTGAAGGCGGCACTTGTTCCATAGCCAAAAGCTACATCAGAAGTAGATCCATCAGTATGAACTTGAAGCAATGAACTTTGAATACCAAAGCCATAGTGATTGCCACTACTTCCCCATAATGAAATTTTATCGCCTAAAATATCAGCAAAGTTGAGTAAAAAACCGGGGGCAGCATTACCAATACCAATTTTACCATCAGCTAAAATTGTCATTCTGGGGGTACTATTTGTTGCTAATAATAATTTCCCAGTTGGATTATTAAATGTACTCACATAAAAATCATTAGCCGTAGAAGATCCAACAAATGCTTTGTATACATTGTTGAAATAAAATTTTTGGTAAGATGCTCCATTTCTATCGAGTTTAATCAACTCATCATCAATAGGAGATATTGTAACTGACTGACTGAAAGTAGCTATTGAAACTAAGCCAAAATAGAATAGTAGAATTATTTTTTCCATGGTTAAAAAGAGTTTATTTAGTAAAAATGGTGTAAATGTTAAACAATATAATTCATAAAAACAAGGGTTTGTTAAAAAAATATTGTGTAACGCTTTAAGCTGCAATAGAGCCGAAATAATATAGTTCTTTGACTTTGGGATTATTTTTATCCATGCTATGGGCAATGCCGAACACCTTAAAAACACTTCCACTCATTACCGATAAGCCTGGCCGTAATTTTAAACTTTTGGTAGCATTGAATATGTATTTTTTGTATAGTTAGCAATTACTTTAGTTCTTGCCTTTTTTTTCTGATGATTGCAACCATTTTCGTTAAATTTGAATCAATATAAAAAAAACAAAAAAAATATGGAAACAGTAATCATAAAATTATCAATTATTGTTCTATTTCTTTTAGGATGCCAAAAAGAGGTCATTGAAAGTAATGAAGAACTAATCGTCAGAGGTGGATACAGCTTTGGCGAATGTCCTGGCAATTGTAAAACCACCGTTGAAATTTCGGTTGACAAAACAAAAGCAATACTCGCTGCCTATCAATATAGCGGTAGTACTCAGGCTACCAAAAGTTGTGAAGTAGCTATTCAAGCTCAAGATGTCATTAAAGCTATTGCTGGTTTACAGTTTTCTCAATTCAAAGCATTTCAAAAAATCTATGGCTGCCCCGACTGTGCAGATGGTGGATCAGAATGGATTGAAATACAACAAGGTAACCAATCGCATAAAGTTACTTATGAATATAATAAGCCACCTGCGGAGGTAAAGGAAATAAGCGAATTTTTACACAAGCAATATTTGGCATTCAAAAATTGCTTGTAAAAAAACAAATTTTTTATTTTTTTATTTTATATAAAAATACCTGATTATCAGACGATAATAGAACGAAATACATATTATCTTTAAGTTGAGTTACTTGCATTTTGTCTTTAATTTCGTTTGTTTCTAAATTTCGCCTCTTACATCAAGCCATTCAGATTTAAGGTTTTTTGTGCTATTTATTCTAAAGTCGTTATCGACTATTGATAGTTTGGGAGCGTTTAAATCTGTACTTTCAAAAACTAAAACATTGGGATTAGTAACAAGTCCACAGCTAACAATTGGAGCAATATCAGCCTTGAAAACAATAACCTCTATATCTATCCTATGACAATAGTTCAAACTATTATCTAATAGTAAATCAATACTCAATTTCAGAAAATGCTTATAAATTTTGGAATACAGTCAAAGAACAATCAAAAAACTCAGGAGGATTATTTGACGCAATTCCAAAGTCCATAAAAGGTAACATTAAAAACTCAAAAGATACGAAAGAAGAGGTTTTGGGTTATTTTACAGTATCTGACCTCCA
>JANOMP010000145.1:0-23521 GCA_031420365.1 Cytophagaceae bacterium
AAATAAAAAACCAAATACAAATTATGATAGAACACCAGAAAAAAAGGTATTGAAAATGCGGAAATTGTCAAAAAGTATAAAATAATTGTATAGATTTACAAAACAAGAACTGCTGGAAAATAACCTTGCGGATTTTAGGTAAAATGAAATTCTCGAAATAGCATTTTAAAATAAATTATTGTATCTTTTCAAAATGGTGGAGCTCAGATCCCGCCTTAAAAAACCGGGTGATCATTTAGGTCAAAATATAGTTCATCTCTAAATAATCAAAAAATGAAAAAACTATCACTCATTTTACTATTATTCTCCTTTAGCAATGTAAATGCTCAAAATAATTTTTCGGTTAAAGAATTTATGAAATATTATGTGAAAGTTTTTAATGAGGAAAATGTTGTAGAATATAAAAAATGTACACACTTACCTATATCAATAATTTCTGACGGAAAAATAATATATAAAACCGAAGACAGCACACCTGAAATGATTTTTGAAAATGTTAAAAAAACTGGTTGGGCTTATTCCAAAATTAATAAGTTAACAGTTATATTCGAAGATAAAAATACTGCCGTTGTTGTTAGTGATTATTCAAGGTTCGATAAAAATGATAAACAGTATTTTAGGACAGAAGGGGTTTACTCCTTGTCTAAAGAAAATGGATATTGGCAAATTATAAATACGACTACAAAGAGTCCCGAAGTGAGTAAATAAAGTCTTTTTCTTTGGATGTTTAATTTTAAACAAACCTTATATTATACACCCAAATTGAGGCAGATTGGCGAAGGTTTCTTTCGTTTTATAAATTTGGTGGATTCAAGTCGCAATATAAATGATTAAAAAAAATTAATTAAATGTGAAAAAATAGCTATCAACTCATGAAAGGTAAAAATCGTTTAGTATCGCGCCGGCATTTTTTGCTAACTGCCGCAACCGCCACCATTGCCGGCCCCCTACTCAGGCCTTCCGCAAAAGCCGCATCCCCGGCCAGTAAACTTAACCATGCCTGCATAGGCGTGGGAGGAATGGGATGGGGCGACCTGCAAAATTTCAAAAAACATCCAAACTTGCAGATTGTGGCAATCTGCGATGTGGACACAAACAATCTAAAAAGAGCATCAGAAGCAATTCCCGGTGCCCGCACTTACACAGACTGGCGCGAACTTCTTAAGGTGGAGGGTAACCGAATCGACTCGATCAATGTAACAGTACCTGACCATAATCACTTTGCCATCGCCATTCAGGCCATTCGGGCTGGAAAACATGTTTATTGTCAGAAGCCTATGTGTCACGATGTCGCGGAAGTGCGCATTCTCACTAATGAAGCGGTCAAGGCCGGAGTGATAACACAACTCGGAACACAGATTGCCTCTACCTTTGGTGATCGCACAGCGGTCCAATGGCTTAGAGAAGGCGTAATCGGCAAGATCAAACATGCCTATCTTTGTTCCAATCGCCCTGGCGCTGTAGCAAAATACCGGCTCGAAGGGCCTCGTCCAGCACAGGGACAAGAACCACCAGCAAATTTGAACTGGGAGAATTGGATCGGTACAGCGCCGATGCGCCCTTATGTGCCCAGCATCTATCATCCATCAATATGGCGCACCTGGCAAGATTTCGGAACCGGATGGTCGGGCGACATAGGCTGCCATATATTCGATGCAGTCTGGAAAGGCTTGGATATGAAACCACCCACATCGGTAATGGCAGAGGTACAGAAATCCTGGCAAGACTCGCCTGAACGCCGGGCTGACACCTGGCCGCAAGGCAACCATATCACCTGGATGTTTCCCGGCAATAACCTTACTGAAACAAGTGTACTTCCACTGGAATGGTTCGATGGTGAGTTCTATCCGCCAAAAGAAGTGCGGGCCTTATACTCACTGGAAGATTATCCTGCTGAATCATCGATGCTGATCGGCACTGAAGGCGCCTTGCTCATACCGCATGGCGGGATGCCCAAACTTTTGCCGGAGAGTAAATTCAAGGATTATAAATATCCGAAACTCGAAGAGCGCAATCATTATCACCACTTTGTAGATGCATGCCTGGGCGGTGAAAAGACTGAATCGCATTTCGCTCAGTCAGGGCCGATGACCGAGGCTATACTTCTCGGAACAGTAGCTATTCGCGTTCCCGGCAAGGTGCTGGAATGGGATTCCGCCAGGATGAAGTTCCCCAATTACCCGAAAGCCGAGAAGTACTTACGTCGAAAATACCGCAAAGGCTGGCGTGTGAATGGAATTTAGCAGGTAACATTAATGATACCTATTTACAATATAAGATATAATTGTCCTTCAAAAGCATATCTTATCTGGTTATCAAAATAAAACCAGTACTAAAATCTGCAAGCATTTACTGTTAATTTCAGTATATACTTGCAGATTTTTGGGCAAAAATATATCTGCCGGAACAGGCAAAAACAGAATGCTTTTTCATTGATTAACAAGGTTTATGACTTTCACAAATCTTATCCCAATTAGCCCTGAATTCAAATTTAGAAGATATAATATTAATTAATTTCCAAATACTTATTATTTTACTGTATTATAGAATTTATCTGATTTTTAATATTTATGAACCATTTTAAATTGATTTTAGCTTGTTTAGTTTTATTTGGCTTTTTTAGTTTCGAAAAGCCCCAATTGACTACTAATACCCAACCCAATATTCTGTTTGTTATTGCGGATGATTGGTCTTATGGACATGCCAGCATTTACGGTGATAAGGTTATTAAAACCCCCAATTTTGACCGCGTGGCGCGCGAAGGCACTTTGTTTGATAATGCCTATTGTGCGTCACCGTCCTGCGCACCATCTCGTGCTGCTATTCTTACTGGGCAATTCCCACACAGCTTACAACAAGGTGCAAACCTTTGGGGCGTTTTAAATAAAGAATACCCCAATTATACCCGCATTTTAGAGAGCCAGAACTATTACGTTGGGCTTACTCGAAAAGGATACGGGCCAGGAAATTTTATAGCCGGAGGTTATGATTTTAACCCTGCTGGCAAATCATACACTGACTTCGCCACCTTCTTTTCGAAGGCTCCTAAAGATAAACCGTTCTGTTTTTGGTTTGGCAGTGCCGATCCTCACCGTGAATACGAATCAGGGTCAGGCGAAAAATCTGGAATGCAGCCAGGTAAAGTGCAAGTACCGGCTTGGTTACCCGATTTCCCCATTGTGAGAAGCGATATGTTAGATTATTATTTTGAGGTACAGCGCCTGGATAGAGAACTTGGTGAAATGCTTAAAATATTAGAAGACGCCGGCCAACTGGATAATACTATTGTGGTAGTAACCAGTGATAATGGCATGCCATTTCCACGTGCAAAAGCTACATTATATGATTCCGGTGTCCGTATGCCCTTGGCCATTCGATGGGGAAGCAAAATTAAACCTGGTCAGCGCATTAAAGAATTTGTAAGTTTAATTGATTTAGCGCCTACTTTTTTAGAAGCCGCCGGACAAAAAGTGCCTCTGCAAATGACCGGGAAAAGTTTAATGCCTTTGTTACAAGGGAAAAAAATAGCCGAAGACCGCAGCAAAGTTTACTTCGAACGGGAACGACACGCCAACGTGCGTAAAGGTGAGTTAGGCTATCCCAGCCGCGCTATCCGTACCCATAATTTTCTGTACATTGAAAATAATTTTCCGGAACGCTGGCCTGCTGGCGACCCCGAATTTTATCATTCCGTTGGTCCATACGGCGATATTGATATGTCGCCCAGCAAAACGTTTATTCTGGAACATAAATCCGAAAAAACTATTGCTCCCTTTTTCAGGCGAGGATTTGAGAAGCGCCCTGCTAATGAATTATACGATTTGAAGAGCGACCCCAACCAATTAAATAATGTAGCCGCCAGTGCCAGGTATATGCAAGTCTTAAAAACATTGCGAGCTGATTTAAATAGGTGGCAGGTACAAACCGGAGACCCAAGGGCTATTAATAAAGAAGTTTTATTTGATAAATATCCTTACTATGGTCCGTCGGTTAAAGATGCCCCCAGCACGTATCAGCCTCCCCAGAAAGGTTCCCAATAAAATGACAGCTCCAAATTTTAGTTAATTGATATTTTTGAACGTATTTTACATATACATATAAGGGGGAGTTATATAATTTAACTATTTGATATTCAAATAAATATGTGTATATTCAGGGAGCAAAAAAGATCCTAAAAATGAATAGAGTCCAATACAAATCACACGGAAAAAAAAGTTTGTTTGATGAGCAATTTTCAATAGAGATGTTATCCTCCATTGGCAATCCATTAGAAACCATAAGCAAGGTGATAGACTTTGAAATGTTTCGTTCAACTTTAGAAAGCAAATTGCTGAATACGAATAAAAAAAACAATGCAGGGGCAAAACCTTTTGATGTAGTGCTGCTGTTTAAAATAATGATTTTACAACGCTACTATGGACTTGGCGACAAACAAATTGAGTATCAAATAATAGACAGGATAAGTTTTAAGAAATTTCTTTGTTTAGAAACAGGCGATAAAGTGCCTGATGAAAAAACGGTTTGGGCTTTTAGAGAAACCCTTACCAATAAAGGGCTTGTGGAAGAATTATTTGTTCAATTTAAGAATTATTTAGAACCTAAAGGATTGATATTTAACGAAGGACAACTTGTAGATGCGAGTTTTACAATAGCCCCACGCCAACGCAATACGAGAGAAGAAAACGAAAAAATAAAAAAAGGGGATGGCGATGATCTGTGGAACGATCACCCTCACAAAAAATGCCACAAAGATATTGATGCGCGTTGGACAAAGAAAAACAACGAAATATTTTACGGCTATAAAAATCATGCAAAAGTAGATACCAAAAGCAAATTCATTAACAGCTTTGCCGTTACCGATGCCTCTGTCCACGATTCACAAGCCTTAGATGATTTGTTAAATAAAAATGATGATGGACAAGATTTACACGCAGACAGTGCTTACACAGGTGAAGAACAAGAAAAAACAATATCGAAATATAAATTTAAAAACAAAGTTCATGAAAAAGGATATCGCAATAAACCTTTGACAGAAGAGCAAAAAGCAAACAATACTTTTAAATCCAAAACAAGGGCACGAGTGGAACACGTATTTGGCTTTATGGAACAAAGTATGAATGGTTTATTTATTAGGTCTGTTGGCATTGGAAGAGCAACCAGAATAATTGGACTTATAAATTTAACTTACAATTTATTCAGGTATGAACAAGTCATAAGAGTTTAAGTTTAATTGCCTGATATATAGATAGATAAATAGATAGAAATCAACAAAAATAAATTTTTAGATGAGCTAATTCCGAATAAATAGTATAAATTTATCATGATTTTGAGAAAATCGGTTAACGGGTTCTACGATTTTTTTAATCAAAATAAAAAAAAGCAATTTTTAGAACCCACCATAAGAATGAAACCATTCAAGTCAACAATAGAAAAAAAACAAATATGTATCAGCATTCAATAATATATCTGAAATATGTAATATTAATATGTATAGCTGAAATAGCTGTATTTAGTATGGTAGCGTACAGTCAGCCGGCAAAGCAAATGGATGCGCATAAGACGGGTTTCAGAGATAATAAGAAGCCAAACATCGTCATTATCCTTGCCGACGATCAGGGATGGGGAGATTTGAGTATGAATGGCAATAAAAATATCCGAACTCCTAATATTGACGGCCTCGCTAAGCAGGGAGCTCAATTTTCCCGGTTTTATGTAGCCCCTTTATGTGCTCCTACACGTGCCGGATTATTAACAGGCAGGTACCATTATAAGGCCGGGGTGTATGGCGTTTCGCAGAACCAGGAATTTATGAACCTGGATGAACGTACTTTGGCCGATATATTTAAAGCAGCAGGTTATCGTACGGGCATTTTCGGCAAATGGCATAATGGCTCTCAATACCCCTTTCATCCAAACGGTCGGGGATTCGATGAATTCTATGGTTTCAGCAGTGGCCACTATGCCAATTATTTTAATACCACGCTAGATCATAATGGCAATGAAGTAAAAAGCAAAGGTTATATAACCGATGACCTTACCAATAAAGCCATTAAATTTATAGAGAAAAATAAGGAAAGCCCCTTTTTATGTTATCTGCCTTATAATTCACCCCATACTCCGTTCCAGGTTCCGGATGTATTCTATGATCCTGTTCATGCACGCGGAATTTCCATGTACGCACGAGACTCAACATTAGAAGAGAAAGATAAGACCATTTCAGCTTTAGCAATGTGTGAAAACATAGATTGGAATGTAGGGAAAGTGCTTAAAAAGTTAGATGAACTGAAGTTGTCTGATAACACTATTGTAATATATATGAGTGATAATGGCCCTAATGCCTGGCGCTGGAATGGCGATATGAAGGGCCGAAAGGGGGGAGTAGACGAAGGTGGGGTAAGGGTACCCTTTATAATTCGCTGGCCAAAACACATCGCACAAGGCCTGGTTGTTAAGCAAAGTGCTGCCTACATTGATATACTACCCACGTTGGCTGATTTCGCACAAGTGTCCACTGCTGCCTGCAAACCACCCGATGGCCTAAGCTTAAAACCTCTTTTAACGGGTCAAAATCCTATATGGCCGGATCGGTTTTTATTTTCTGCTATTAACAAGAAACGAAGTGTCCGTAAAGGATCATATCTTGCCATGGAAGGAGAGTTGTATAACCTTCAAAATGATCCCGGCCAGCGATATAATATTGCTAAAACAAATCCCGTCATTTATAGGTCTTTAAATGATACGCTGCAGCGCTGGTATTCAGATGTTATTAAAAATATCGATTCCGTTCGGTGGCATCCGGTTGGTTATTCCGAATTTCCTTTGTCCGTTCTGCCTTCACAGGATGCTGATCTGCACAGACATGGAAATAGCCATCTTTCATATAGCGCCCCGGCGCCGAATTCTTCCTGGATTACAAATTTGGACAATATAGATTCTTATGCCAGTTGGGATGTTGATATTCATACTTCAGGCAGCTATGAAGTAAGTATGTATTATACTGCTTCTTCAGAAACTATAGGATCTGCATTTGAAATTACTTTTCGCAGTAATAAATTAAGCGGTATTATCCGGGAAGCATTTGATCCACCACTTAATCCAAATTTCGACAGGGTTAAAAGAGAATTGGAATCCTATGAAAAGGAGTTTAAGCTTTTAAAGATTGGTATAATGAAACTGGAAAAAGGACAAGGCAAATTAATACTTCATCCCACATCAATGAAAGGAAATCGTATGATGGATGTGAAATCACTCCGATTAAAATTGATTAAATCCTGATAAAAGAAACGTTAACTCTAACAATAAGCATGAAAAGAATAAACTTAATCCTGATTATATTCTTCACGATATTGGTTGTTACAAATCTATCGTTTAAATCACAGCAGAAAGATTCACGCCCTAATATCATTTTTATTCTAGCAGATGATTTGGGTTACTCCGATATAGGAGCGTATGGGCAGAAATTGATCCGTACCCCAAGCCTGGATTCGATGGCTAAAAACGGAATGCGTTTTTTACAATTCTATGCAGGAACATCGGTTTGTGCACCTTCCAGATCTTCTTTAATGACGGGCATGCATACCGGTCATACCTATATCAGAGGGAATAGGGAAACTCAACCCGAAGGCCAATGGCCATTGCCCGACTCGGCCATAATCATTGCTGAAGTAATGAAGAAAGCCGGGTATGTAACCGGTAATTTTGGAAAATGGGGTATGGGCTTTGTCGGAACATCCGGGGATCCGAATAAACAGGGCTTTGACGAGTTTTTCGGATATAACTGTCAGCGGCAATCTCATAACTATTATCCTGATCATTTATGGGACAATTCTGAGAGGGTAAATTTACCCAATACACACAAAATACAGACGCATTATGCAGCAGATATCATCCAGGAGAAAGCCCTGAGTTTCATCGACAGAAATAAAGAGAAGCCATTCTTTCTGTATTTGTCCTACACCTTGCCGCATGCTGCCTTACAAGGTCCAAAAGATAATGGTTTTGAAGATTACAAAAAACAGTTTAACGAACAGCCTAAAGTTATTCCGCCTAATTGGGAAGGGAAAGGTTATGAGCCACAAGGCTATCCAAAAGCAACATATGCAACCATGGTTACCCGTTTGGATACCTATGTTGGACAAGTATTCGCAAAGTTAAAATCGCTCGATATTGATAATAATACGCTGGTAATTTTTACTAGTGATAACGGTCCGCATGCAGAAGGCGGACACGATCCAAAATTTTTCAACAGCACCGGAGTTCTCAAAGGTGTAAAAAGAGATTTGTATGAAGGCGGAATAAGGGTGCCAATGATAGCATACTGGCCGGCCAAAATAAAAGCAGGAAGCGTAAATAAGCATATCGGTGCATTTTGGGATTTCATGCCTACGTTTGCCAGCCTTACCGGGCAAAGAACACCCCGAAATATTGATGGCATGTCCATTTTGCCCACACTGTTGGCTCAGGGAGTGCAAAAGCAACATCCGTACTTATATTGGGAATTTCATGAACTTGGTGGCAGACAAGCGGTAAGAATGGGAAAATGGAAAGGGGTGAAGTACAATGTTTTTGACAGAAATGAAACATCATTTGAATTATATGATCTTGAAAAAGATCCGGGAGAAACAAAGAACCTCGCAGTCGCTTATCCGGAAATAGTTAAGCAAATTGGAAAGTATATTAATGAAGCACATATCGAAAATCAGTCTTTTCCTTTTTTAAGCAGATTGCCAGGTAAATAAGTCATAAAGTATTATGAATATCACATCTTTTTTTTTGTATTTAAAAGAAGACATTGGAAAAAATCAAACCAGGTAAAAGAATAAACCACTACTTTTATTATATTGCAATTAAATTATCATGAAAGAAAATATGTCTAAATCTTGGGGAGCAAATCGTAGATCATTTTTGAAATCAACTGGTGCTGTAGTACTTGGGAGTACCATTGGGTTAAATGTGGGATTTCAAAATCCCACATTTGCCCGAAGTAAAAACACATTAAAAGTCGGGTTGATAGGATGTGGTGGAAGAGGTACCGGAGCTGCCAGCCAGGCATTAAGCGCTGATCCTGATGTGGTTATTACTGCCATGGCAGATGTTTTCAAGGATCGTCTGGATGAGTCTTATGATATCCTTCTTAAGGCACATCCTGACAAGGTAAGGGTTACCAATGAAAATAAATTTGTGGGTTTCGACGCTTATAGGAAAGTAATAGAATCTGATGTGGATGTAATTTTATTGACCACTCCCCCGGGATTCCGTCCTGATCACCTTACCGCTGCCATAAATGCGGGTAAACATGTTTTCTGCGAAAAACCGGTCGCTGTGGACGCCCCTGGTGTACGTAAAGTCTTGGCAGCAGCAAAAATTGCCAAGGAAAAAAGGCTCTCACTGGTATCGGGATTCACTTTTCGATACGATGATCCCAAAAGAGCCCTTTTTGGAAAAGTGTTAGGTGGGGAAATTGGTGAGATAAAAACTATTTCCTCTACCCGTAATGGTCATGGAGTTTGGTATAAACCCCGGCAGCCGGAATGGACTGAAATGGAATACCAGATGCGTAACTGGTATTATTACAACTGGCTGTCGGGAGACTTTATCGTAGAGATGATTGTGCATAGTTTGGATATGATGTCATGGGCTATGGGTGATAAAATGCCTGTAAAGGCTACCGGAAGCGGAGGAAGGCAGGCCAGAGTTGATGAGAAATTTGGGAATATATATGATCATTTTGCTATAGAATATGACTATGAGAACGGCGCCAAAGGATTTAATTTTTGTCGTCAGCAATTAGGGTGTTCCACTAGAAATACAGTGGAGATAGCCGGTACTCAGGGCAATGCTTTCATTGGTGGCGACGTGCATAAAATAACCGGTAAAAACAACTGGCAGTACCAGGGCGAAAAAAACGACCCGTACCAGACTCAACATAATGAACTTTTCGCCTCGATTCGTGAAGATAAACCAAAGAATGACGGCGAAATTATGACAAATAGTACCATGCTGGCAATTTTAAGTAGAATGGTAGGCTATAGCGGGCAGACCATCACCTGGGAGCAAGCAATCAATTCCAACCAGGTTTTGGGTCCTGAGTTTAATCAGTATAGGTGGGATTTGAATTGGCCAGGTCCTGGGGTTGCGATACCCGGAATTACTAAGGTTTTATGATTAAAGAAAGTTCAATGAAAATTTCATTAAAAATGATGGTTGCACTACTATGTGTAATGCTGGGTGATACTAGGTTTTCTTTTGCCCAGGATATCCTTTTTGAGTTTGGCACAGCCAAAAGTATGGATGCTAATACCTCAAAATCTAAGGAGAAAGATAAGCCCTTAAAATGGGTTAATGTCAATACCACAAAGGAAACCTGGTCGGTGCAGAAAGATGGCAGCTTGCTTTCTACAGGTCTGCCTATCGGGGTGGTACGGTCTGAAAAACAATATGAAAATTTTATGTTACATGTTGAATGGAAACATATCGAGCCAGGAGGAAATTCGGGAGTTTTCGTATGGAGCAAAGCCAATGCCGATGAGAAGAATCGTTTGCCCGATGGTGTGGAAGTTCAAATGCTCGACCTGGATTGGGTCAATCTTAATATACGGAATGGAGTTACGCCGCCGGTCGCCTATGTTCACGGCGAACTCTTTGGTGTTGGTGGGGTAGTAACTGTCCCGGACAATCCCCGAGGTACCAGAAGCAAGTCGATTGAAAACCGGGTTAAGGGCAAAGGGGAGTGGAATACTTATGATGTAGTGTGCATAGATGGTGTGATCAAACTTGCTGTGAACGGCAAATTTGTGAATGGAATAAGCAAATCAACTCAAAAGAAGGGTTATCTCTGTCTGGAAGCCGAGGGTGCACAGATTCACTTCCGTAATTTCAAAATCATTGAGCTTGCGCCTGGGGTGACTTCGGCTGATCAGATGGCCCCAGAACTTCACTAGTAGACCTTGGCAGGAGTGCTGCGACTCTTTAGAAAAAGCCCTGTTGTTTTAATAGGATTATATACAACTTTATTCAAATTAAATAACAATTAAATAATAAATCTATGAAGTATCTATTTTTTTTATTTTCTTTTTTTCTCCTATCTGAGGCTGCTTATTCTCAGGGGAATAAGCGTATTTTTAATGGAAAAGACTTATCTGGCTGGACAAAACACGGTACAGAACAATGGTATGTAGAAAACGGGGAACTTATATGTGAAAGCGGTCCTGATAAGAAATATGGGTATCTCTCTACCAATAATCCATATAAAAATTTTATCCTAAACCTTAATTTTAAGCTGGAGGCTAATGGAAACAGTGGTGTATTCATTCGCTCAGGCATTAAAGGAACAAGTATTAGCGGTTGGCAGGTAGAGGTGGCGCCCAAGGATCTCCATACAGGGGGAATTTATGAATCAACTAGCGGGGGGCGTGGCTGGGTAATCAAGCCCAATCCCGAAGATGAAAAAAACCTGAACCCGGGTGGCTGGAATCACTTGCGTATTCAAGCGGTGGGCGATGAAATAACAACCTGGTTAAATGGAAAGCAAATGATTCATCTCCAAGATGAAAAAATAGGAGCAGGAGAAGGAGTTATTGCCCTTCAGATCCACAGTGGGGGTGGTATTAAAGTCAGATGGAAAGATATACGAATTAAAGAGCTAAAATAGCTTTTTTTCCAGGAAGAACTTTCGAAAGCTTAAAAGCTTGTGATGAATACATTATTTCATTTTATTAAAAATACTATTTTCATGAAAAAATTTTCGCTGATTTTCCCCCTGATGATAACCATCATATTATCTTCTTTATTTGCTCAGCAATCCAATACAGAGCCCCTGAGAATTATTGCATTTGGAGCCCACCCGGATGACAGTGAATTAAAGGCAGGTGGTGTGGCTGCCTTATGGGCTGCACAAGGACATAAAGTAAAATTTGTGTCCATGACCAATGGTGATATTGGCCATTTTAAGGAAGCCGGAGCGCCGTTGGCTATTAGGAGATTAGCTGAAGTACAGGAATGCGCCAGAATATTAGGTATTGAAACAGAAGTTTTGGACATCCATGATGGAGAGCTTATGCCTACTTTGGAAAACCGTAAGACCGTAGCCAGGCTTATTCGTGATTGGCAGGCAGATATAGTTTTAGTTCACCGCCCTTATGATTACCATGCTGATCATAGATATACGGGAGCTTTGGTGGAAGATGCTGCTGTTTTGGTTGCTGCAGCCTTTTTTACGCCTGATACCCCTCCCACCAAAAAGAACCCCATTTTTATGTATTATTCTGATAATTTTCAGAGACCCTATCCTTTTGAGCCTACCATTGTTATAGGTATTGATGAAATTGCTGAAAAAAAATGGAACTGCATCAGGGCTATGTCCTCACAATTTGCGGATGCAGATTCCTGGGGAGGGAGGACTTTACCCAATGTACCACAGAATGCACAACAGCGACAGGAGTATATTCTGGGAATTCACCAAAAAGCAATTGCCGGAGTGGCCAATAAATACCGGGATCGACTGGTGCAGCTGTATGGTCAGGACAGAGGCAGTAAATTTAAATATGCAGAAGCATTCGAACTTTGCCAATATGGCTCCCAGGTCTCTGTGGATGAGTTAAAAAAACTTTTTCCTACCTTTAAGTAATGGATTAAGGGTCATGTTAATAAAAAATTCATGAAAGGTCTTCTATTTATCATATTCCTGCTTCTTTTCAATGGTTTTAATTTAGGCTATGAAAAGGATAAAAGAACAGATCCACCGGAATTTTCACCTTATTCACAAAAGATTCCTGGCTCTGATGTAAGTGTTGAATTAATTCCTGTACCCGGTGGAACATTTATGATGGGAAGCCCCGAACCGGAAGCCGGCAGAAGCGGGGACGAAGGCCCCCAACGTAAAGTAAAGGTTGACTCATTTTGGATGGGTAAATATGAAATAACCTGGGAGCAATACGATCTGTTTGTTAATGAGGAGATTTCTAATTTAAAGAACATTAAATCACCCCTAAACGCTGAAGTAAAGATTGAAGTAGATGCCATTACTTCACCCACACCCCCGTATATAGACATGAGTTTTGGAATGGGAAGAGATGGATACCCTGCCATTAACATGACGCATTACGCTGCCCTGATGTTTGCAAAATGGCTTTCTGCAAAAACAGGTCATTTTTACAGACTTCCTACAGAAGCAGAATGGGAATATGCATGCCGTGCCGGAACAAATACCGCCTACTATTTTGGAAACAATCCGAATGAGCTGAATGAATACGCCTGGTTTCGGGATAACAGTGAAGAAGGCTATCATAAAATTGGGACAAAAACACCCAATGCCTTGGGGCTGTATGATATGCATGGAAATGTTGCTGAGTGGACAATGGATCAATATATAGAGAAATATCCTGAGCAACTGGAAGGAGAAGCTGCCCATAATCCCTGGTTTAAGCCCACTAAGCTTTATCCCGGTTCAGTACGAGGCGGTTCATGGATGGATGTTCGGGATGATCTGCGCTCTGCAAAACGGAAGGGCTCTTCTAAAGAATGGAAGAAGCGAGACCCTCAGCTTCCCAAAAGTATCTGGTGGTTGACTGATGCACCTTTCGTAGGTTTTAGACTTGTCAGACCTAAAGAAACACCCTCAAAGGAGGAGATAGAAAATTACTATAACCAAAAGTCCATTGCTGATTATTAACCAATCAGTAAGAGTAAGCTTGTTGGTGCTTATGTTTCTGGAGTATTTTATACAAATTATATTATGAAAGCAAAAACTAACACTTTTACGTTATGCGGGTTGATTATAATGTTTACAACAGCATGGACACCCTTATTTAAACATAACCCTGCTCCAGAAGTTAACCCACCAGCATCAGGACGATACCTGTATGTGGCGGTACCAGGAATTCGAAATTACCTTGGATACGGGGGGCATGGCATTCTTGTTTTTGATATAGATAACAATCATCGTTTTGTCAAACGCATTAGCACTCAAGGGCTTCGCAAAGATGGGATACCGTCGAATGTTAAAGGGCTTGCAGTAAGTGTGCCTCTCAATAGCATTTATGTAAGTACGCTCGAATCTCTCCAACGTATAGATTTAACTACAGAAAAAGTATTGTGGGAGAAAACATTTGAAGGAGGGTGCGACCGAATGTCGATTTCTCCAGATGGCAAAACCATGTATCTGCCTTCTCTGGAGAAAACTTTTTGGAATGTGATCGATTGCGAATCTGGGAATATCATTAAAAAAATAGAGGTGCTTCGCCGCGCACATAATACGCTCTATGGCTTATCCGGAGATCATGCCTATCTGGCCGACATAGCATCGCCATATTTACACATAACAGATACAAAAACCCATACCATTGTTAAAAAGGTTGGCCCTTTTGGAAATGGCATTCGTCCCTTTACCATTAATGGTAAAGAAACTTTGACTTTTGTTAATGTGGATAGCCTGCTTGGCTTTGAAGTCGGAGACCTGAAGAGCGGAAAGAAGATTGCTCGTATCACTGTGGAAGGTTGGAATATAGGTCCGGTAAGAAGGCACGGCAACCCCAGCCACGGTATCGGCCTAACTCCCGATGAAAAAGAAGTATGGCTGAGCGATGGATATAATATGCGCATGCATGTTTTTAGTGCAGTAAAACCTTTTCAGCAACTTACCACAATTCCTTTACAGGATATGCCAGGATGGGTTACTTTCAGCATGGATGGAAAATACGCCTATCCATCAAGCGGTGAGGTAATTGATGTTAAAACACGTAAAATTATTCTAACTCTGCAGGATGAATTTAACAACAGTATAGCAAGCGAGAAAATGGTTGAGATTAATTTCTCTGGGAATAAAGCTGAAAAAGCTGGTAATCAGTTTGGCATAGGGCGCGTAACAAAATAATAAAAAATTATACCTCTGTTGCATTTCTTAATTGAACTTTCGGTGGAAGTATACCAATTTATCTACGATTATTTAATGAAAAACTTTGGTACCATTGACTTAGTTTTAGGTGATGTCCAGAAATTAGTCCGTGGAAAAGAAGAATGGCCACAAGGTGGAATGGTAAATAAGTATGGCAAGAATCAGTTCAACTGTATAATCCTATCAAAGTGTACCACCGAATCGCATGAAAGTGTACCAATGATTTGCATTAAAAAATACCATCGTTTCCGTTCCAAAGTATACCATTTTGAAGACAAAACCTCCTATCGACCTTAACCCAATACAATTTCCTGATTTATTAAAAAAATAATTTTCGATTTTACTGGTTAGTATAAATCGAAAATTATTTATTTTCTTTGGAATTATTTAAGGACAATTAAATAACCTCAGGAATTTGATCAGTTATTTCCTCTTCTTCAAGAAGCATTTTCCCCTTTCCTTCTTCTACCAAATCTTGTTTCCTAATAATAAGAAAAAGAACGCCAAATAGTAAAAGAAGGAGGGATAATATTCCAAAAAATAAGGCAAATTTACCCGTAGAAGATTTATCATTTGAATGATTTTGTTCATTGTAATAGTTGTTTGGTGTGTGGTAAGAAATTACTTTGTTTTCGAATGGATTTACAAATTGTTGCATAGTTGTATTTATTTATAAGATGATAATATTATTTCGTAAATATCTTTCGGTGAATCAACAAACCTAGGCACCAAAGAACCGTCTGGCATTGTTATGTTAAAGGTTTGACCATCATATTTTTCCCATAAGGCATCAACTTTGCTATTGCTCAGATACCACTCCAAATCTTTTTCAACACATTCTAATTCACCTTTGAGGTTCTCAATTGTATCTTTAAGTATAGTGTTCTCTTTCTTTAAAGCTATTTCGTTTACATTACTGCCACTCAATGCCGACACCAAATCATATTCATATGCACATAGAATATAGACGATCTAAAGATTTGAGTACTCTAGTAAAGTTGTTAAAAGGTCGTTCATCAAGAAAATTACAAATGGAATTCCCGGAGTTAAAAAAGAGATATTGTGGTCGTCAATTTGGGCAATAGGAATTGGTTGTTGGAGTACCGGAAATATTACAGATGAAATGGTAAATGAATATTTGGAACATCATAGAAATCCTGATTCTAATGACAATACAAATTTCATCGTCGAATAGGCAGACTTTCAGTCTGTATGAAAACTATGGACTTTTAGTCCATAGTGGTTTATGTGGCCAGTATAGGTAATAGGGATACATTATTGTTTCATTTTTTTTTAAATACTTTAAATATTTTGCTTACTTTTAAGTGTTTATTCAATAATTATTATAGAAATATGCCGAAAGCTGTAGCGGTTAGCACTTTGAGCAAAAGCGAAACTCGTGTATCTATTGCCATAGTGGCGGTGATGTTTTTTATTTTTGGTTTTGTATCTTGGATCAACGCAATTTTGATTCCGTATTTTAAAATAGCTTGTGAACTTTCTAATTTCCAAGCCTATTTAGTCACTTTTGCTTTTTACATTTCTTATTTTTTAATCTCGGTTCCAGCTTCTTTTTTATTGCAAAAAGTAGGTTTCAAACAAGGAATTATGTATGGCTTTTGGATTATGTCTGTGGGTGCTTTTATCTTTATTCCTGCCGCTTACAGTCGTACTTATTATATTTTTTTGATTGGTTTATTTACACTAGGAGCAGGATTGGCGATTCTTCAAACTGCTGCAAATCCATACATTACTATTTTGGGGCCAAAAGAAAGAGCGGCTCAGCGAATCAGCATCATGGGCATTTGTAATAAGGCAGCTGGTATTTTGGCACCACTTATTTTTGCAGCCGTAGTACTTCGTGCCACAGATAGCGACCTTTTTAAGAATCTTGCCAATATGAATGAAGTTGAAAAAGCCCTTGCTTTAGACGAGCTTGTTCAGCGAGTAATAAAACCCTATTTCATTGTTGGGATAGTACTTTTTTTACTTGGTTTAGGCATTCGTTTTTCACCACTTCCAGAAATTGACACCGATAGCCACAGCGTAGAAGTAACAGATAGTAAAACAACCAAAACAAGCATTTTTCAATTTCCACATTTAATACTGGGTGCCCTTGCTATTTTCATGCATGTGGGTACTCAAGTGATAGCTATTGATACCATAATTGGCTATGCTGGCTCTATGGATATTCAATTACTAGAGGCCAAGGTTTTTCCTTCTTTTACGCTTGCAGCCACAATTTGTGGCTATGTGCTCGGCATTATTCTGATGCCGAAGATTATATCCCAAGTAAATGCTTTACGTTTTTGCACTCTTCTGGGATTAGTCCTGACTTTACTTGTCATTTATGCTAAAGGAGAAGTAAATTTCTTGGGCTTAAAAGCGGATATTTCTATTTGGTTTTTGGTAATGTTGGGATTGGCAAATTCATTGATTTGGGCTGGAATTTGGCCTTTGGCTCTCGACGGCCTAGGTAAATTCACAAAACTAGGAGCATCTATTTTAATCATGATGCTTTGTGGAAACGCTATTATGCCACTTGTTTATGGTCATTTTGCCGATGTTTACAATGTGCGATTGGCCTATTGGGTGCTTTTTCCATGTTACACTTATCTTGCCTTTTATGCTGTAAAAGGCCATAAAATTAGATCTTGGAAATTTTAAAAGAATAAAATGAACAAACTCAATAGACGCGATTTTTTTGCACCTGTGGTAGCTGCAAGTTTTGGCTTAACTTTCTTGACAAGGGCAAATGCTTCTCCACAAAATGTACTTAGAAAGCGAGTAGGAATTATTGGCTTGGATACTTCCCACGCGGTAGCTTTCACTAAGTCTTTGCTGAGAGGCGATGCCGCTTTTAAAGGCTACAAGGTGGTTGCGGCTTATCCACAAGGAAGTTTGGATATAGTTTCAAGCACGGAGAGGATTCCTGGGTACACAGAGGAGGTTAAGAAAATGGGTGTTGAGATTGTAAACTCTATAGAAGAATTGCTGGGAAAGGTAGATGTTGTATTGTTAGAAACCAACGATGGGAGAAGGCATTTAGAACAAGCTATGCAAGTATTCAAAAGTGGAAAAAGAACATTTATTGATAAGCCCATAGCCGCTTCATTGAAAGACGCAAAAGAAATATTTACAGCTGCCGAAAAGTATAATGTACCCGTTTTTTCTTCTTCTTCATTAAGGTTTGCTAAGAGAATGTCAGAAATTAAAAATGGCTCATTGGGCAAAGTACAAGGAGCAGATACGTACTGTCCAATGAAGTTTGAAAAAACACATCCTGATTTGTTTTGGTACGGAATACATGGGGTAGAAATGTTGTTTACGGTGATGGGAACAGGTTGCGAGAGTGTCCAAAGAACTATTGGAATAGATCAAGAAGTATTTACTGCCAAATGGAAAGATGGCCGAATAGGTACTTTCAGGGGAATAAAAAATGGTAAACAAGATTACGGCGGTACTGCCTTTGGTGAAAAAGGGATTAGTCCTCTTGGGCCTTACAATGGGTATGATCCTTTATTGATAGAAATTATCAATTTCTTTGAAACCGGTATTTCACCCGTTGATAAAGAGGAAACTTTAGAAATTTGTGCATTTATTGAGGCGGCTGATTTAAGTAAAAAAAGAAATGGGCAAGTAGTGAGTTTAAAAAAGGTAGGCTTATAATTGATAAATTATCCTGCCTTCTACCATGGTCATTTGTATATTAACATCTTGGTCAAATAGGATAAGATCTGCATCTTTGCCAATTTCTATAGAGCCTTTTCGGTCTTGCACCTTCATTATTCTTGCAGGAGTAAGGCTAGCCATTGTTATGGTGTCTAACAAGGGCACTTCTGCCAAAGTTAGCATGGTTCTCACCAAGCGATCAAAAGTTGCAACGCTTCCAGCAAATGAGCTTCTGTCTGGCATTTTGGCTACACCATCTTCTACTATTACTTCCACTCCGTTTTTATATCCCCCTAACAGTGATTTGCCCTCTGGCATTGCAGCCGCTCTTATGGCATCGGTAATAAGGGCTGTTTTATTGGGGCCTTTTATTTTGTAAATTAACTTTAAAAGGGGAGCAGGCAAGTGTGCACCATCCGCAATTATCTCTACATCCATGTCGTCAATGAGGTAGGCGGCTTCTACTACTCCTGCATAGCGGTAGGCGTTGCGACGGGTTACACCCAGCATGGCGGAATAAAAGTGCGTTGCCAAGGTATATCCATTTCGAAAAGCCTCTTCTGCCTCTTCGTAAATGGCATCAGTGTGGGCAATGGCAGGAAGGATGTTGTTTTCAACTAAAAATTTACCAAATTCTAAAGCCCCAGGCAACTCAGGAGCGGCACTCCATCGTTTAATTGTTTTGTAATTTTTAATAAGTTTTTTGTATTCTGATTCATCAGGATTTCGGATAAAACGAGGATCCTGAGCCCCTTTTTGGTTGATGGCAAAATATGGACCTTCGAGGTGCATACCTAGCATAGTAGCCCCTTTTGAATTTCTACTTTTTGCAATTTCAAAAGATTCTAGGGTTGCTACTAAATCTTCTGGTTCGGCGGTCAAGGTAGTGGGAAACATGGCGGTTGTGCCATATTTAGCATGGGTTTCGGCAATGGTCAAAAAAGCTTCTGGTGTACCATCCATAAAGTCACTATCACCACCTCCATGCAGATGTATATCTATAAAACCAGGAGAAATGTATTTCCCCTTAGCATCAATTTCTAAAGCATCGGGTAAGTTTGGGTTTCCTTTTTCAACTCCTATGATTTTTCCTTCTGAAATAAGCACAGAAGCGTTTTCTAATATAGCATTTGGAGTTATTACTTTGCCATTGAATATTTTAATTTTCGAAAACATGCCTAAATTATTTTTGCTTTTCTCAAAACACTTTCTGGCAAAAGGTTAGCAGCATTTTGATCTAAAAAGTACTCACAATTGGGGTGTTTTTGTAAAATGCTGGCGGGGTAGAGATTACTGATTTCTCCATTTAGGCAGTTTTTTACAGCCTCAGCTTTTCTAGTATCAGGTACCGAACAAATGATATATTTTGTTTTCATAATTTGCTTTATAGACATGCTAATGGCTTGTTTAGGAACGGATTCTAAACTTTCAAACCACCCTTCGCCGTATTGCTGTTGTCGGCAAGCATTATCTAAATCTACCACTAAGTAAGGCTCTTCGGTTTCAAAGTTTGCTGGCGGATCATTAAAGGCTAAATGCCCATTTTCTCCAAATCCCACAAATGCTAAATCAATGGGGTGTTTTTCGATTATTTCTCCGAGTCTTTTACATTCTTCTTTTCCATCGTTTTCACAATTGATTAAGAAGACTTCTTTTAAATTCGGACTTACAATAGTAATAAATCTGTCCAAAAGGTATTTTCGAAAGCTCGCAGGGTGTGTTATTGGAAGACCTATATACTCATCTAAGTGAAACACGGTGACATTGGACCAGGAAATGTCTTTTTCTGAAAGTACTTGTTCGAGTACCTCAAATTGGCTCGCCCCGGTTGCAAGAATGATATTGGCTGAACCTTTTTCTTGAATAATTTTTCTTAAGATTTGGGCTGCTTTTTTTCCTGCAGCTTTACCCATTTCTTCGGCATTTTTAAATATCGAGAGTGTCATTTTTTTTAGTTTAAACTCGTAAAAATACTTTTCTATTATAAAGGAATTTTAAGAATACCCATTTTATAATCACTAGGGCTACTGCAATCACCAAAATAGAATAAGGCTCTCCAACAAGTTGCCTCATCCATTTAAAGAATGCATTTGCTGTAAAGTCCCAGTCAATAAATTTACCTGAGATATAAATGAGGATAGCGTTCATCCCTATCACTTTGAAAAATAGTGTCCACCGATTATACTTTAGGACATCTATTACATAATAAAAAAGTGCAAAAAGTAACAAACTCAAACCTACTGTTTGCATTACAAAAGAACTAGACCAAAGGTTTTTATTGATAGGAAAATCAAGATTCCATATTTGTGCAATTATCAATGCAATTAATCCAGAAAATGCAATATAAAGAGCTTTTTTAGAAGGAGTTATTTTTTCTTTTTGTAAATAAATGCCAGTAATTATTCCCGCTAAAGCATTGCCAATTGCAGGGATATTATTAAAAAGACCAACAGTGTCATGAATTCCTCTAGATAGTTTTCCGGGTAGAACCATTCGGTCGAAATAGGAAGCGAAATTTCCTTCCATGCTCAAGTCGCCCATAGGAAATCCGGGTGCCGACGTAAACTTAAGAATGAGCCAATAAAAAACAGTTAAGCTTGCAAACCAGTAGATGAGCAAGTTCTCTTTGACGTATAGGAAAATGACATTTGCAAAAATATATGCAATGCCAATTCGGCCTAAGACGCTCATGAATCTTATATCATCGAATGGTCTTATTTCCAATCCGTTGTTGTAAATAATGCCTAAAAGGAATAAAATCAAACCTCTCTTCAAAACTTTAAGTAGAATTTCTTGTTTGCTTTTACCTGCATTTAATGCCTTTCCAATCGATAATGGAGTAGAAACACCTGCTAAAAAGATGAACAAGGGAAAAATAAGGTCGTAAAAAGTAAAACCATTCCAATAGGGATGCTCCAATTGCTCTGCTAACAAATTCCAAAAAGAGTTTGAGTATATTTTTGACAGGGCATGAACTAGTTCTTCGCCACCAATAATCCAAAACATATCAAAACCTCTCAAAGTATCTAGAGAAAGCAAACGGTTTTCTACGAATGTAGATTTTTTATCCATGATTTTACACTTTTGGCTCCCAGCCCGGTTCGTAACTTCTCGACCAATATTTCATTGCAGCTTCGTCATTGAAAATATGGCCATTATTGGAGTCAATATTTAGGGTTCGTCCTGTACGCTGAGCTATGTTACCTAGCTGCATGAGCAGGGTGCTTTTGTAGCCACCATCAATATCTGAAACTACAGGTGTACCTTTTCTTATACCATCAAAGAAATTTTGAATATGTAGGGCATCTAGCTGTTGAGATGGGTTTTGAAGGTTTCTTGGATCAATTTCAAAGTCATTTTTTACCTCTTTAATTAAGTTATTTTTAAGGTCAAAAATCTTGTAAGCATTACCACTTCCTATAAGCATCGAGCCATTTTCGGCATAGAATAAAACACCAACGCTATTTTCTTCATCGAGTTTTCCGTTGCAGGACCTACCTTCCCAAGTTATAAGACTTTTATTTGCAAATTCAATCGAAATCATCTGTGTATCAGGGGTTTCCCAATCGTCTTGAAAGCGATAACGCCCACCTGATGAATTTACTTTGCTTGGAAAATCAACACCTAAGCCCCAGCGAGCAAGGTCTACCATGTGTGTACCATTGTTTAATGCTTCACCAGTGCCCCAATGCCAAAACCAATGCCAGTTGTAATGAATCAAATTATCCTGAAAAGGCATCCGGGGGGCAGGACCCTGCCATAAATCGAAATTTAGCCAAGACGGAACATTCACTTTTTTACCTATGCCAATTGATGCCCGGTTGTTGGTATACCAAGTTTTGGCGTAATAAGGTCGGCCTATAACCCCAGCATGAAGCTCCTTTATTGCTGCAGCAACATTTGGCCAAGATCGTCGTTGATTGCCCATTTGCATAACTCTTCCGTATTTTTTAGCTGATTGGATCAGCATTTCGCCTTCTTTGGGGTTATGGCTGCACGGCTTTTCTAAATACACATGCTTGCCAGCAGCAGAAGCTAGCAATCCCGCAGGAGCATGCCAATGGTCTGGAGCTGTGACGATAAGTGCATCCACATTTTTATCCTCCAAAGCCATGCGGAAATCTGGAGTATCTTTAGGCTTTTGTTTTTGAATTTTTGAAACTTCGTCAATACAAATTTTTGATGCTCTTGAATCAACATCACAAATATGCAAAACCTCGCAATTGGTTTGGGAAGCAAAGTTTTTGGCTACGGCTAGCCCACGGCTATTTACGCCCATAGCTGCTACTACTATTTTTTCATTAGCACCATGTATTTTGGAATAGCTTTTGGCTGAAAACCCAGGTAAAATGCCTCCGATACTTATGGTAATAGCACTTGCAGATACTTTTTTAATGAATGATCTTCGTGATTTATACATTTTGGGAAAATTTGGGTACTTATAATTGAGTTGCTTCCTTTCCTTTAGGCTGATACAATATTAAAGTAAATTATTCTTATTCTAATAATTTTCTTTTTCTTTTGTATTTTATTAGATTTGATAGGTTCAAGAATTAAATCCAACAATCAAATTTTAAAGGGGGACGCCCTTTAGGTTTATTCGATTCGGCATACCGATTTGTGCATATTTTTTTGTGGAACGCCACTCCGATTCTTTTTTTTCGAACGAGCCGACGCGAAAATTAAGGCAAACAATAAATTCAGTAAACAGCAATCATTATTTAATTTTATAAAATTTAGGGTTTCACTTTAAATCCTGTAAATCGGGTGCAATTCAAATTGTCGCTAAGCGGCCAATTTTATAGTATTGGCATATTGGGCGGCAATTTTAATATTTTGGATGACTTTATTCCACATTCCACTCGCATTAATTGCTCTGAGATTGAGTACATTTTGTGCACCTGAGTTTCCCCATCTCTGCCCGGATTGTTTCAATCGTTTTTGTATAATTGTTCTATG